>NZ_CP108530.1 GCF_036002945.1 Streptomyces sp. NBC_01224 | reverse complement strand
TACCACATCGCTGCGCGATGTGCAAGCGAACCACCGCGCTTTGCGCGGTGGTTGCGCACCCGCTCCGCGGGTGCGGACTCTGGTGCTGCGCACCAGAGTTGACTCCGTTTCACGGAGTCTGCGCTTCGCGCAGTGTGCCCGGCAGAGCCGGGCCAACTCCCTCCGCTTCGCTCCTGGAGTTGGGGGGCCGGCCCGCGTTGCGGGCCGGTGGGCCCCGCTGTGCGGGGCCCTGTCTGGCGGGATGTCAGGCGCGAGTGATCGGAACTCTTGTAAGGGAGTTGACGGATACTTCGCATCCGTCTGATGGTGTGTCCGCTGCGCTCCCCCACCCTGGTTCTTCCGGCTACGCCTCCAGGACCTGAAGCCCGCTACGCGGGCTTGGCTGGCTACAAGGGGTGGGGGGTCGCTCGTCCGTATCGGGTTCCAGTGTAGTGGGTGCATCAAGTTTGATTCAGCATGTACCGTTGGCAGAAACGAGTGACATACTGATGGCTTGGGGACCACTGATGGGCAACGCGCAGGCTTATCCGATCTACCGAACCTTTGACGCAGCAAGCATTATTTCTGTGGCTTTCGATCTTGTCCGGTGCGGAGAGGGTTATGAAGGCGAGACTGGATACCTCGATGCAGAGCTGGGCGATGTCGATGATGTGCTGAAGGCTCGTAACCTCTTTCCGGATGCGTGGTTCTCCCACCGTCGTTCTAACTTTCGGGGTGCCGACCTGTCTGATGACGCCGCGGTGTTGACTGGACTGCTGCCCATGCAGCTTGATGCGGAGGAAGTCTTGGAGGGGGACGTTCTCTCCAGGGCCGTAGAGGTGCTGCGCCCTGCGGTGTGGGGGCAGCTCGCGTGGATGGCTCTCAGGTGGCCGGCCATACCGGAGCTCGGCCTAGGACCTGAGTACGCACGCACAGGCGTTCAGGCCTGCTTCAACATCGATGCCAACCATGAACCAGTGGCGGGACATACGGTCTACGTCCACGTCTATCCCGGTGATGAAGACAGAGCACGTCACCTTGCTCGCATGATCGGAAAGGACGTCATCGGCCCTCCTGAGCACGGTTGGTGAGAATTTATTTTACGGCGACGGTTGAACAGGCGAGATGAGAGAGCGAGCAGAGTGAAGGGTTATTTTCAGCTTCGAGAGCATCAGGTAGATCAGAAGGAAAAATTCCGGAGGTGGGTTGGTTTTCCTGCAAGGTCATCTGTGCCCCCGCAGGGTGGCCGGGGCACGATCGTGTCAGCGACCGGCTCGGGCAAGACGATCACGGCCGCCGCGTGCGCGCTGGACTGCTTCCCGGGCGGCCGGATCCTGGTGACCGTGCCAACCTTGGACCTGCTCGTGCAGACCGCCCAAGCGTGGCGCCTGGTGGGCCACCGGGCCCCGATGGTCGCGGTGTGCTCGCTGGAGAACGATGCGGTCCTCAACTCGCTGGGGGTGCGCACCACCACCAACCCGATCCAACTGGCCCTGTGGGCCGGGTCCGGGCCGGTCGTCGTGTTCGCCACGTACGCCTCCCTGGTGGACCGCGAGGACATCGACGCACCGATGGGCCAGGGGAAGGTTCGTGGGCCGTTGGAGGCCGCTCTGGCGGGCGGAGAGCGGCTCTATGGCCAGCAGATGGCGGGCTTCGACCTCGCGATCGTGGATGAGGCACACGGCACCGCTGGTGATCTTGGTCGTCCGTGGGCGGCGATCCATGACAACGCCCGTATCCCGGCGGCCTTCCGGCTCTACCTGACCGCCACGCCGCGCATCCTCGCCGCGGCCCGGCCGCAGAAGGGCGCGGACGGCCAGGAGGTGGAGATTGCGACCATGGCCGACGACCCGGACGGCACGTACGGCGCGTGGCTCGCAGAACTCGGTCTGAGCGAGGCGATCGAGCGCGAGATCCTCGCCGGGTTCGAGATCGACGTGCTGGAGATCCGCGACCCCTCCCCCGTGATCGGGGAGTCCGAAGAGGCGCGGCGCGGCCGGCGCCTGGCCCTCCTGCAGACCGCGCTCCTGGAGCACGCCGCCGCGTACAACCTCCGCACGGTCATGACGTTTCACCAGAAGGTGGAGGAAGCCGCCGCGTTCGCGGAGAAGCTGCCTCGGACCGCTGCCGAGCTGTACGTCAACGACGCATCCGACGAGGACCTGGCCGCCGCGGACAAGCTGCCGAAGTCCTCCATCGACGCGGAGTTCTACGAACTCGAGGCCGGCCGCCACGTACCCCCGGACCGCGTCTGGTCGGCGTGGCTGTGCGGCGACCACCTCGTCAGCGAGCGGCGCGAGGTGCTGCGCCAGTTCGCAGGCGGCATCGACGCCGCCAGCCGCCGGGTCCACCGCGCGTTCCTCGCGAGCGTTCGCGTGCTCGGGGAAGGCGTCGACATCACCGGTGAGCGAGGTGTGGAGGCTGTCTGCTTCGCGGACACCCGCGGTTCCCAGGTCGAGATCGTGCAGAACATCGGCCGGGCGCTGCGGCTCAACAAGGATGGCAGCACGAAGGTGGCCCGGATCATCGTGCCGGTGTTCCTGGAGCCCGGCGAAGACCCGACCGACATGGTCGCCAGCGCCTCGTTCCGGCCCCTTGTGGCGGTTCTCCAGGGCCTGCGCAGTCACGATGAGCGCCTGGTCGAACAGCTCGCCTCCCGCGCCCTCACCAGCGGCAAGCGCAAGGTCCACGTCCAGCGCGACGAGGACGGACGGATCGTCGGAGCCAGCGGCCAGGACCACAGCGAGGACCAGGAGCAGGACGACACCCACGCCGCCGCCGAGTCCGCCCTACTCCACTTCTCCACCCCTCGTGACGCCGCGACCATCGCCGCATTCCTGCGCACCCGGGTCTACCGGCCCGAGAGCCTGGTCTGGCTCGAGGGCTACCAGGCCCTCCTCCGCTGGCGAGCCGAGAACGAGATCACCGGCCTCTATGCCGTGCCCTACGACGTTGAGGTCGAGGTGGGCGTCACGAAGGACTTCCCCCTTGGGAGGTGGGTGCACCAGCAGCGGAAAGCACTGCGGGCCGGGGAGCTGGAAGCGCGGCGCAAGACCCTGCTGGACGCACCCGAAGCCGGGATGGTCTGGGAGCCCGGCGAAGAAGCCTGGGAGAACAAACTCGCCGCGCTCCGCTCCTACCAGCGGGCCACCGGACACCTCGCACCCCGGCAAGACGCGGTATGGGGCGAGGGCGAGGCGATGACGCCCGTCGGCCAGCACATGGCCAACCTCCGCCGGAAGGGCCAGAAGAACGGCCTGGGCAAGGACCCGGAGCGGGCGGCGGAACGCGCGGCGCAGCTCACCGCGATCGACCCGGACTGGGACTGCCCCTGGCCACTGGACTGGCAGCGGCACTACCGGGTGCTCGCGGACCTGGTCGACGCCGATGGCGTGCTGCCCGAGATCCAGCCTGGCGTGCTGATGGACGGCGATGACATCGGCAAGTGGCTGGAGCAGCAGAAGCAGCCGGTCACCTGGGCGAAGCTCCTCCCCGAGCAGCAGGAGCGGCTGACCGCGCTGGGCGTCCAGCCCGCTGAGGCGGCGCCTGCCGCCCAGGCTGCCCCGCGTACGGCGAAGGGCCCGAGCAAGGCACAGCAGGCGTTCCAGCGAGGCCTGACGGCACTCGCGCAATGGGTCGAACGGGAAGGCGTGGGCCGACCGGTACCCCGGAAGGCGGTGGAGACCTTGCCCGACGGAACCGAGACCAAGCTCGGCATCTGGTACAGCAACACCAAGTCCAGGCGGGACAAGCTCACCGCCGAACAACTCGACGCACTACGCAAGCTCGGGGTGGAGTGGGCCGTGTAGCGTCCGGTGCTGGTTTCAATAGCAAGTCGCTTCCGCATCGGCAGACATCACCCTCGGAGAGCATGTGCACATGAGAGAAGTACGCAAGAGAATCATGGCCGTATCCGGAATGCTGGCGGCTGTCGTCCAGGACGGCTTCAAGTTCCCGGCAGGAGTGGGCTCTCGGTGATACCCCAGATCCAGAGGGCGCGTTCGGGTGGACAGTGGCTCGGGACACGGGCCGCCCTCCGCGTTCCCGTCGTACTGATAACTCTCGTCGCCGGCGCGGTGGGAACCGCCTCCTGTGGCCAGGACAGCCCCGGCGTGGCATCGCCACAAGCGCCGAGGACAGTGGCACCTCGTCCCGAGCCGTCCGCAACACAGACCCTGCCGCAGGCCTCCGATCTGCCCAAGCATGCGGTGACCAGCGACAAACAGGCCACGCTTAGCCCGGGCAGGACGATGGCCACGGGATACACCGGGAACGATTTCCTCACCGGACTGGCGAAGGACTGGAAGATCCGACTCGAAAAGCCCATCGAGCAGGAGATGCCCAACGGGAAAATGAGGACGTACGTTCACGGGCGCGGCAAGAACGGGATGACCGTGTCGGCCGGCTACGCCGATCACAAGAACATGTCCTCCCTGCTGTGCCGCGCGGGTACGAAGGAACCAGGCGATTTCGAGTTCCTGGCTTCCTGCACAGGTCTCGACGTCGCCGGAATCGACCATGACAAGGCGTCCTCGTGGCTCGACCGGGCGAAGAAGGAGACCGACTCCCTGTACGAGAAGCAGGTGACCAAGACGGGAATCGAAAAGGAGTACGTTGTCAGCGGAGTGTTGGTCTCGGGCCCGGTGAGGATGGTTCTGCACCGCGCATACGAGAGGTACTCACTGAGGATCCTCGGAGGCGCAGCGGCGTAGCGGCATCAGCAGGATTCCAGGGTCAAGGCCCCTCGTCGACCTCGGATTGAAGTGGGCAGCACAGGACCCGGAGCGGGCGGCGCAGCGCGCGGCGCAGCTCACCGCGAACGACCCGGACTGGAACTGCCCCTGGCCACTGGACTGGCAACGCCACCACCGCGTCCTCGCCGACCTGGCCGATGCCGACGGCCAGCTGCCCGGCATCACACCCGGCGTCCTCATGGACGGCGACGACATCGGACTGTGACTGGAGCAGCAGAAGCCCGGACACCTGGGCGCGGCTCCTCCCCGAGCAAGGCGCAGCAGGCGTTCCAGTGCGGGCTGACGGCACTCGCGCAGTGGGTGCACGCACAGCCATGGCATGCACCTCAGCACTTTGCTCGTTGCCCTGTTGCGTACCCAAAGACGCCCACGCAGCACTGGCAATCGGCGGGTCGAACCGGGGCGCTCTGCCCTCGGTCCGTCACCGTCCCTGTCTCCCGTTCTGCGTCTGTAGCCCAGGTTTGCCCATCGTGTGCCCTGTACGGCGGATCTCGATCGTGGGAGGCCGCGTCTGTGAGAGGTATGGCAGCGCAGACAGCCATAGGGGTCAAGCGCCGGGGAGAGTCGTGGGGGAGATCAGCGACGGAATTGAGCGAGCGCTGCTGACGCGCCCGGTACCTACAGGCGCCTCGGCACTGCGTTTCCTCATGAGGGCCGAGAAGGGCTCCACGAAGAAGGTGGCACGCCTCCTGGGCGTTTCACAGCGCACCGTGCAGCGGTGGGTGACAAAGAAGCCCGGAACACGTCGTCCGCCAGGTGCGCAGCATGCCCAGGCGATCGAGGAAGCGGTCCTGGCTCGGTGGCAGCCCCGAATACGGGCCCGTCGGCGTGCCCAGGCCGAGGCGGAGGGCTTCGTCTTCCACACCAGGGCGCGATTCGGGTTCGCGGCTCCTGCAGGCTCCTCGGACGACCCGCGGGTGCGGTGGATCACCCAGTACCTGCCTGGAGAGGTCGCCCGGGAACTCTTCGCCGCCCGGGATGCCGGCGCAGGCGAGCAGCAGCAGATGGTGATCCTCGCTCGCGCGCTGGGGCACGCCTACTTCCGCGACGGGGGCCACCGCGCCCACGGCCTGCACATCGCCTTCAGCGACCTCGAGTTCGCCGACTTCTCGATCGGCTGAGCCTGGCCCGTCGCGTAACAACGTCAGGGTGTTCAGCGTCGTGGGGACCTGGCGCGGCTGGCCGGTACCGCTTCGTACCTCTCGGCTTCCTGCCGCTCGCGCCAGTCCCACTCCACACGGCCGACCGGGCCTTTGCGGCGAGCCGCGAGCGGCTGGGGCGGGCGCAGCCTGGCCGTCTCCGCCACGCGCAGCAGGTGCCCACGGTCCCCTGGCGCGGCAAGCAATTCCTGCTCCTCGCCGGAGGCGAGGCGGGTGAAGCAGGCCGCGGCCCGCAGGAAGCCGCCGGCCCAGGGCGGTACGGGGTAGGCGGCGCAGCCGTCGGTGTAGCGGGCGCGGTCGTGCAGGGCGAGCATGGCCGCGGCGTCGTCGTAGTCGCGGGGGCGGGCGGTGGCGAGTTGCTGGAGGGAGGCGCCGGTGAACAGTGCGGCAGCGACGGCCGCGGCCAGGCGAGGATGTGCGGTCGCCGCGTGCAGCCGGTGGGCGACGCGCCGGGCGGTGGGCGCGGTGAGAGGCGCGGGCGGTGGGCGGTGCCGCCAGGCGATCGACGGTGGCGTGCACGGGTCGGCGCAGGGGCGGGGGCTGTCGTAGGAGACGAGGCGGTCCAGTGCGGGCAGGTTGAGCCACCGGCCGACTGGCCCGGCGGGCTCGTCTGCGGGCGGGGGTTCGGTGACAGGCGTGCCGTAGTAGTGGCGGTGGGCAGCCTCGAAGTCGGCGGTGAGGGAGTAGTCGGCCGTCTGCAGGGCCTGGTGGAGAGCGGCGGGGAGGTGTGGGCGGTGGCAGACCAGGGTCAGGTGGATACCGGTGAGGGCCTGTAGCTGCAGGAGGCGCGTCGTGCGGCGGGCGGTGAGGCGGTGGGCGCGCAGGACGGTCAGCCGGGTAATGGGCAGGGCGGTCATCCAGGCGGTAGCTGCTTGCCAGGCGGGCTGACGGCCGGCAAGGAAGCGGCCCGGGAGCAGGGGCGGTTTGCCCAGGGCGGCGAGAAGGTCGTGGGCGAGGCCGGTCTCGCTGGTGGTGCCCGGGCCGGGGTGCAGGGTGATCCGGCCGGACGGCGGATGGTGGGCGGCCAGAGCAGTGTGCGTGTGAATCGCGTCGTCGCCGGGGTCCAGGACCACAGTGATGGACGGCGAAGTCGCGGCGGGACAAACTCAGCGCGGAACAGCGCGACGCACTACGGAAGCTGAGCGTGGACTGGGCATGAGTTCCGGCGGAGGGTTGCCTGCCGTGTGCCGGGAGGCAGCCCTTTACGGCGTGGGGTGATCCAGAGACCGCTAAGGCACCATGCCTGGGTGGACATAGACATTGCGAGGAGCAGCTCAAGCGGTTCGCCGGGCTCGGACCGTCATATTGGTTTGGTGAGGTTCGGGCTGGGCCGGTAGTGGGCGACTCCTGCGTAGGACATCCCCAGTGAGGTGGTGAGGGTCTTGGCGTCGAGTTCATCGGCGAGGGTGAGCAGGCGAGTAGAGCGCAGGATGCGGGGCCGGAGGCCAGTAGGGGCGAGGGTGTCGCGGATGTGAGCGGCGCCGGCGGGGCCGTGGTGGGTGCGGGTGAGCCGAGTGACGAGCAGGTGGGGGTTGTCCGAGCCCAGTTGGTGTCGGTGTTCTTGGCAGCGTTGGAGTGCGGTCCAGGTCGCGTCGTCGAGCGGGATGGCCAGGGATCTGCCGGGGAAGTGGACGCTGTGGTGATGGGGGTTGATCCCGGTGTCAGAGAGCTGGCGCAGCTCGGTGATGGTTGCTGCGTGGAGCAGGGCGGCGAGGCCGATGAATGCCTCGTGCGGGTGTATGTCGTGGTGGGTGGTCCACCGCTGGTACAGGGTGCGCTGCTGGGTCAGGGTGAGGGTGGGACCTTTGAATCCCCTGTGCTGTACGGCATTTATGGGGTCGGTGGGGTTGTGGAGGATGGCTTTGGAGTAGTGGGCGTACGCGAAGAACTGGCGCAGTCCCGCGAGTCGGGATGCGCGGAGGGCCGGGTTGAGGGCCAGGAAGGATTCCAGATGGGCGGTGGTGACACTGGCCCAGTTCGTGTGGCCCTCGGTGTGGAGGTGGAGGGCCAGGTCGCGGACGGCAGTAAGTCGGATCTCGATGGTTTTCAGCTGGTTGGGGCGTAGTCCCAGTTGTTCGGCTTGCTCGCGCTGTCGCAGGAGGAAGGCGGCGAACTTCTTGGCCTGGGGGCGCAGAGGGGTGGGTGTGGCCTCGATGCGGCGGGCTCGGCGTTCTGTTGCTCGTCTGTCGGAGCGGCGTGGTGGTGGGTCGAGGTGGCCGTGGGTGCGGAAGAAGTCGGTGAGCGCTCCGACGAGTTCGGGGGCATCGCTTTTAGCGCGGGCGAGGAGGCTGCAGGGGTCGCAGGACTCGGCGTGGAGGAGCAGGCGCGCGGTGGTGGCGATGAGGTCGGCCGCGTAGATCGGGTGTCGGTGCGCTGCGAGGTGTACGGCGAGGTCGCTCCACCAGGAGGGCGGGGCGGGCATGCGCTTGGCCCAGCCCGCCGCGCGGGTCAGGACTGTGTGGGGTGAATGCTCGTAGCAGCGCTTGCAGAGGCCTTTGGCCCACCGGCCGCTGGTTCCGCATTGCTCGCAGTGGGCTGGGGGCGGGGCGGCAGTGGGATCGGTACAAGCTCGGCAGCGCTGGGTCGCCGCGTCGAGGGCACGTCGGCGTCCGCAGTGCTGGCAGGGGCCCCGAGCTCGTTCTCCGGCGGATCGGCGTCGGCATGCCGCGCACAGGTCCTGGGCGGAGCGCCGTGGTGCGCCGCAGAGCGTGCAGGTGCGTGAGCACCAGGGGCAGCGGCCGGTGTCGGGGTGCAGCCAGCGCAGTCGGTGGCAGGCCGGGCAGTTGTCTTTGACACGAGAGGGTGTGGCACGGGTGGTCGTGGGCGGGTCCGTCGCGGGGTGTGCGGGGCGGGGTGCGGTCACAGCGGTGGCAGGGATCGGTGGCTGGGCACGGGCTGCTGTCGAGGTGGTGGGGTGGTGCGTGGTCCAGGTGGTGGGGGTATGGCGGGCTCGCCGACGGTAAGCAGGTCGCCTGGGGTGCAGTCCAGGGCGGCGCACAGGGCGGCCAGGGTAGAGAGCTTCACCTGGGAGGGCTGTTTGGTGAACAGGGCGGACACCGATGCCGCAGACAGCTCGAGACCGGCCCGCTCGGCGAGCAGGCGGCGCAGTTCGGTGCCGGTCCAGATACCGCGCTGTGCCGCGGTCATCCGAAGTCTCCACTCCACCTGCGGTGGCGGGGGCATGGGCTCGACGGCGTGCAGAGGGGGTGGTGTGGTCATGGGTGTCCTGCCCTGGGGTCAGCTGGCCAGGTTAGTGACGGCGGTCGACGTGGCGCGGCGCCAGGCGTCTTCGACGAAGGTGAGCGAGGGCCGCACGTAGGCCATCGTCGAGGCGATGTGCCAGTGACCGAGGAGCTGCTGGACGGTGAGCAGGTCCATGCCCTTCTCGTAGTGTGGGTCGCGCAGGCCCGGCGCAGATCGTGCGGGGTGAACCGGTCGTCTGCGGGGCGGCCTTCCAGGTCCAGGAGGTGGCAGAGGCGGTCGCGTACGGTGTCCGGCTTCAGCGGCTGGCCGTGGGCGTCGCAGAACAGCGGGGCGGTGTCGGGGAAGAAGGGGCGTACGTCTCCCAGGTACCAGGCGAGGATCTGGTCCAGTCCGTCGAGCATGGGTGCCCATCTCGGGCGGGGCCCCGAGGTGTTGGCCGCCTTGCCGAATCGGACGTGGAGTTTGCCTGTCGGGCCGAGTGCGGGATGGACGTCGCATTGGTCGAAGCGAATGGCTTCGCTCACTCTGGGAGCGGAGTGGTAGAGGGTGCGCAGCAGTGCGTAGTCCCTTGCCGCGGCCGGGTAGTCGGACGTGGTGGTCAGGCGCTGGCGGGCGAAGGCGAAAAACGCGGTGAGGCGCTCGGCGGTGGGCGGCAGGATGCGCGGGGTGTCGTCGAAGACATGGCGCAGCCGGTTGAACCGGTCCAGCGGGTTGGCCACTGGGGTGCCGTACAGGGTGCGGATCTCGGTGGCGTAGCGGGCCTGGATGAAGGTGTGGAACGTGCGGAGCATCTGCAGGTACTGGCGTCTGGTCCCCGCCGCCCGCCCCGCCACCACCAGGGAGTGGAGCATCGCGTCCACATCGGCCGGCTCGATCTGCCACACCGGCCGGTCATAGTGGTCCAGCACCCGTTGCAGCAGCGACGTGTAGCAGCCGATCGTGGTGGGAGCGAAGCCTCTCGCTGTCCATGTCGAGGCGAATGCCTGCACGCAGCGGGTCTGGAACGCCCACACATCGGGTACCTGCCCGGCCTCGGGAGCAGGGCCGCAGAGCCCGCCCTCGACCAGCCGAAGAAACGGCTTCCCCGCCACACTCCACCACCAACCAGCAATGACTCTTGGTTAAGGCGGCACCTGAACAACCTCTGTGCCACCGAATCCATCAACGAGACAGCTGCAGAAAAGCAACCCTCACCTCACGAATAACCCGGTCATCCACACGCCTCCCCGTTGAGCCACTGGGCCTCATCCACCAGGAAGGTACGGGGGCGCTCGGCCAGGGCGGTTTTCAGCAGGCGGTCGAACTCGCTGGGGTGGCGCGGTGGTTCCCCGGCCAGGTCGAGCGCGGTGAACAGTTCGTAGCGCACCGCTCGGGCGGTGGGCCGGGCCCGGAAGGTGATCTTGCGGACGTCCTCGTGCGGTTCGAGGTTTCGCAGGCAGGTGTTGACGGCGAGGGTCTTGCCGAAGCCGGCGCCGCCGTGGATGCACATCATGGCGCGGGCGGCGACGGTGTCGGTGATGTTCTCCCGGGCGGTGAGCAGGGCGCGGGTGGTGACCACGGACGCATCGGGCAGGTCGACGTACTGGTAGGTGGCCGCGGTCACGAGGCGTCTCCGTCTTCGTCGGTGGTGGGACGTGCGGCCCGTCCGTCCGAGCCGTCCGGGGCTGTAGCGGTGGAGTCACGGCCGGACGGGAGCGGGACGGGCAGGCCTGGCGTGGTCAGCGCGGCCAGGGAAGCTGGGGTGCGCCAGTCGGCCGGGGGCGCGGCGGGCGGGATGAGGTCCGGCAGCGCGATCTGCGCGAGGTCGGTGTCGGCAGTCTGGGCAAGTTCCGCCTCGGCCTGCGCGGTGGTCAGCGCGCCGAGCCGCCGAGGCGCCTCCGGCTGGTTCACGGCGGCGTAGCGCTCGCGTTGGGAGGCCTCCAGGTCCTTCTTCAGGCGGCGGGTGCGGGCGGCCCGCGCTCTTCGTACAGCGCTGATCTGTTCGTCGGTGGCCTGGTCGGCCAGGTCCGCGGGACCCAGGTAGCGGCCAGTGGCGGCGTGGTAGACCTCGATGCGGTGGTCGTGGTGGGGCATGAAGCGGACCCTGACCTGGATCCCGGCCTGGCCGGTCATCCACGGCCCCACGTAGTCGCGTTTCCTGAAGCGGATGCCGCGGGTGGTCAGCGTGCGAGTGCCGGCGTCCTCCAGGGTGAACGTCCACAGATCTGTTGCGGGCACGTCCCGCAGCGGGGTGGGATCGTCCTGCCACGCCTCAAGCGGAGTCTTGCCCCGCAGCGGCGCCGGGCGGTGCTCGGTGTTCCACCAGAGCGTCCAGGCCAGCAGCCGGGCGGTGAAGTCCTCGAAGCCGAGCAGCACTTCGTCCTTCGGGCGGGAAGCCCGTTTGCCGGGGCGGGGCTGGCGGGCGTAGCCGGGCAGCGCGGCCAGGAACATGCTCTCCACCGCCCGGTTGAGGCCCTCCACGGTGCCCTTGAGGTGGGGGGTGTAGGCGGGCAGGTCCTCCACCGTCACGTCCAGGAGATCGAACGCGGCGGTCACCGTCCTGGACAAGAAGTCCTTGCCGCGGTCCACCCGTACCTTCTCCGGCAGACCACCGAACGGACCGTAGGGCTCCTCCCGCAGGACCGCAGAGCGCAGCGCGGCCAGCACCGACTCCCGCGACGGATGCACCGGCGTGACGGCCACCCCGGTGATCGCGTTGGTGGCGCAGTCGGTGAACCAGGTGATCCACGGCCTGCGGGCCTTGCCCTCGACATCGACCAGCACCGGCGCCTGCATGTGGTCGGTCTCCCACACCTGGTTGCGCCAGCCCCGCGGCCGGGCCAGGAACACATCATGCTTGCGCGCCGCCCGCTCCCCACCCGCAAGCCCGGCCCGCTCCCCCGGCATCAGATCACGACGGATCGCCCGGTGCAGCGTCGTCAACGACGGCACATCCGGCGGCAGAGCTGTACCCGGCGGCGGCCCGGCCTGTGTACCGACATCAGCTACTGGGCGCCCGGCCGCGCGGGCAGCGAGCTCACGCTGCACCGCGGCGACATTGCCCTTCCACAGCGCCAGCAGCGCGCGGACCTCCGGTGTGATCGTGAACCTCGTGCCGGTCTGGGCCCGTGCCCCGGGCTCGTCAGCTGCCCGTTCGTCGCGGCCGGCTTCGGCCAGCCACCGCCACACGGTGCGCTCCGACACCCCCAGCGCATCCGCCGCCACCCGGACATGGCCGGTCTTCAGCTCGCCCCGCACCCGCAGAGCGAGCAGCCGACGCACCGCCACACCGCGCAGCGCGGTACGCGACGCTTCCGGAAGCCCGCCCCGCCCGGCGCCGACCGCACCACCGTCTTCCATCTCCCCCTCCTGTCCGCACATTCGCTCAGACCGGAGGGCTCAAACGCCGGAACAGACGCCGCAGCAGCGCCCGGTCCACCGTCGCATCCGGCACGGTAAGCAGCGCGTTCTGCAGATGCGTCGTCAAGGCAGCCCAGGTACGGAAGACACCGTGCGTGCAGGACTGGTCGATCCACGCCACCTCCCCACCCGCGACGCCAGCCCACAGCGGATGAAAGGCAGACACCGTCGCAGCCACCTCGCTCCCGGCGAGACGCCCTACCTCCTGCCACGCGCAGACCCGCGACGCCAACTGCGGCACACGCGCCACCGCGCGCTCGCTACCCGCCCCGCACAGCACCAGCGCCACCCGGGCCTGCGGGTGGTCCCACAACGACTGCAGATACTCCAGACACGGCGCTGGCAACCGTTGTGCCTCATCCACCACCAGCACCCGAGCCTCGTCCAGGGCGCCGACGATCCGCTCATCGGCCTCGGCCGAACGGTGCGGAAACCGGCCCGGCAACACCAGAGCCTCGAACACCGCCCGCCGCAGTTCCGACACCGACGGACGCACCGGCACCCGCACCCACGACACGCCCCAGCCCACCGGCGGATCCGACAGCGCCATCCGCAGCGCCACCGTCTTGCCCCGCCCCGCATCCCCGAACACACACGCCGCGCCCCCGGCCGCCATCGCCTGCCCCACCGCCTCGGCCACCGCACGCACCGACGCCGTACGCACCGCCTGAGCCCCCATCGGCACCACCACGCCCGGCACGTCCCCCGCCGGCGCGGCCTCCCGCCCTGCGGGCGTCAGCTCAGCCGGACCAGCCGCGGCACAAGCAGACGGCGTGCCGGTGCCCACACCCGCGACGGCAAGGTCTGCCAGAGCCTGCCGGGCCTCCCGCTCAGCCCGCGCCCGGCGTACCACGGCACGGTCCGGCAACACCCGCCCCGAGGCCAGCTCACGCTGAACCGCTCGGTACACCGAAGCCAGCGACACTCCCGCATCCCCGTCCCCGCACTCCTTCAAATGCCGGTAGAACACAGACACATTGCCGCCCGCCTGCGCCAGTACCTCCCACGCCTCCTCCGACAACTCGAACCGGGAACGCCTCCGACGCTCCACACGGCCCTCACTGCGCGCCGCCTCCACCCACCGCCACACCGTCCGCGGATGCACCCCCGCCAACTGCGCCCCCGCCCGCACATGCGCCGACGTCACACCACCAGCCGCATCCAGCTGAAGCAACCGCCCCACCAACACCGGCCGCGACACCGAGACCAAGCCCTCAAGCTCCCGCTCCCCCACCCGGTCCTCCCCCGGCCACACGCCCGACAGAAGACCACCGTGAACCCACCCGCCCCGCAAAAAGATCAGAAATACCGTTCCCGTGACAGCGACACGAGATGGGGTGTACCGCCCCACGACAGTGGCATCGGCAACAGACACCACCCCACGTCAGTGACCCCGCCCCGACCTCAACACCCCACCAGCACAAACACCCCCACCTGACACCCCGTCACTGACACCCACCCACTGACACCAAACCGGCACATCGCAGTCGGACGCGCAGCATGCCAGGGGTCCGGACCAGGTGGTCCGGACCCATGCGCTCGGGTCACGCGCCGCCAACGTGGGCCGTGGGCTGCGGAACCGAAGGAAGGCTGTCCAGCACGGCTTGAAGCAGCACGTTGATGTACGTGCGAGGCGGCAGGTCGTCCATGTTGAGGAGGCTGGGCTTGGTGCTCATCGGTCGGTGCAGGGCGTCATCGCCGCTGTTGCGGAAGGCGGTGAGCTTCTTGATGTATGCCTTGTCGGTCTGGCCGAACGCCACGTTGGCTACCACCTGCTCGAACGTACGGTGCCCGAAGGCGGGCGGGACATGGTCGAGGATGGCGCGCAGCAGCATCTGGCAGGCGTAGGTGTGCCGATCGGCGTGGTTGGCGTTGAGCTCGCCCACCAGGGCGAGCAGCTTGTCGAGCTGGAGAGTGGTGTCCTTGGCTTCCAGGGCGGCGATCAGAGCTTCGTCGACGTAGGGGCCTGGGGCGGCGCTCGTCGCCGGGGCCGGCATGACGGGGGCAGTGCCCGGGATTTCGCTCGCCTGGGCGGTGATGAGGCGGGTGGTGGTCTGGACGTAGTCGTGGAGGGTCTTGGCCTCCTTGTACTGGCGGATCTCCCGGCGCAGCTCACGCCACCAGGTGCCTTCCGCCGCGGTGCCGCCACTGGAACCGCCCCATGTCGCCGGTTCCAGCGCCAGGACGCCCGGGAGCCTGGCCACGAAGCGCTTGGGCAGCCCTGGGACTTCCCGCTCGATGTCGGCGAGGGTGAACTGCGGCCTGGTGGCTTCCTGCGTCGAGATGGGTGCGCTGCGCTGCATTCCGATCAACGTGTGGAGGACCCGCAGGAAGGGGTCGCTCACATACGGCTCGAGTTCGGGCAGGTGCAGGCAGGCCGCGATGGTGAGCGCCGGGCGGTCGTCATCGGCGATGTAGGAACCGTTATGCGAGGTGAGCCCGTAGGAGGGCCCGAAGTGGCCGCGGGAGCCGACGCGGGGCAGAGAGCGGATCAGCTTCTCCGCGTCGAGGCCGTAGTTGTCCAGGGTGGCGACGGTGAAGGACCAGACGGGCCACACGTCTTCCATGAGGTACTGCTGCGCCATGGTGCTCAGGAGCGTCGTCTGCTCCTGGGAGAGCTTGGCCGTCAGGTCGTTCAAGGGGTCCGTCCTTCCAGGCGGCGCGGTCGCGCCCCGTTCACGGGTTAAGGCAACACGGAGACAGGACGTGTTGTACAGCGTCGTTGGAACACGAGCGGGCCCGGACCAATTGGTCCGGGCCCGCGGGCTGTACGGGGCGCGGCTGCTACAGGTCGAACTCCAGGTGCTCGATGTCCGTGAAGCGGACTTCCTCCAGGGAGCCGGCGCGGCGGCCGCCGTCCTGGAAGTACACCTCCTTGAGCGCTTCGGCAGCGATCTCCCGCAGCTGCTGGTCGGTGGCGCCCCGCTCCTGGGCGTCGAAGAGGCGGGCGGCGTACTGCGGCGGCAGCGCCACCGTGAGGTGCCGGATCCGGTCCTGGTCGGTGGAGCCGATCGGGGCGGTGTAGCCGAGGCGGGCGCGGGTGTCGATGACGATGCCGCCGGTGCTCGCCGCCTGCTCGCGGGCCTTCGCCCGGATCTGCGGCTGCCACCTGGCCTTCACCTCGCGCTCTATGCGGGCGGCGAGGTCGCGGCGGGGCTTCTTGATCTGGTCCTTCACGTACCGCTCGACGGTCCGCTGAGAGACCCGCAGCATCTGGGCGACCGCCTTGGTGCCCTTGAGCTGCTTGACCAGGTACCGCATCTGCGCGCCGGCCGACTTCGGGATCGGGCGGGTGAATGCCTTCTGCACCGCCTGGTCCAGGCCGTCCCCGAACATGCTCATCGCGGTCTACCTACTCTCCGTTGTCCTTGTCGGTGACGGTGCCGTCCTTGATGTACCGGGCGAGGTTGAGCTCCGGGGCGTTGAACTGCTCGCGCACGCCTTCGCCCCACAGCACGCTCTGCGTGCCCTCCCACTTGACCAGGCCGGGGTTGACCCCGAGCTTGAAGCCGCCGGGCAGCGGCTTGCCCTCCCGGTAGGGCAGGAAGTCCAGCGGGCTCTCGCCGTCGGTCGCGTACACGGCGCAGTCGGAAAGGATGGCGACCGGGTACTGCCCGGTGAACGCGGCGTGCTTGACGATCTTGCGGTGCATGTTGATCCGCGTGCGGGAGATGATCGCGGCGCGGATGTCCGGCCGCCACGTCGGCCGGGACAGCGCACGCCACGGCTCGCCGGGCCGCCACCCCTCGCCCCGCGGGCGCTCGCGCAGCTTCCCCAGGCCGCCCTTCACCGTCGCCTTGATCGCGGACACCACGATCGCCAGCTCCGGGTCACGGCCACGGTAGCCGTCCATCGCCGCCAGGAAGTCGGCCGGTGACAGGTCCGCGTCGACACCGAGGTCGGCCATCGTGGCGAGGTAGGCGTCGCGCAGCCGGTTGTACCAGCCGTCCAGGTAGCGGCCGTTGTCGTACCGGACGTACGCCTCGATCGGCGCGACGTCGTAGCCGAGCTCCACCGCGTAGGCGACGGTGGGCGTCGCGTACCAGGCCGGGCCCTCCGGGCGCTCGCCCTTCGGCGTGAACGGGCTCGGCAGCAGGCCGGCCTCCAGCTCCGCCCACTTGTCCTTGCCGACCTTCACCCGGGACAGGTCGACGTGCGACAGGTCCACCAGCCAGCTTCCCGGGAGCTTCGGGTCGAACACCGGCTGCTTGACGTGCGTCGGCGCGCCGAGGCCTACGATCAGCCCGTTCGCTCCGGCGGCGAAGGCCATGTTCACGTCGATGCCCACCAGGTTCCGGCGCAGGCATTCGGCGTCGGTGAGGGGCCGCGCCCAGTCGTACGCCTCCTCGAACAGCTTCTCCGACGGGCCGCGGACGTGGAAGCGCGGCAGATCCTTGAGGAGCGGGTGCCCGTCCGGGGCCTCGCACGGCGCGCAATCGACCGGGTCCTTCCCCAGCGAGCCGGGGTTGTGCTCGGAGTGCCGCTTACCGTCGGCGTCCGGCTCGGAGGCCCGGGTCGGCGGGTGCAGCGCGGTCATCAGCTCCAGGCCGGTCACGGCGGTGGAGCCGCGCGGCGTCATCACCCGGGACGCGTACACGCCCAGGACCCGGGCGAGTTCCGGCGGCGGAAGCTGCCCGGCCTCGCCCCAGTGCCGGGTGTCCAGCGCCTGCCAGGACGGGATGCACAGCTGCACGCAGGCCCGCTCCGAACCGGTGGCGGGGCGGTAGATCCGCGCCCACGGCCCGAACCCACGCTTCGTCAGCTTCCACTCCGCGCGCACCAGCTGCTTGATGACCTTGTGGCCCTCCGGCAACCGCCCGGACAGACGCTCCTCCTCCGTGAGAGCGACCGGCAGGCCGTAGCGCTCCAATGCTGACTCGGTGAGCACGAGCAGCGGGTCGGCCGACTTGCCCGGACCGGACAGCTTCGGCTGCCCGAGCTTCGCCTCCTTGAGCGTCCAGTCCACCAAGGTGGGCAGCGACTTGGCGGGCACGTCCAGGACCAGCCCGCCGACGCAGTACGCCAGCACCTTCCCGTCCTCGACATCGACGACCGCCAGCGGGCCGTTCTCGAAGCGCGGGTCGGTGCCGCCCGCCGGGGTTCCGGCCGGGGCCGCCTTCTTCGCGCCCGGGCGGCGCGACGTCGACGACGTCGGCCTGGTGGTGCGCGCCGGACGCGGCGCGGCCGCCGGAGCAGCGGCGACGGGGGCAGGGTTGGTCTGGGTGTTCTCGGATGCAGTCATGGCCGCAGCGCCGGGCGCCGGGCCTGTGGACAGAGTCCGCGCTTCCGGGGCCGGGGCGGGCGCGGCAGTGAACGTGGCCGGCACCGCAGCGTCCTGGACGGGCGCAGCCACGTCGGTCGGGGCGGGGTAGAGCTCCGCGAGCTTGTCCAGCAGCCGGGCGTATGCGTCGCGCTCCGGCGGGCGGGGCTCGGTCTTACCGGACTCCCACCCGCTGACTGTGGCCCGGCGCACCTTCAGCGCGCCTGCCACCTCGTCAATCGTCAGGCCGTGCGCGGCACGCAGCCGCTTGCGCTCCGCCGGTGGCGGCAGCGTGGCGCGGGACGCGAGCAGCGCGTCGACCGCGTCGAACAACTCGGACATGGAACACCTCCTGACCAACACCCTACCCCACAAACCGTACAACTAGCGTACGCACACCGTACGAATGACGTTCTTTTTGCGTACGGGCGTTATGTTGACCTTGATCTGTCAACAGCTAGAGCCGTCCGGGGGAACCGATGGAAGAGCGCAGCGTCGCGGGCGCTATGTCCGAGCGAGAGAGCCGTCAGGCGCTGCAGCAGGTGATCCTCCCGGCGTTCACGCAGGGCGCCGCGCGCCAGAGCCACCCGGTCGTCGTCATCGTTGGCGGCCAGCCCGGCGCGGGGAAGACCCATATCGCAGACCTGGTCCAGGGCGTCCTGAACCGCCGGGGCGGCGCCGTGCGCGTCGCCCGCGACCTCTACAAGGCCACCCACCGGCACTACGACGCGCTCCTGGCCGCCGATGTCCGCACCGCCGGGGCGAAGGTCCGGCCGGACACGAGCCGCTGGCAGGCCGAGGTCGAAGAACACATCCGGGTCCGCCGGTTCGACGCGGTCGTCGAATCCGCCCTCGCCGATCCCGACGAAACCCGCGCGTCGTCGGCGGCATATCGCCGGTCCGGCCACCGGATCGAGGTGGTCGCGCTCGCGACCCCGGAGGCCCTGCGCCAGCTCGGGATCCTGGACCGCTTCCTGACCGAAGCGGTCCACGCCGCAGGCGGGCGGTGGCTTCGTTCACGTCCAGCAGCAGCGTTTGTCGTCGAGTTTCGACAGCAGTTGGCGGTCAGCGCACTCGCAGATGTTCACGGGAAATGACGGCACCGTCGTCAGTGAGGGGGTTCGCGCCGATCACGGGACGACCAGGGCCTCCGGGGAATCAGGCACGGTAGTTTCGGTCCATGTCCAAGACATCGGTGGCGTGCTTCTACGACGAACTGGCCGACGACTACCACCTGATCTACCCAGACTGGGACGTGAGCGTCCGTAGGCAGGGGGACGCCCTGGACGCCCTGATCGGCCAGGACCGTGCGGCGGTGCTCGACTGTTCCTGCGGCATCGGCACGCAGGCCATCGGCCTGGCGCTGCACGGACACCGCGTCACCGGGACCGACCTCAGCCCCCGCGCCGCCGCCCGCGCTGCCCGTGAGGCCGCCCGCCGGAGCCTGAGCCTGCGCACGGCCGCCGCCGACATGCGACGCCTCCCGTTTCCCGACGGCCAGTTCGACAATGTCAACGACGCCCTGGTGGGCGTGCATGTCTGGGTCAAGTCACTGACCGTAACGTACTAAGCGCCTCCTCTCCTTCAGGGCTACACCACACTGCGCAAGTGCAGCCCCGAAGGAGGGCTCCTCTTTCTGCCCCGAGGGACCCCATGCCCCTGCATTACCAGTCCTGCACCTTCCGATACGGCAGCAGGTCACGTCCGATCCTCGACCGCCTGGACCTGGCGTTCTCGCCCGGCCACACCGTACTTCTCGGCCCCAACGGTGCGGGCAAGAGCACCCTGCTCTCCCTTGGCGCCAGCGCCTTGTTCTCGCATTCGGGACGCGTCCAGTACGGGGAGCTCGATCCGGCCAACCGCAAACAAACGCGGGAATACCGAAACAAGGTCTCCTGGCTACCGCAGCGTCCAGGGTTCCTTCCCGGGCTGACGTGCAGAGAGCATGTGGCTTACGTGGGCTGGCTCAAGGGCATGCGGGAACGCGACGCCTGGCACGCCGCGCTGGGCGCAATCGAACGAGTCGGCCTCACAGAAAAGATCGACAGCAAGATCAAGACATTGTCCGGCGGTCAGCAGCAGCGAGTCGCTATCGCACAGGCACTCGTTCACGATGCCGAACTGCTGCTTCTCGACGAGCCCACCGTCGGACTCGACCCGCATCAGCGGCGCCGGCTCCTCGACTTGCTGGTTTCGCTGCGCGGCAAGGTCCATGTGATCGTCTCCACTCACGACATCGGCGACCTCGACGAGGCTTTCGACGAGGTCGTGGTCCTTGAATCGGGGAGATCGAGGTTCAGGGGAACGGTCAAGGAGTTCGCTGACCGTGCCGCACCGGACTGTGCGCCTGGCCGACGCCTGGAGAGCGCCTACGCGTCACTCCTGGAGGCTGCCGAATGATTACCTGGGCAAATCTCCGTGCCTCGGCCACGCCCTGGCTGGTGCTTCCCCTCTCGATATACGCAGGCCTGTACGTCGACGACGCCGCCTTCACCGCACCGTCGAGGTATGGGGTTGAGTCCGGTGAACTAGCCGCCCACGCCGTCGCGGCCATCGCGCCGACGGTGGCCGCAGCTGCCGCGTGGGAGGCTGGTCGTCATCGTCTGCTCGGTGCTTTGAGTGCCACCGGCCAACGCAGCGCGGCACGGCAACTCTTGCGGGCTGTCACACCGGTCTTGATCCTTCTGCTCGTACTCGTCATCGGGGCACTCGTCGTGGCCCACCATGCGGCGGGCGTGTTGCCCGGTGGGGCCGGGTGGCTCGCTGTGGCGCACCTGATCGTGCTGCCCCTCGGCTGGTTGGCCATCGGCTGGTGCCTCGGGCTCTTGATGCCCAGGAGTATTGCGGCACCCGCTGCTGGTATCGGCTGCTGGGCGTGGCTGTCCATGCCGCACGCGATGTCCAACTCCTGGATGCGTCACCTGGGTGGCTTCATCGACGGGCTGTCGACCGTCACCGATGTGGTCACCCCGGCTGTCTATTTCGTGCCATGGGGTGTTGTTGCTGGTTTGGCACTCGCCTTCTGGGTTTTGGCCCGGATGCGCCGACGTGCCTGGGCGGTGGCCATTGCCTTTGCTGTGGCGGCAGTCACCTTCGTCGCCAGCCGGGCTTTGGTGATGGACTGGGGCTACCAGAACCCGTCCAGCCCACGCACCGTTGCCATGGCTTGTACCGGGCAAGCACCGAGGGTGTGTGTACCACCGGAGTACGAGCCTTACGCCGAACAGTTGCAGCGAGACGCCCTGGCTCCGATCGCACGCTTGAAGGGTGCCGGAATAGCTGTCCCGAAAGAGCTGCGCGTCGCCTCGGCGAAGGTTCCGCTCAAGGCGGGCACGTGGCCGTTGTACTGGTCGCTGCCCCCGCGCGGGGGCAGTCAGGACCCTGCCGAGTACGCCGCAAATCTAGCGGAATCCGCAGTAACCGGAACAGCGGCGCTCGCTGGTGTGGATGACTGCCGACAGCCAGGTTCTCCCGCCGCCGCCTGGGCTGCTCTGGTGGTTGGAGTGGACGAAGAGGGTGTACGGGCGGCGCTGCCCCCTACGGAATGGTCGGCACTCCAGAAGATTCGCCGGCTTCCCGCTGCCGAGCAGGCCGACTGGTTCACCAAGGCGGCTGCGAGCCAGAAGCACTGCAACGGGGCCGTCTCATGAACCGCTATGCGATCACTGTGCGCCGCTGGTGGAGCGCCCCTGCGGCGCTCGCCCTGCTCGTCGCGGTGTGCTGGACGGTGGGGGCGAGCGAGGTCCCTGTCCCAAGCCTGTTTGGGGCCACGGGCAGTGCCCAGCTCGCCTACTTCACCCCCGTCCTGATCGTCATCGCCGTCATGTATTGCCTGGACCGGCATCTACATGACGTTGAGACCACAGCGGTCCAACCCGTCCAGCGGTTTGATCAAGGTGCCATCATTCTTACTGCGGCCCTCGCACACGCGGCCGGATTGGTGGTGGGGATGGACATCGCCCGCAACGTCACTCTCCTTCTCGCCCTCGGGCTCCTCACACGCCGCCTCGCCAATGAAGCTACGGCGGCGGGAGCAGGGATGATGTTTCTCGTCATCAACCTCATTCTCGGCCGCGTCTACAACCCCGATGGCCACAAAGCTCACGCCTGGTGGGCCGTTGCCCTCTACCCTTCGAACAGCATGACAGCGTGGCTGGTGGCGGTTGCCCTGTTCGCGCTCGCACTCCCGTTGGCGTTCTCGCGAACTTCAGCTACTCGCTGATACCTCAATCCTGCTGTCATATTGCCCCCGTCACGGCGCAAACCCGCTTGGGGCGTGCACCGCCAAGTGGGCTGCCAATAGTTGGGGATTTCGGACCAGCCGTTCGCGGTCCCCGGGCGGGCGAGACGGCCCTCAAACGACGGCGGACGTGCCGCCCCGTTCAACCCGACAGCTCCCAGATCAGCACCTCGGCCGTCCCGGCCGTCTCTGCCGCGACCAGCTCCAGGCCTGCCTCCCCCGTGATCCGCGCCGCGTCCGGGACCGCCGTGCGTTCCCCGGCGGCCAGTCTGCGGACGTGCAGCATCGCACCGGCCGCCGGGACCTTCGGCGCGACGTCGCTGAACAGATCCCATGGCAGGCCGATCGCCCGCACCGCCAGGAGCTTGTCGATCTTGGTGAGCATCGTCTCCAAGCTCACGTTGCCCGGCGCTTCCCTGATACTCCCGCGCCTGACCCGGATGAGCCATAGCGACGCCGTCCTTGGAATGGTCCCAGGCGGGTCCGCGGCGATCACCGCCTGCGCCAACGACCTTGACGCGGACAGCCGGGTGGTGGCGTTCATGCAGGTTGGAGTGGCTGGCTGCGGTTGCACGGCGGCGGCCAGGAGCTCGACGGCATCGGCCTCGTACGGGTCCCTGAACAGCTGGTGGTCGCTGACGTCGAACGGCGCAGGCCGCGCGGTGACCGTGAGCCCGGGGACGACGGTGGTCTCCCGCCCCTCCAGCGTGGCGGTGAGACGGTCGGCGTCCTGGGAGGCGTGCCCGGCCTGGCCTGACTTGTCAGGCTCCTTGGAACCAAGTGGTCAATCGCCGTTCTTGTTGGAACCACTTCCGAAGATCCCGACCATGGTTCCGCCCATAAGCCGCTTGCGGGAACTCATTGGGGGCCGAGAGACGGTTGCGGTGAACGCGGCGCTCCGCAGGGAGCAGCCTCGCACCCTGTCAGCCCTCAGGCCGGGCAGCGGCGACGCAGAACTCATTGCCTTCCGGGTCGGCCATCATGATGTGGTGCCCGTTGAACTCCTCCAGAGTGATACCGCCCGCCTTCACCAGCAGCTCGGACTTCGCCCTGATCCGTGCCCACCGCTCCTCGGGGCTGCCGTGTCCTGGCACCCGGACGTCGATATGGAGTCGGTTCTTCGCCGTCTTCGGCTCGGGGACCTTGAGGATGGAGAGCCGGGGCCCGATGCCGTCGGGATCGCAGAGCCATGCCACGTCGTCCACTGAGTCGTCCGCCGGCAGGTTGAAACTCGCGTGCCACTCTTCGCGGGTCTTGAAGGGAGCGGGTGGCGGCTCATCGACATAGCCCAGCGCCGCTTTCCAGAAGCCGCCGAGGAGCTTCGCGTCCTTGCAGTCGAGGGTCAGACTGATCCTGGTTGCCATGTCGGGACAGTACTGCGCACCTCTGACAGTCGCGGCTGAGCTGACGGAGCGGCCGGCCGCTGTATGTCGCGGTGGCAGGTGGGGCATGTGCCGGTCCATGCACGTATGTGGTCCTGGAGCGTGTCGAGGACCTGGTAGAAGGTCAGGCCGGCGCTTGGGCTTTTGGGTCGAGGCGGCGGAGGGTGAGAAAGGCGTGAGCTGCGGTGACCAGGGCGGCGTGGTGGTGCCAGCCACGCCAGGTGCGGCCTTCGAAGTGGTCCAGGCCCAGGCCGTGTTTCATCTCGCGGTAGTCGTGCTCGATCCGCCAGCGCATCTGCCAGCCGGACCAGGTATCGCAGCGGGGTGTCGGCGGGCAGGTTGGTCAGCCAGTAGTCGGTGAGCGTCTTCTGACCAGTGGGCCATTCGCTGAGCAGGGCCAGGGCGGGCAGAACCCCGTCCCACGCGGAAGAGCCTCCCGCCTGGGCCATCGCATGGGTGCGGGCTGCGACACCGGCCGGACGCACACTCTGCACCCGGAATCTCGAGCGCATCGGACCTTGGGAACCTTTGCGCCAGGTCGCCTGCCGATAGGCCTTGCGACCGGATTCGGCAGCCAGGCCTTTCAGCGAGAGCGCCTTGGTGCGGTAGCGGGCGGCGGGCTTGCGTCCGTTCCCGCTCCAGGCCGGCGCGGTGGGCACAGCGTCGTACGGGTGGGCGGATTCATCCGCCCGCACCGCGACGACGAAGTCCAGGCCGCGGTCGGTCAGGGCCTGCCGGAATGCGTTGTTCTGGCCGTACCCGGCATCCGCGACAATCACCTGCGGCGCAAGGCCCCAGGAGACCGCCTCGTCGATCAGGTCCAGGGCCAGCCGCCACTTCTCCCGGTGCCCCACTTCCTCAGGGATGCCGGCCCTGGACCGACGGGCGGTGTCGTCCTGCCACTGCTGCGGCACGAAAAGCCGCCACGAGATCGGCACGGAGGCGGTGTCGGACGCGGCATGCAGACTCACCGCTACCTGGCAGTTGGACTGCTTGCCCAGCGCCCCGCACCACTGCCGGGCCACCCCCACCGACATCTTCCCGTCCTTGGGGAACGACACGTCGTCGATCACCCACACCTCAGGATCGACTACTGGCACCGTTTTGACGGCCACCGCACGCAACACCGCGGCGGGCCGGCGGCGGCAGTCCATCAATACCCGGGCGGAGCAGAGGGTCGACAAGGAGCTGAACGCCGAGCTGAGGAAGGTCCGGGGCAAGGAGGGCATGCTGCTGCGGGTCCCGGAGGCGGCGCTGTCGGAGCCGTCCGGCACGGTGCGGCGGGTGATCTATCCGGTGGTCGGCGGGGAGAAGACGTTGAAGGCGCTGGCGGCGGAGGCCGCGGCGAACGAGGCTCGCTACAAGGCCCGGGTCCGTACGGTGCTGCGGTCGTCGTATTCGGCGCACTGGCGCCGGATGCTCTCGCCGCTGCTGGGCGCGCTGGAGCTGAAGTGCAACAACACCGCCTACCGGCCGGTGATGGACGCGATCGACCTGCTGAAGCGCTACCTGGAGCAGCCGCTGAAGGAGGGCGCGTTCTTCGATCTGGCGGAGAGCGTGCCGCTTGCGGGGGTGGTGCCCGAGCAGTGGCGGGCGGCGGTGGTGGACGACAAGGGCCGTGTCGAGCGCGTCCCGTACGAGCTGTGCGTGCTGGTGGCGCTTCGGGATGCGGTGCGGCGCCGGGAGATCTGGGTGGTGGGGGCGAACCGGTGGCGTAACCCGGAGGACGACCTGCCAGCGGACTTCGAGGACAACCGGGACGTGCACTACGCCGCGCTGGGCCAGCCGCAGGACGCCGGGGAGTTCATCGGCGCCCTGCAAGGCAAGCTCCGTACCTCGCTGGACCGCTTCGAGCAGGCTCTCGCAGAGGGCACGACAGGCGGGGTGGCGATCGTCAAGAAGCACGGCGAGCCGTGGATTCGCGTCTCCCCACGGGCGAAGCAGGAGGAGCCCGAGAGCCTGGTGGCGGTCAAGGGCGAGATCGAGCGGCGGTGTCCATCCGGGCGACGGTGCCCAGCCCGCGCACTCCGCAGGGGGAGGCAGCAAGCATCCCAGCGTGACGCTCCGGGCCTGGCCGGAGCCGTGCCGAAGACGACGTTGCCCGGGACGCTGAAGAGTCCCGGGCAACGTCGTGAGCGGCGGCAGGGCTGTGCGAGGAACGGACCAGGAAACCGGTGTTGCTGTCAGACGCGCTCAGCCGGGCAGCGTGACGAGCCCCGTCTCATAGGCGGTGATCACGAGCTGAACCCGGTCCCGGGCGCCCAATTTGGTGAGCAGGCGCGACACGTGCGACTTGGCGGTGGCCACCGTGATGAAGAGGTCCTCCGCGATCTCGGCGTTCGACCGGCCGCGCCCGACCAGGGTCAGGACTTCCCGTTCCCGCTCGGTGATGCCCTCGACCAGCCGTGGGGAGCGTGCCGGGGCGGCTTCGGGGCGCCCGGCGAACTCCGCGATCAGACGACGCGTGACACCCGGGGCGATCAGCGCGTCGCCGGCGGCGACCACACGGATCGCCGCGAGGATGTCGTCGAGCGCCATGTCCTTGACCATGAAGCCGCTCGCTCCGGCCCGGAGCGCACCGTAGACGTGGTCGTCCTCGTCGAAGGTGGTCAGGACGAGGACGCGGGCGGTCGCCGGACCGGCGGTGATCAGTCGAGTGGCCTCGATCCCGTCCATGCCGGGCATCCGGATGTCCATCACCACGACGTCGGGGCATAGGTCCCCGACCAGTTGGACCGCCTCGGCGCCGGTGGACGCCTCGCCGACGACCTCCAGGTCGGGGTGGTCGGCCGTGATCACGCGCAGGCCGGACCGCACCAGCGGCTGGTCGTCGACGAGCAGGACGCGTACGGGACTGCCGGTCATCGGGCCTGCACCGGAACTACGGCGGCGTCGGGCAGGGGCAGCCGCGCCGCCACCCGGAAGCCGCCCTCGGGACGCGGCCCGGCGCTGAGGCGGCCGTGCAGCAGAGCGACCCGCTCGCGCATGCCCACGATGCCGAAGCCGTGGGCCGGGCCGTCCTCGGTGGCGCCGCGCCCGTCGTCGACGATTTCCACGGATAGTTCCCCGTCCCCGTACTCGATGGTCACCCGGCAGTGTCCGGTGCCCGCGTGGCGGACCACATTGGTCAGCGCCTCCTGGACGATACGGTAGGCCGACAGGTCGATGTCGGCGGGCAGCGGGCGCTGTTCCCCGCCGCGGCGCACGTCGACGCGTACGCCGGCGTCCGCCGTCGTCGCCGCCAGCCGTTCGAGGTCCGCCAGACCGGGCGAAGGCGTGAGCGGTGCCCGCCCCGAAACCTCTGCGTCCGGGTCTGCCTGACGGAGTGCCACCAGCGTGCGCCGCAGGCCCGACAAGGTCTCTCTGCTGGTGGCTTCGATGGCTCGCAGCGCCTCGTGGGCCTCCGCGGGCTGTGTCCGGATGACCCGGCTTCCCACCCCGGCCTGGATGGCGATGATGCCGATGCTGTGCGCGACCATGTCGTGCAACTCCCGTGCGATCCGCAGCCGTTCGGCGATGACGGCCTCGGCCACCTCCTGCGCGCGCAGCGCCACCGCGTGCTCGCGGCGCTCGCGGCTCAGCAGACCGGCCGTGCAGGCCGCGGCCATCGCCAGGAGGGTGATCACGAGGTTGACGGTCAGGCTGTCGCCGTGCGCGAAGCCGCCGACGAGCAGGAGCTGGACGACGAGGGATGTGGCCGCGGCGACGGTCGAAGCCCGCCGCGCGCGGGTGGCGACGATGTAGCCCAGGACGAGGTCCACCGCCAGATACGACAAGAACTGGCCCTGGTACGAAGCCGACAGATCCACGCCGGCGGAGCTTGGGGGACCCACCACCACGGCCGTGGATCCGAACAGCGCCATGGTCAGGGCCAGGACCGGCCCGCGTCGCAGGACGCCGACGAGCAGGCTCGCCGCCAGCAGTGCCCCGATGCCGTGGACCGTGCCCGAAGCCCGCGGCGTGCCTCCTATGAGCAGACCTACCGCGAGGAGGTACAGAACACCCCCCACCCAGGCCATGACCTTCGTTCTCGTCATCGGCGGTGTGCCCTCTCGAGGCGGTGTGCCCACTCAAGAGAAAGGTCATGCCCTGCGACGCGTGCAGGCAACGGGGTGGTCGGGATGTCGTTCATCCCGCGAGGCTATCCAGCCGCCGACTCTGCGGCATCGGCCCGTGGGCGTACGCCCACGGGCGAAGGCGGCCGCAGGTGATTGCCGCCCACGGCCCCATGACCGGACGGGGCCCTCCCGGCAGGGTTGTCCATGTGATCGAAGTCAACGAACTCACCAAGCGTTACGACGGCAAGACCGCCGTCGACCAGCTGTCCTTCACCGTGCGGCCGGGCCAGGTCACCGGCTTCCTCGGCCCCAACGGAGCCGGCAAGTCCACCACCCTGCGGATGATCCTCGGCCTGGAAGCCCCCACCTCGGGCACCGCCACCGTCAGCGGAGTCCCCTTCCGCAGCCACGCCCGGGGACTGCGGCACGTCGGCGCCCTCCTCGACGCGGGCCAGGTCCACGGCGGACGCACCGCCACGGCCCACCTGTCCGCCCTGGCCCGCAGCAACGGGATCTCCCCGCGCCGTGTGGACGAGGTCCTGTACGAAGTGGGATTGACCGACGCGGCGAACCGCCGCATCGGCGGGTTCTCGCTCGGCATGAAGCAGCGCCTCGGAGTGGCCACCGCCCTGCTCGGCGACCCGCCGGTGCTGATGTTCGACGAACCGGTCAACGGCATGGACCCGGAGGGCGTGCTCTGGATGCGCCGCCTCTTCCAGCGCCTCGCGGCCGAGGGCCGCACGGTCTTCCTCTCCAGCCACCTCATGTCGGAGATGGAGAACACCGCCGACCAGCTCGTCGTCATCGGCAGGGGCCGGCTCATCGCCGCCGAATCGGTACGGGACTTCGCGGCCCGCAGCACCGGCCTCGGAGTGGTGGTGGGCACGCGGCAGGCAGCCGAGCTGACGACGGTGCTGACCGCCGCCGGCGCATCGGTCGAGCCGGAGGGATCGGCGGGCGCCGAGAAGCTCGCCGTGACCGGACTGCCGACGGACCGGATCGCCGCGCTCGCCTTCGAGAACGGGATCCTGTTGAACGAGCTGACCTCCCGAACCGCCTCGCTGGAGGAGGCCTTCATGGAACTCACCGCCGACAGCGTCGAATACCAGGCAGGACAGCCCCGATGACCACACACGCCTCCGCCCTCGCGACCACTTCGGCCGCGTCCCTCGCCGAGCCGCCCGCCCGCTTCCGCGACCTGATCACCTCCGAGTGGATCAAGATGCGGTCCCTGCGCTCCACCCCGTGGGCCCTCGCCTTCATCACCCTGTTCGTCATCGGGTCCGGCGCCGTGGCCACACTGGCGGACAAGGCCGCAGGCTCCGAACCCGGTAGTTTCCTGGCCTACGACGCCTTCCCGTCGACCGGTTACATGACGCTGATGCTCGTCGCCGGCAGCATGGGCGCCCTCACAGTCGTGAGCGAGTACAGCAGCGGGCTGATCCGCACCACTACCGTGGCCGTCCCCGCCCGTGGTGCGGTGGTGCTGGCCAAGGCAGTCGTCACCGCCGTGCTGTGGACCGCGGTCGGCACGGCCGCCTCCATCGGATCCTTCCTGGTCTCCCAGGCCATCCTGGACGGGCACGATGCCAGTGTTCCGATCACCCACTCCGACGTGTTCCGGCCGCTGGTGGCATCCGCGTTGCTGGCTCCGGTGTGTGCCTTGGTCGGTCTGGGCCTCGGCGTTCTGCTCCGGCATGCCGCCGGGACCATGCTCACCAGCGTCTTCACCCTGCTGATGCTGCCCACCATGTTCTCGGAGAGCAACCGCTGGTCGGCGGACGTCAAACACACGATGGTGTCGGCCGCCTGGACTCGTCTGGTCCAAACTTGGGAGCCGGATCCCGGATCCCTGGGCTACACCGCCACTCTCCCCGGCTCCTGGATCGTGTACGCCCTCTGGCCGCTGGTCGCGGTCGCTCTCGCGGTGGTCCTCGTACGGCACCGCGACGTGTGAACGTGCCTCCGAAACGCGCGTATGCCGCCCCTGCCCGGATGTAGCCAGAACAAGGGGCGTGGTTCATGACCAGCAGCGGTCCGCCAGACGGGCGATGTAGGGGATGCTCTAACTGGAAAACATGCTGACCTGCAATTTTCCAGCTGGGTCAGCATTTGGGTCAGTCTGCTGGCCCTGCACCGCACCCGCATCAGCCAGTACGTCGAAGGCCCCTCACTTCACCCTGGAAGTGCAGGGCCTTCGACGTCTGCTACAGCAGACGTCGAACCTGCTCGGTGTCCTCGTCACCTCGTCGCCGGTTGCCCATCGCGGATTGATCCCGGCGTCGAGGGCGCGTTCGGCTTGCGCCTTCGCGAATTGCGGCTTGCCGGAGCAAGGGCTTTACGGGCAGCCGCTGTTCGAGGAGGCCCGCCAGGCGGTGCGCGAGACCCGGGCGCACCACAGGACCACCAGGTCGTCTTCGACCACATCGACCGGTACGGCGAGACGTCCGCGAGGCGGTTGTTCAGCCATCAGCTGGTCGACCAGGTGCAGCGCCTTTCGGGCACGCACCACCTGGTTCTCGGGCACACCACCTGGGGGCAGGCATGAGCGGGGGCGAGGTGTCCGGGGTCGACCTGGCCCGGGTCGCGCTGCGGTCCGCGATGGAGGCGGCGCGGAAGAACGGCGGCGGCCGTACGGCGAAGCAGAAGCCGCGCCCGGTCCGTACGGTGCGGCACGACGGGCGCGAGCCGATGGGCCTCGGTGCCGCGATCGGCGCGCTGGTCACCGAGCGGGCCTGAGAGCTCCCGGCCGCCGGCGCTTCCCTGCGGGAGCGGTGGGCGGCTATCGCCCCCGACCTGGCCGGGCACGTCGCCACCGTGTCGTACGAGCCGGACTCCGGCCAGCTCACTGTGTGACCGGAGTCGTCGGCGTGGGCGACGAAGGCCCGCCTGGAGCAGACCCGGGTCATCGCGGCCGCCAACAAGGCAGCGGGCCGCATCGTCGTTCGCGCCCTGCGGATCCTGCCACCCGGCGCCGTGCCCGTACCCGAGCCGGTCGACGTCGCTCTGGTGTCCCCGGCCGACGTCGCCGTGGGCCCGGTGAGGACGCGGGAGACGGGACGGGCCGCGCCGTTCACCTGCGGAATCCGGCCAGACAGATCGCTTTACTGCCATTCACCGGCAACTCGGCCACAGCGCCACTGAGCTCGGGCTACACAAGAGGGCTGGGGTGGGCGTCCGCTGCCCTCTTGTGAGGACGGTCGTGCTCTGGTGGGAGGTCCGGCGGTTGCTGACGATCAATGTGGCTGTGCTGCTCGCGGTCATCGTCTTCATCCGGCTGCGCCGGCGTACGGAGGCCAGGAGCCGGTTGGACGAGAAGTTCACCGTGGTCATCGTTCTGGCGCTGGGTGTGCTTATCGCTCCGACTCCGGTGGGACGGGGGGTCCTGGATTTCCTGGGCCAGCTCGCGAGCGGTGTTACGCAGGCCGGCCGATGAGTCCCCGTGCCCGCAGGGGGCGGGTGGCGACGACCAGGCGCCCGTCGGCGCGGCGGCGTACCCGGAGGCCAAGCAAGCGGCGGCAGCGCGCAGACGACCGGATGATCGGTCTCCTCGTGGCTGCGGCCCTGGCCATCGCCCTGGCGGTGACCGTCGTCAACTGGCTGCTGGCTCACTGGTGGATCCTGATCGTCATCGGCGCGCTCGCGGTGCTGGCAGGCGGCGGCTGGCTCTACCAGAAGCAGCAGAGAGCGCGGTGGGAAGCGGTCCGCGCGCAGGGTCTGCGGTACGGGCTGTCCCAACTGGATGCCCTGCACCACTCCCGGTTCGAGGACGCGGTACGGGACCTGATGCGCCGTGACGGCTGCCGGGACGCCGTCCGGGTGGGTGGCGGCGGAGATCTGGGCGCCGACGTGAAGGCCACCGATCCCTACGGGCGGCGCTGGGTGATCCAGTGCAAACACCGCCGCAACGGCCTCGCCGGCTCCGCGGTCGGCACACCGGAACTTCAGGTTCTCAACGGCACCGCCCGCCAGGTCCACAGCGCCGACATCGCGGTCATCGTGACGAACGGCCGGGTCACCGCGCCCGCCGTGGCCTTCGCCAAGCAGCAGCGCCTCCACGTTGTCGACCGCCACACCCTCGCCGTGTGGGCGTCCGGCTCACGCCCCCTGTGGGAACTGCTGCGGGCCGTCCCGCCGCCCCGCAAACCGACCGCCCTCTCCTGAGCAGACCGGGGGCAGCGCGCGGGGTGGCCGGCGTTGACCAGTTCCATCTCACCGGTGGCGATGTTCAGCTGCATCAGCTGCGCCGTGACGAAGTGGTCGGGCCCGAACTGCCGCGAGATGACATCGTCCATGACCGCGTACTTCTCGGCCGGGCTGATGAAGACGCGCCGGGCATGACGGTAGGCGCCGGCCACGGTCGCCATCATGGCGGCGTCCAGGCCGTGGCCCATCGCGTCGATCACGGCCGCGTGCAGGATGTTGTCGTTGAGGGCGTAGTCGAAGCTGTCGCCGGCGGCGCGGTAGGCGGGTTCCAGGATGCCGGCCACCTCGACCTGCGGCACGGACATCGACGTCGGCGGCAGCAGGCTCCACGGCTCCACTGGATCTCCGCGGACATGCTCATCGGCTCACGGCGCCGGGCCTGGAAGAACTGGTCGGTGTAGGCGCCCTTGGTGACCAGTATGTCGGCGACCAGGCCGGAGAGCCGACTCAGCAGCCGCCGGTCGTCGTCGCCGACGGCGTCCAGGGTGAGGGCCATCACGCCCACCGTGTCGCTGCCGTCCAGCAGCGGCAGGTACATCCGGACGCCCGAGGGGGTTTGCGGCACCTCGACGACGCGCCCCCGGTACGGCAGCAGGGCCCGGACCGCGCGTCGCGGTCCGGGCCCTGCCCCGTGCGGTACCGCCCTGCGGCGGCGGTGCGTCAGCTCTGTGCGGTGTCGTCGCCCGCCTGCCCGGCGCCCTCAGCTGCGCCTGCCTTCTCGCGCATCTTGCGCACCAGCTCCGCCTTCTGGTCGGCTGCACCCTGGCGGTCGAGGTTGCGGTGCGGACCGTTGTTCTGCCGTTCGGCGCGGGACAGCCTCTTGCGCTGGCCGCCGCCCATGCCCACGGGGTTGTTGATGTTCTTGCTCACGGTCACGGGTTCTCCCGGTAATGATGTGAAGTGATCTACGGATTCATCGGTGTGGGACGGGCGGCGACGTCGAAAAACGTCAGCAGGGGCCCATCACGCTCTCACTCGTAAATCGGCGTCTGGAAGAACATGACAAAGACGTTACCTGGTTCCGTCGGCCCCGCACACCAACCTTTTCGCCGCCCCGGCGTCGGCCGGGCCTTCGGCGAGCGCCCGGGCCAGCCGTTTCCTTCCGGGAATCTCAGCACCGCCAGCACCCGCCGGTGGTCGCCGCCCGCCCGGGGCAGGTGAAGATGGGCGTTGCCGCCGCGGGCGTAGTCAGTGGTCGCGAGCACACTGACGGCATGAGAGATCATCTCACTTGAGCCCCACCGTTACGGGACAACCTTTTTAGGGGGTGTCCGGCGGATCAGGACGAGAAAAAGCGGTGCTCTTTCGTCGAACGCTCATGATGCAATGCCGCACATGGCAACGCTTCTCGACAAAGCACAGCTGTTCCGCTCTCTGCACGTACCGGGAACGCCGGTGGTCCTGCCCAATGCATGGGACGCGGCGTCCGCCCGAGTGGTGGCGCACGCCGGTGCCCCCGCAATCGCGACCACCAGCGCCGGGATCGCCTGGTCACTCGGCCACGGCGACGGCGACCGTCTGACGCGTGACCAGGCACTGGACGCAATCACACGGATCACGGCCGTCGTCGACGTGCCGGTCACCGCCGACATCGAACGCGGCTACGCGACCGACCCGGCAGGTGTGGCCGAGACCGTGCGCGGCGTCTTGGCAGCCGGAGCTGTGGGCATCAACCTGGAGGACACCCTGCGTCCCGTTGCCGAGCAGGCTGAACGGATCGCGGCGGCCCGCAGGGCCGCGGACGAGACCGGCGTCCCGCTGTTCATCAACGCCCGCATCGACACGCACCGCCTGACGCCCGACAACCGCACGGCCTGGCTGGACGAGACGCTGGCTCGCGCCCGCGCCTACGCGGCAGCTGGCGCGGACGGCATCTTCGTTCTCGGCGCATTGGCCGCCGAGGCGGTCAGGTCGCTCGTGGACTCTCAGCCCCTGCCAGTGAACGTCCTGGCCGGCCCTGGAGCACTGCCCGTGTCCGAGTTCGCCGGGGCGGGAATCGCCCGTATCAGCGCGGGATCCTCGATCGCCGAGGCAGCGTACGGGCTGGCCGCACGAGCTGCCCGTGAGCTACTGGCCCAAGGCACGACGAGCGCCGTAGAGGGCGGACTCGACTACGCCACCCTCAACGCCCTACTCCTGGCAGGCCCTGCACGCTGAGCATGCATCGGGTACGCAGCCAGAGCCGGATCGCCGTGGCCGTGACTGTGCCAGGGAAGCCGTGGGCCCTCTTGTCGTAGCGCGTGGCGACGGCTCGGGAGTTCTTGAGCCGATTGATCGTGCGTTCGACCTCGTCGCGGCGTTTGCAGATCTCGCTGTCGAAGTCGGTGGGGCGACCGCCCTTGCTTCCGCGCCGTTTGCGGTTGGCCCGCTGGTCCCTCGGCTCAGGGATGGTGTGCTTGATCTGGCGTCTTCGCAAGTAGCGGCGGTTGCGGCGTGAGCTGTATGCCTTGTCGCCGCCGAGGTGGTCCGGCCTGGTGCGGGGGTGACCGCCGTGCGGACGGGAAACGAGGATACGTTCGAGGACGTCGATCATCTGCGGCGCGTCGCCCCACTGCTTTGGCGTGAGAAGGAAAGGCCATGGGGCGACAACCGCCTTCGCCGGCGAGATGGATTTTGCAGGCGTGCAGAACGTGCCGAGAAGGCCCGGGCCGCGTTGGAGGAGTGGAACGGCTACTCACCCACCCCGGCTGAACAGGATGACCTGGACAGTGAGCTGGACCGGCGCCTGGCCCGGGTGACGGCCCGGTGAGCGACGCCATGCATATCGTTCTGGACGACACGGCCCTGGCCGCGACCGGCCAGGGCAACGTCCTCGCTTCCCGCCTCATCCACCGAGCCCACGCCGAATCCGGCTGGTTCCTGTACGCCCCGGCGTGCGCGCTCGTCGAAGCCGGCCGCGCCCGGCCCGGCACGGCCGAGCACCTGGCCGCAATGCCGGGTATCACCGTCCTGGACCTGGACCTGGCCGCCGCGCTGGCCATCGCCCGGCAGGAGACCTGGGCGGCGGCCCACAGCCAGTACGCGGCGCAGCCCACCCTCGACCGCCCCGACGGAGCGATCATCGCCACCATCGCTCCAAAGCGGTGGGAGGGCGAGCCGGTCCGCGTACTGGACCTCAACGCCTGAGCAGCGGCCGCCGATCTCGTTCCGGACGGGTTTGGCGGCCTCATTCCGCTGTGTCGAGCACGTGCGGCTCCCAGAAACACTGTGTACGACGGCCCAAGAACCGGTACGACGAGATCTCTCGCGTCCCAGCGGGGGCGGCTGGCCAGGGCCGCATCAACTTCTTGATGAAGCAGCTGAAGACGACGCGCGCCGTGGCTGCCGAGCTGGGCGTGACCCAGCGGTCGGTGAAGCGCTACCGCAAGGGCGAGCGCAAGCACCCGCCCAAGGACATCGCCGCGAAGATCGACAGCGCCGTCCGGTCCCGCTGGCAGCCTCAGGTCCGCAAGCGTCGGCGGAAGCAGGCCGCCGCCACCGGGATCACCGTGGAGACGCGGGCCCGCTTCGGTTACACCACGTCGGTCGGCACCACCGACGACGGCCGCTTCCGACGCCTCACTGTCCGCCTCCCCGCGACGTACGCGCAGCGCCTGTTCGACGCCCGCGACGCCGGGGCCAGCGACCAGGAGATGCCTGGAATCATCGCCGAAGGCTTTAAGGACGTGTATTTCCAGGACGTCGCTCGCGCCGCTGAGGACGCACAGGAATACCAGCGCGACATCGCCGGGCAGGCACTGGACAGCTACCGAGCCGAGGAATGGCTCCGCACCGCCGAAGTGGAACACCAGGAATGGCTCCGGATCTCAGCACTCATGACAGACAAGACAATGAAGACGTACGCCCCGCAGAACGACCCGCAAGGAATGACACCCCACTCCTGAGAAGCACGCTCCCGTCCCCCTGACCGTCGCGGCTGAGATCGCTTCGCGCGCCAGTGCGGCAGGTCAGATGCGCGGCAGCGTCCAGTGAGACAGGAATCGTAGGTGTGCGCCCGCCGCCCCCTCGCAGCCCATTTCCCCAGGTAGGCGCGCTGCTCTGTGAGGTGCGATAGCTGTGAGAGCAGCCGTCGGCCAGGGCCTGCTGTCCTCTGACAAGTGATCTTGACCGATGGTCCTCTGTGAGCCAGGTGTCGTTTTGGTCGGACATCCCGTTGGGCCCCTTCCCGGCCTGAGATGATCAGCGGGACCGTACGAATGAACGCAGAGGTGGGGAACATGGTCGGCCTGGTGCTGCTCGGCGTCTTGGTGCTCGCCGCCGGCGGGTGTGCGTGTGTGGTGTGGGCGGAGCGCGGCGGGCCCCGCTGGGTCCGCGGCGTGGCGACCGTGACGCTCGCCGCGAGCGAGCTGGTGCGTCGCTCCGAGAAGAACCGGCGCCAGAGTCTGAACCGGACCACCAGCGACGGCGAGTAGGAACAGACGAAGCGGCCTGAACCGGGCGGTCAAAGTCGTCTGGCAATCGGTCAAGATTACTTGTCAGAGGTCACCTGCGGCTGCTGCATGGTGCTGCTGATCGTCGTGGTGGTGGCTGGGATGGTGGTTCGTGGTGCAGCGCAGCATTTGCACGACCCGGCTTTCTTGCGGCGTTCGAGGGCGAGCTGTTCGCGGTAGTCCTCGACGGCCTGGTGGTACCGGGCGGCGAAGTCCGGGTCGTCCAGTCGGTCGTCGACGTCCATGTCATCGATGGCGCGCTGCGCCGCTGCAGTCGACTCGTAGCCGGCGAGCATCGCGTTGATCCGGTACACGCCGTTGCGCTGCTTGGTGACCAGGCGAGCGAGTATCAGTTCACGGAGGCCGGACGTGACGCTGGGGCGGCTCAGGCCCAGCAGGGCCGCGATCTGATTCTGGCCCATCTCGATCCGGCCACCGGACTCGCTGCGAGAGCGCAGTGCGAACAGTACGCAGTACACAGTCTGAGGCAGGTCCAGGGCCGGTCGTCGCTGGAGTAGAACTCCAGGCGGTCCAGCGTTCCAGGGCATCTTTGAGTCAGCCGTGGACCGAGGAGGAGCATCTCGCCGACCTCGCCCCCAGCGGCATCGTTCACTGCGGTGAGCACAGGGCATGCTCTTCCCCTGGCTCTAGTCTCCACGCTTCAGAGTTCCCTGCGCGGAGATCGGTCTCGTTGAGTCCCTGGTTCGGTCCCTCGACAAAAGCGCAGCTCAGAGGCATCTGCTCTGTCTGGGCGGGGGACTCAAGGGACTGAAGGGACCGAAAAACCCAGTTCCGATCATCACGGGTGCGCGTGCATGCGGACGCGTGAGACATGAGGTCTTCTATCGTGAGCAGTTCATAACTGCGACTTTCAGTCCCTTCGGTCCCTCGGTCGAGCCTCAAATGCCCTGTGACCTGCGCTTTTCCGTGAGGGACTGAACCGGGGACCAAAATGTGCCTGAAGCCTTCAGTCCCTCTCTACCCCGCCAGACGCCAGGACCCGACACGCCCGGCTGACTGGCCTGATCAGCCGCTTTGTCCAAGAAGCAGGCATGCCAACTCCCCAGGTGGCGAAGGGACTGAAGGGACCCAAGTCGGGAAACGGCTACACCCGCGCCCAGACCGCTGATGTAGGCTCTGACCTCATTGGAAATCTCAGTCCCTTCGGTCCCTCGCCTGGCAGTAGCAACGCTGTGACCTGGTCTTTTACCTTAGGGACTGAACAGGCTATTAGCCCCTCGGCAAGGACGATCAGCGTGCCGCGTCAAAGTGAGACCAGCGTTCCCCGCTCCACGGGAACCGCGAGTCCCTACGACGTTGCCCGCTGGTGCGCCGGGAACGGCTGGCCAGTGCACCCGCTGGCCCCTGGCCGCAAGACCCCGGCCGCCAACTGCCCGACGTGCCGGGACGAGCCCCACCGCCCTCAGGATTGTCCCTGCCATCCAGCAGGCCGGTGGTGCCACGGCTTTCACGCAGCGACCACGAAACTTGCTCTCCTGGACGCCTGGTGGGGCAAACACCCCACACTCGGAGTCGGAGTCTCCTGTGGTCCGGCAGGCCTCGTCGTCCTCGACATCGACGCTCACAGCGCCGAAGTCCCCGACCGGAACCGGCTTCTGCCCGGCATCCCGATCCACGAGAGCGTCAACCTGGCAGGCCTTGCCTCTGGGTTCGACACCCTCGCCCTGCTGGCCGCGCTCCGCAACCAGCAAAGCCCAGCAGACGACAACTCCACCCTGCGCGTGCGAACTCCGTCAGGCGGATTGCACGTCTGGTACCGGACTCCCTCTGAAGGCCCGCGCTACCGCTCCTCGGTGGGTTCCAGCCCGAAGGTCGCCCTCGCCTGGCAAGTCGATGTCCGGTCCACTGGTGGCTACATTGTGACCCCCGCTACCCGCACCTCCGCGGGCACATACAGCCCGGTCGGCGCAGCCCGGCTCCCCGCAATCCTGCCCCACTGGCTTGCCACCGAACTCCAGCGCACAGGCCACCCGGTTAACAACGGACCTGCCCCGGTTCCGCCACCACGCCCCGGCTCCCCACGCCCCGCCCGTCAGCGCGCCAACCGGCTCCTGGAACCGCTGCTCGACCAGGTGAAGGACTGCGCTGCCGCCACTGAGGGCACCGCCTTCACTGAGAAACTCAACCGCGCTGCCTACACCGCCGGCGGCCTGATCGCCTCCGGCCACCTCACCGACAGCGAAGCACGCAACTTGCTGACCGCGGCAGCCGACGCTGCTCGTCCCCATCGCAGCCGCCACAGCCTCGCCGTCATCACCTCTGCCCTGTCCGCCGGCGCAAGCCGGCCGCTCCATTTCAAAGGACGCCCATGAGCAGCGCCGACAGCCCACGCTTCGACGCCACTGCCGCAGCGCAGCAGATGCTCGATCTCGAAGTCCAGGCGGCACACCCCAGCCTGCCCGCCCAACAGAGAACCGCTACCGCGGCCGTTCACGAGCCACCAACGCAGTCGGGCCAGCTTCCGGGACTGCTCACCGACCGCGGCAACGCCAAGTTGTTCGCGGTGATGTTCGGCGACCAGTTCCGCCACGTCGAAGGCCTTGGCTGGTACCACTGGGACCAGTACCGCTGGAAGCGCACCGGAGGTGAGAAGGCCGCAGTATGGGCGGCGGGTGATCTGGCCGAGCAGATGCCCGCCACCGACCCGACCGGCCAGTTCACCGACCGCGACCTCGCTTCCCACCGCCGACGCTCCATGTCGACCCCCGGTATCAAGGCCATGCTCACCCAGGCCAAAGCCTCCCCGGCACTCGCTCTGGACCCCGACGTCCTGGACGGCGACCCCTACGCCCTGTGCACCCCGGGCGGCGTCGTCGACCTCCACACCGGCCACCTCCACAAGCCCGACCCCGAAGCCGACATGCACTCCCGGGCCACCAGCGTCGCCCCCGAGACGATGCCCACCCCCCGCTGGCACCGCTTCCTCCACGACACCTTCGGCGACGACGCCAAGGGCGAGGAGACCATCCACTTCCTCCACCTGCTCCTCGGCTACTCCGTCACCGGCGACGTCGGCGCCCAGGTCCTGCCCTTCCTCTACGGCACCGGCGCCAACGGCAAGTCCGTCCTGCTCGATGTCATGACCCAGATCCTCGGCGACTACGCCCAGGCCGCCCCGCCCGGCTTCCTCATGGAGAAGGGCAAGTTCTCCGAGCACTCCACCGAACTCACCGAACTCCACGGCCGGCGCATCGTCGTGTGCTCCGAACTGAAGCCCAACGACAAGTTCGACGAATCCCGGGTCAAGCTCCTGACCGGTGGCGACCGCATCATGGCCCGCCGCATGCGCCAGGACTTCTTCAGCTTCAACCCCACCCACAAACTCTGGCTGCTCGGCAACCACCGTCCTGAGGTCGGCACCGGCGGCCACGCCTTCTGGCGACGGATCCGCCTGATCCCCTTCGAACGCGTCGTCCCCGCCGCCCGCAAGATCGACAACCTGGCCAAGGATCTCGTCCAGAGCGAAGGCCCCGGCATTCTGCAGTGGCTCATCGAAGGCGCCGAGCTTTACCTCGATACCCGCGACCCTCTCGCCGGACCCGCGACCGTCCGCAGCGCTACCGAGGCCTACGCCACCACCGAAGACCACATCGGCCGCTTCCTCACCGAATGCTGCACCACCGACAACGGCGACCGCGTCGCCGAACGTGCCCTGGGCGACCTCCGCGTTGAACAAGGCCTGCTGTATGCCACCTACAGCAGCTGGTGCAGCGCCGGCGAAGGCATCCGCCCCGCCACCGCCCGCGCCTTCGCCACCCGCGTACGCCAGGAACTCTCCCTCGCCTCACCCGCCGACATGATGAAGTCCAGCGGCAAGAAGTACTACCCCGGCCTCGGACTTCTCACCGACGACGAACCCCAGGCCGGCCATGCCTGACCAGAGCGCCCGACACACACCCGCCAACCCGGCCTACCATGAACACGGTGCCCCCACCAGGGATCGTGCTCACCACATCCACCCCGGCCCGCAACTGGCCGTCGACAACGAAAAGGGGCTGCAGCCATGAGCTCGCTGCTGAACGAGAGCGACCTCCGCCACGAGAGTGCCGTGGTGTGGCTGGAGAACCCCGACGACCTCGACTACGTACGCCAGGCCCTCGACAAGACCGCCCGCCGCCGCGGCAAGCCCCGCTACGAACGCGACGGCCGCATGGTCGGCTACACCGAACTCGACGCCCACGCCGAAGCCGACCCCGACAGCGGCCTCCAACTCCGCCGCGTCTTCTTCCTTCTCCCGCACGACCGCGACGCCAACCCCGACGGGCCCTACCACGAAGGCGCCCCGGGCGAAGCCGTCGACCCCCGCACCATCGAACCCAAGCGCGTGGGCGACAAAACCCCCCGCTCTCAACGCGGCCCCGCCGCAGCGATAACAGCCCCCAGCACGTGAGCCTGTGGGGCGTTACCCCAAAGCCGGGTAGTTAGTACTGCAGCCGCATCTGGAGGTTGTGGCCTCGGCGTTTGTAGTGGGATCTGCGGGCTCGGGCTTGGCTTCGTCGTCGGTAGTGTGACCAGTGCAGGCGGTGGTCGTTGCTGTGGCAGTGGCGCGTGACGAGGGCGTGGCCCATCAGCCGGCGGATCTCCGGGACGCTGAGGGGTATGAGGTCTTGCTCGTCGCCTTCGGTGCCCCTTTTATGGCTTCTGCGGCGCGGGCGGCGGTCAGGTAGGCGTGCGCGGCCATGGCCAGGGTGATGTGGCGATACCAGGCCCGATAGAGGCGGACCTGGTAGTGGTCCAGGCCGCACTCGCCCTTCGCGCTCTGGAAGCACTCCTCGACCGCCCACCGTGCGGCAGCCACCCTGACCAGGTCTTTCTGGCGCGAGGTGACCGGCCCGAAGCAGACGTAGTAGGCGATCTCGCTCGGGTTATCGACGGAGCGTCGGGCCAGGACCCAGTGCCCGAAGCCGTTCTCCCAGGCGTACCGGATCGGGACGCGGGCCCAGTCGTAGATCCGCTCGCCGTGGGCGCCGGCGCCGCCCGACAGTCGCTTCCACCGCTGGTGGGGCTGCACCGCGACGAGGGCGTCGATACGGGACTCCCCGCCCTGGGTGGTGATCACGGTGTCGTTGACCTTGGTGGCCAGGACGTAGGCGACGCCGCGTTCCTCCAGCCAGAACCGTGTGTGCTTGACCTGCCCGTACGCCTCGTCCGCGGTGACCCACGCGAACGGGATGCCGGCATCGATGGCGCGCTGCAGCATCCAGCGGAAGTGTTCGTTCTTGGTCGCGAAGGCGATCTCGTCACCGATCCCGGCGGCGCGGCAGCGGTCCCGGTCCTCGGTCCAGGAGGCCGGGATGTAGAGCTCACGGTCGATCAAGGCCCGGCCCTTGGGGGAGGCATAGGCCAGGAAGGTGCCGATCTGGCAGTTCTCCGTGCGTCCGGCGGTTCCGCTGTACTGCCGCTGGACGCCGGCGGACTTGGTGCCCTTCTTCAGGAAGCCGGTGTCATCCCCGATCAGGACGGCGTTCTTGTCACCGATGGTCTCCACGACGTACTCGCGCAGATCGTCACGGACGGTGTTCTCGTCCCATTCGGAGTGGTTCAGCAGGCGCTGAACGCCGTCCGGCCGGAGCTGACCGACCTGCTCGGCCATGGTCCAGGCATTCTTCTTCTCCAACGGGACGAGCAGGCCGGTCAGATAGTCCAGAGCGCGATCCCGGGGCTCCGACCTGCCGAAATGACGGGCGAAGCGGGCATGGAACCCGGCTATCCCCTCGGACCACGACTCGACCTGCTCCATCGTCAACGCATCAGCACACAGTCACATCAACGAGAGCAACCAAGACCCGTCACGCCTACTGCAACCGCATCTGGCGTGACGGGACTTGGTAGCTGTCGTACCGCCCGCACCACCGGCGCCGGGGCCCCGGGCGCTGAGTCATACTGATGCGCCGAGCACAGGGAAAGGCTTACAGCGCATGGGGCACGGGGTGAACGGTGCGGGCCTGCCGGATCGTATCGGCGGGTATGCCGTGGAACGGGAGCTGGGGGCCGGCGGGATGGGCACCGTGTATCTCGCGCGTTCGCGCGGCGGGCGTGCGGTGGCCGTGAAGGTGGCGCGCCCGGAGCTCGCGGCCGACCCGCACTTCCGGGAGCGGTTCCGGGCCGAGGTCGCGGCCGCGCGCAGCGTGGGCGGCTTCCACACCGCCCCGGTGGTGGACGCGGACCCGGGGGCGGTGGCGCCCTGGCTGGCCACGGCGTACGTTCCCGGGCCCACGCTCGCCGCGCTGCTCGAAGCCGAGGGGCCGATGGACGAGGCGCGGCTGCGGCAGCTGGGCGCGGCGCTCGCCGAGGCGCTGGTGGCGATCCACGGCTGCGGCCTGGTGCACCGTGATCTGAAGCCCAGCAACATCATCATGGCCGCGGACGGCCCGCGGGTCCTGGACTTCGGCATCGCGCGGGCGCTGGAGTCGACCCGTCTGACGGCCACCGGTGTGGCGTTCGGGACGCCGGGGTTCCTGGCGCCCGAGCAGGCGCAGGGGCTTGAGGTCGGCGGCGCCGCGGATGTATTCGCGCTGGGGGCGGTGCTCGTCGCGGCGGCGGGCGGCAGCGCGTTCGGTGCGGGTACGCCGATGGGCCTGATGTACCGGTCGGTGCACGAGGCACCGGACCTGTCCGCGGTGCCGGACGGCCTGCGGCCGGTCCTGGCGGCGTGCCTCGCCAAGGAACCGGACCAACGGCCCACACCGGACGGCGTGTTGAACCTGCTGGTGCCGGACGGTACGACGTACTCCCCCACCGTGGCGATTCCCCCGCTGCCCGCCTACGCACCGTCCAACGCCGTCCCCCTGCACCAGGCGCCCACCGAGGCCGCCCCCGTGGGCGACGCACCGGACGACAGCGACCTCGCCTTCGTGGCGCTTGCCCCGGAGAGTTCCCTCCTGGTCGACGCCGAGGGTGTCGTGCTCGGCTCGAAGGCCGGGGACCAGGCGTTCACCTGGGCGGAGATCAGCACCGTCGAGTACGCGGTCGAGGGCCCCAAACACCTCAAGGTCACCGTCCGCCTCCACAACGGCAGCACCCACCAGTCCCTGCTCGCCGCTCGCAGGCGGGCCCGCCTCAAGGAGTGGCTGAAGGATCTGCCGCTGATCCTGGAGTGCTTCGTCTGACGCACGCACGCCGCCCCGTACGGCCGGCCGCTGCCCGGGATTCCCACGGGCCTCCCGATGTCAGGCGCCGGATCGGGTTCAGCGGCTACGACGGCGGCAAGGACAAGGGGCACTTCACCTCCGCTGCCGCGACCCTGATGGCCCTGTCGGCCTTCCCGGGCGCCCCGAAACGCGCCAGGCAGTGCCACACCTTCAAGATCGGCACCTTCCTGGCCTATGCCTCCCCCAAGGGCCGGGCCTTGACCGACCGTGAGCTCTACATCCCGGCCTCCTGGACCGAGGACCGGGACCGCTACCGCGCCGCCGGAATCGGTGACGAGATCGCCTTCGCCGGCTGCCCTGTTGTTCAGGAACCGATCGGTTCTTGGACAGGCCAGGGTGGAGGTAGTGCGTCGTACCCCAGTGCTGTCCAGCAAGGGCGTTCAGTTATTGAGTCGGTCCGGAGAGGCGGGCGTCCGTCACGAAACGGATTATGGGCTCCGCAGCAGAAAGTGCCGTCCGGGCAATTGCCCGGACGGGGTCAGCTGACATGATTTCCGCGGCTGGCTACCGGGCCGAGCCATCCTGCTGGAGCAGCCAGTCGTTGAAGCCGTCCAGAGTCTGGCTGAGAAGGTCGAGCTCGCCCAGATCGAGGGACGCTGAGCGGGACTGGATGAGGCCCTGATCGATCCGTCCGTCGGGCGAGACGGAGTCAACGAACGTCGGAAGCTTTTTCGTCAGCGTCTCAGCGACCGCGCTCTGGTCGAGCCCACTCGCCTGGGCAAGCCCGGCCAGGCGCTCATGGCCAAGCGCCGCGGTGACCTGGCCAGGAGTGACCGGCTCGTTCGGGCCGTCACCAAGCCAGGAACTGAACTGCGGGAGAACCTCATCGGCCATCACAGGCTGCCTCTCTCAGAGTTTGGACCAACTGCCCCGACCTCCTTACCCCCCCAAATGATCACTTCCAACAGTGCGACACGAACGTGTCGCGGTCGCCCTTCGGCCTTGGGGCACATCGGTACAGCGGTTAACGCTAAGCGTTTGATCTTGGTCGGATGAGGGCGGTGGCGTGCCGAAAGAACGTCCGGTTCGTTGAAGAGGTATGGGACGAGCATCGCGAGCGCGAGCCGCGGTTCGAGCGCAGCGCTCCACAAACGGCGGACTGTTGATCCGTCAGCCGCAGGCGGCCGACGAGGCTGCTGTGGTGGAGTTGCTGAGCAGGGTGGAGTTCATGCGGCGGGAAACCGGGCCGGAGCTTGCCCACCTGGTGGCTGATCGGCAGGGGCTTGATCCGTCGTGCGCGGCTTCACCCCGCCGTCCAGGTCGAGACGCAGTTCGAGAAGGCGTCACAGTTGGGGCCGCTGGTGTGCAATGAGGTGGTGATATTGACCGGCGCGGTCTTCCAGCAGCCGGTAACAGTGGAGATTGCCGCCCGCGAGGTGAAGTGTTCGCGCACGCGGTGGATGGCGACCGCCTCGCTGCGTGCACGGTGTTCACCCGCAGCGGTACGGGGTGAACACCGTGCACGTCAGGCCCCTATGCATCTGTCAGGCGCATATCATGCCGTTACAGGTCCAGAGATAGCCACAGCCGCACCCGGGCCAAGTCGAACTGCAGCCCACGCAGCTGCAATCAGGCTGGCAGGCGCTTCCGCGGTTGCAGTTGCACGTCGCGGCTGGCGCAGCGCTATTGCCGGAGATGGCGCGAGTTTCAGCAGTATCGAGAGGGCCGAGCGTCGACATGAGGCTGCATGCCTCGCTGCGCCCGAACGCGGCAATAGCCCCCGTCTCGACCGCCTTCATCCGAGCCTGGATTGCCGAGTCCTCGTAGGCGTAGGTCGCCTCATCGGCGATGATCGCTTCGAACTCGTCCAGCACACGGGTCTGCTCGGCCGTCATCTTCGAGTGCACGCGCCGGTAGCGTTCCACCTGCTCGACCCACAGGCTGCTCCGGACGCTCGGTGCCAGGCCAGCGAAAATGGCCGGCCTATAGGCGACAGGAAACCTGGCCAGCTCGATGTACTGGCCGACACGCGGCGACTGATTTGCCTGAGCCCAGCTCCGTCCGGCGGCCAGCGTCCTGGACTCAGCCGCGAACGCCGGCACCCTGCCGTTCAACAACAGCGCAACTGCGATCCCCGCTCCTGCGCTCAGCCGGAACATCCCCCGCCGCCCGATGCGGGGGCCCTCGGCCTGATTGCCGTCCGCTTGCCCTTCGCGCTCCGGATCACCAAGAGCACGCAGCACCAACACAGTCCGACGAGGCCCCAGTCGCATTGCCAGCCGAGAACCCATACGGACACCAGTCCAAGCCCGGACTCGCGTCCCCTCAACCCTGAGCAGGGTAGGCGCCCACGGAGTGCCTCGGTCCAAGGCTTGATCACGCCACTGCTGCACGTCACGATGCCCAAGTGGCAAGACTTCCAGACGCCCCGCCGATGCCCGCTCGACTCGCCGCGACACCTCCTTGCACAGGGCGCAGGAGGCATCGAACGCAAGGACCCAGCGACAAACCGTTTCCGTCATCTCTCTCCCTCTTCGTAGATGGAGTAACTGGCCCGGCGCGACGTGCGGGGCCATAGTGGTGGGGACAGAATTCCTTCTGCTCAGTGGGGCCTTGCCCTCGCCTGGCTCCGTAGCGGATGTTGGCACTGACGCAACGGGCAAGATCGGAAGAGTTCACTCAGCAGGAAGCGGTGACGTTGCCGCAGTAGATCCAGCCGTAGAAAGTGTGGGGCGTGCCGTTGCCGACGACGTACTGGACGTAATACCAGCGGTTGCCGGAACTGTTGTAGGCGTAGTGGCTCCAGCGCACCGTTTCGCCGGGGCCCGGCCGCCACACCTCGGCACATCCGGCCGCGTAGCACTCCCTGATCGGGCCATTGTTCAATGTGGTGGTTGGGGTCCACGCGGCAGCAGAGACCTCGCGGATTTCGGGGCCAAGGTTGCTCTTGTCGGCTGCTGCGGACGCGACAGGAGTCGTGGCGGTGAACATCATGGCCAGTGTGGCCGCGCCTATAGCACCTGCAGTGATCTTTACGCGGAATCCCATGGCTTTCCCCTCGCGAGAATCTGGCATGGACACGGCCATGATTGAGGAGAAAGGCCACTTCGATAAGACTCCGCGAGGAGGAATGGCTGATACCTCCTCCATGCTTGCCCTGTTCCACGTACCGCAATTGAAAACTTATGAGAATCGCCGTCCGGCGTGGAGTGGATCTTGCGAAGCCGTCGGCGGCCCGCTTCGGCGAGCGTTTCCGCAGTGCGGGCGACGGACTTGACTTTCTCGGTGGCGGACGGTTCGGCCGCCCATCGCGCGAGCGCGGCCGCCTTGCGGATGTCGCGTTCGACGACGGTTGCCGGATCTTCGGACTTGCCCAGGGCTTCCGGACGGCGGGCACACAGCAGGACAGTGTGGCCGAGCGCGGCGAGCTGACGCGCGGTCTCCCAGCCGATTCCCCGGTTAGCACCCGTGACCAGCGATACCGGCGCGGCGGTGTTCATGGTCTCTCCTCGGTGCGGACGATCTGAACCCGAGCAGCACCCTCGATGTTGACGCCGAGGATCTCCTTCGACCGCGCGACGTTGCCGGGCCGAGTAACTGCGCAGAGCGCGCAGAAAGTCGATCTCTCGGAAGGCGGGCCAGAGCTGACGTCACGGGGCCTGAACACGTCGACCAGGCCCGACGCCGTCCACGCGCCCATGGCCACGGGGCTGCGGCACAGTGAGTCCGAGGGGCGCTCGATCGTCAGTGTCGCGCCCTCTCGGGTGAGGACGTTGAGGGCCGCCTCTGAGACCCCGTAGGCGGGGGTTCCGCCGGACATGCGTTCCAGCGAACCGGACTCGCTGGAGACGTTCACCAGGCGCGGGTGTGCTGAGCGGCGCAGTAGCGGCAAGAACGCCTGCGCGGTCCGCCAGGCGCCGAAGAGGTTGGTCTCCAGGGTGCGGCGGACATCGTCGAGGTCGGCGAAGGCAGCGCGCCGGTCCCTTGCTCCAGAAGGATGACTTCGCAGCATTGTGCAGCCCGGCACTGACAAATGCGGCGGCATTCGGCGGAACACGACCTAGTCCGGCTTATGCCGTCCCCGCTGATCTGGTCAGGTAGCGGCCTTCCCTCATCTGACGTCCCAGCGTTCCCGGGCAGTGATCCACTCCCTGCGGGCGTAGGCGCGGACCGCGTCCCGTTCGCTGTCGGTGCAACCGTCCTCCAGCGGCGCCGGGATGGCATCGCTGGTGCTGGTCCTGTGCTGCTGGTCGTGGCGTACGAGCCGGTCAGCCACATCCGAGGCGTCCGTACGCAACTCCACGCCAGATGGCACCGGATGGCCGGTCTCCTGGTACGGGCGGGGCAGGTAGCTGCCGTGCCCGTGGCACAGGGCGAGCGCGTCCAGGACGGCCGCCGCCTCCAGCAGGTCATCCCGGCACTCCAGTACCAGGCTGCGCACCTGGGAGTCGACGAGATCCGGGCGGCCGGCGGTATGCGCGGCTGTGATGCCCTGGCGGTCCATGACCTGCGTGTACAGCAGGGCCGGGATGAGCTGGCCGATACGGGCCAGGTGCTTGCCGTACGCGGCCTGGGCCGCCCTGCTGGTCGTCCAGCCGGGCCACGGCTCAGCGGGGGACACTCGGGGTGCGCTCATGCAACCGGACGCTACCCAGAGACCTATTGCAGTGGGGCTGGAACGGATCAACCCAGCCACCGGCAGCGGGGTGCCTACGACGACACCATTGCCGCGCTCAACGCCGCCGATCCGCACGGCCGGTGAGGGACAAAACCTGCCCGATGACGCGCCCATCCACATCGGCGTGGCAGGCGATCCCGGCGACTTCGGCGGATACCGAGACTTCGTCATCGTGGAGGCGCATCAGGTGGAGAACTGGCGGCCGGCCACCTCCACAGCGCCTGAACGTACCGAGACAGCGGACGCACTGACGCTGTTCGCCGACTGAGAGCCGGGCGCCTACGACCGTCTGGACTGAACCGGCACCCACCGCAGCACCTCACCCGAGGAGACGGGTGGAGTTGGGCCGAGACGCCCTGCCTGCGGCGCTGCTCGATCGGGGCCGACGCATCGTCCGCGACGACGTCGGGTTCGGGGAACGCGCGGCGGGACAGCGTGCGGGAGTCACGGCTGGATTCACCACCTCCGACCTGGACGATCTGCTGGCCAGGCTCGACCGGCACACCGCCGATCACCAAGAAGAACCCTCCGTCGCCCCGGCAGCATGCCGCCCACTGGAAGAAAATCATGCGCCTCGCCTTTCCCGGCAGGCGCTGACAGGCGAATACCGACACGCGCCAAGGTGGCGTTAGACGGGCTGCGGGACGGGCGCCGTCGGAGCGGCCGCGATCTTGCGGGTCTCGCGCATTATCAGCAGGCCGTTGACCACCATCAGTGTCGCGGTCAGGCCGTGGACGCCGAGCGCGGTGGCCACGGAGCCGTGGTGGGCCAGCACGGTGGCCATGTCGCCGTACGCGGCGAGGGCCTCCACCAGCAGCGCCCAGCCCAGCGCCCGGCGGTGGCCCGTCACCAGCAGGATGCCCAGGACCAGGGCCAAGACGACGTCGCGGATTCCCTTGATGATCAGGAAGCCGTCGCCGTCGCCGGACGGCCAGCTCGGCAGGCCGAAGCCCGACGCTGTCGTCCCCGGGCTCAGGATGAACTCCGCCCCGAACCAGAGGATGAAGAGGATGAAGGCGGCGGCCAGGACGGTGTTGATCTTCTTCAGCGACATTGCTCTTCTCCTTGCGAGTCTTCGTCAGCTTGGTGAGCTTCGTGGAGCTTGCCGAGTCGTGTGAAGCCTGATCAGGCCGCGCGGACGCGGCTGATCGAGGGGCGTAGTTTGTCGGGATCGCCTTGTGGGATCTGAGCGGCAGCTGCATTCCCGGATGTCGGGATTTCGGTGGCCAGCTGCCGCCCGGGGAGTGGGGATTGTGCGCCACCGGCGCGGTGTCGGCCCGCGGGCTCAGGTGAGGGCGGCGACGAGCAGGGCGAAGGCGGCGATGATGACGGCGACACGGACGTAGTGGTAGCGGTCCCAGCGGTTCATCTGCTCCTTCCAGTCGGCGGGCCGGTTCTCGGGGGTCCACGTCTTGTTCCGGTTGTTGATCGGGACGAGCAGCAGGAGCGACATGATCACGCTGAGGGCCAGCAGCGCGCCGGCGGTGACGACGAGGCCGGTGCCGTGGTGGTGCCATCCTGCGATGGCCCAGACCGCGACGAGGACGAGTGAGCCGATGTACCAGACCGGCATCACGGCGCCGAGCATCCGGCCCCCGTGGGCGTGGCCGAGTTGGCCACTGTCCTCGGGGAGTGCGTTGAGGATCGGGTTGATGACGAAGGCGACGGAGAACTCCACGCCCACCATCACGCCGACGATCACGGTGGTGACGACCTCGAGTGCGTTAAGCATGATGCCCCCCTGACATCTAGTGTTGCTAGGTGATGAGGCAACGCTAGCGCTACTCCCGCTTGATTGTCTAGCGATGCTAGGATCGAATCATGTCGGTACAGGAACGCAAGCAGCGCGAACGGGCAGAGCGCGAACGCCTCATCGTGGCAACGGCCCGCGAACTCGCCGAGCAGCAGGGCTGGGACGCGGTCACCACCCGCCGGCTCGCCGAGCGCATCGAATACAGCCAGCCCGTCCTCTACAGCCACTTCCGCGGCAAGCGCGAGATCATCGGCGCCGTCGCCCTCGAAGGCGCCGCGGAGATGGCCGCGGCGGTGCGTGCCGCGACCTCCGCCGCGGACGGCCCGCGCGAGCGGGTCGCCGCCCTGGCCCACGCCTACCTCGACTTCGCCGCACGCAACCCGGCGGTCTACGACGCCTTGTTCCAGCTCGACGGCGGCCTGGCGTACGCGCAGGAGGACACCCCGGAACCTCTCAAGGACGCCTTCGCCGCGCTGCTGGAGAGCCTGGGCGAGGTCGCCGGGGACGGCGTCCACCCGGGGCTGTTCACCGAGGTGTTCTGGGCGTCCCTGCACGGCCTTGCGACCCTGACCCGGGCGGGACGGCTGCTGCCGGAGGACGCCGCGCAGAGGGTGAAGCTGCTGGTGGACCGGCTCGCCGTGGTCTGACACACCGTCCCGGCGGGCACGCAGCCGGAGCCCTCGGACCCCGCCGCTGTGCCTGCCTGCGGCAACGCTTCCCGTCACTCGCGTCCACACGGCGCAGCCGCAGATCGCCGGGCCTTGTATCCCAGGCGGGCACCCGCTCCGGAAGCCGCGACGCTCATTGACCGCGACCCGACACTCGCCCTAACGCCGCGTCATTCGCCGGTGCCCTTGTCGTCCTTGTCGAGCTTGTCGAGGTGGACGGTCGCCGGGTCACGCAGTGTGCGCAGGCCCTCGCGTGGCGGGCGGGCGGCGAAGCTGTAGCGGCCCAGGCAGTTGAGGTTGGTGTAGGTTCCCGCTGCTCGTGTCCTACGGAGACGCCGTGACCTGCGACTTCTCGCGGTGCCTCACGCCGTGTCCGGTCGATCAGTCTCACCGCCGTGTCCAAATCCTCGGGATCGGTCGCCGGGCGCAGGCCTCTGACCTGCGCAGTCTCGATGGTGGCCGCCGAGTGGCCACGGTTCGTGAGATTTGGCCACGCGATTTGGGAACCTACAGTTGGTGTGCTTCAGCGGGGAGACCCGGGCCACGTCCTCGTCCAGGACTGCAGGATCTCGCGGCTCGTGTCATAGAGCATTGCGCTGACCAGCAGGTTCCTGATCTGTCTCAGGACGTTGCCCTACGCCTCTGTCTGCCCTCCCATGGCATTTCCTCGCGGGGCGACACGAGCGTGCCGGATGATGGGGGGGTGCAGCTCCCCTACGTCTACCGCGTCACCAAGTACGACCCCGCCGACCGTGACGAACACGGGTATTACACCGGCAGTGAGGACACCGTCAGCGATCACGGCGAGGTCGAGGCGTCTTATCTTCAGGCGGTCGCGGCCTTCGCCGGGGACACCGGCGTCGATCACCTGGCCGTACGTGAACCACAGATTCCGTCCTTCGCGCACTTCGGTGTGGAGCCTCCGGTGGACGGCTTTGGGTTGGACGGGCTCTTCCCTGCCGGCCCTACCGGTTTTCACGATGGGGCAGAAGTACCGCTCGAAATCGGGCTGCATCTGGTGCGCGCCATGTTGCGCGACAACGGCGCCTGGTGCCGGCTGGAGGCGGAAGGCGCGTTCGCGGTCCATGTGGGATGGGACCAGTACCTCTACATCAGCAGCAGCCGGCCTTGCGAGGAAGCGTTGGCCCACACCCGGGAGCTCGGCCTGTTCCCAGAACGCCTGGACGCCTCCCCGTACGCCTTCGAGGCCGAGGAGGAAGAGCAGGTCATCCAGCGGCCCGGCGATGACGACTTCTGGGCCGACCTGCACAGGGCAGTCGCCACCGGCCGTGCAGGAATCCTGGAAGAGACATATCTCGAAGGTGCCTCACGATGGCACCACCTCACCAGCGACACCATCGACCCCGTCCGCGTTGGACTGGCTCCCCGGGCCCGTCTCGCCGTCTGGCCGTCCCTGTCCACCGACATCGACGCCGTCCTGAGAGCCCTGCCCGCTGATGGCCTCGTCGAAGGCGTGTGGCAGGACGACGACGGCAACATCCGCAGCGCCATCGCCGACGAGGACGAGTTCCCCGAACTGACCGCCCGGATATCCCGTGCCCATGCCGCCGCGCTCCTGTCTGTATATGCGGGTGAATCTGTGCCTCTGTGCACTGCTGTCATGCCCGACAACGACGGAGTGCTACGGGCTCGTTGGCGAACCGAGCCGACGCCGAGCGACCGCGACTGGGCACTTCGTCAGCCCCAAGGGTGAGCGCTTCGACCGGCGAGTCTCACGAAGACGGCATAAGTGCCACCGATGTGCCATCGGAGCTGAGATTGTGCCGCGAAATCTGAGACCCTACAGCGGATGTAGGATCTTGTGGCTCGTGTCCCAGGGCATCGTGCTGACCAGTGAGTTCTCCGGCTGTCTCACGTCGTGGCCGACCACTCTTGTCTCAGGACGGGTGGCATTTCCTCAGCGAGAGCTGCGGGTAGAGCTCGTGCCTGGGCCCACTCAGTTGCCGAACCAGACAACGAGTCGCACATTGTCATCGCCGTGCTGCGATGCGAGCGCCTCCATGACCGTCCAGACCGGTTTCCACTCGCCGGTCTCCGGGACGGCATCTCGACGGCGGAGTTTCTCGGACCTGCAGAGAGTGTCGCCGATGAGCCATTCGCTCCCCTCGGGCCACTCTTGAGCCTCGTCCGGCACTTGTGGAGGAAGGCCGACGGCTTGTGCGAAGCGAGAACTCCAGGCGGACTTCCCCGTCAACCTGAGCCCATCCGGAGTCTGCCGGTATTGGTGGAGTCGGCTGTCGGCCTTCTCAGCTGGCTCGCCCCAATCGACTTCCTTGATCTCGGCCCAGGTGATCCAGGTGGTGCCGTATGCCTGGTCCGGCCACTGGGCAAGTTGATCGAGTTCGGCACGAACAGTCTCCGACGCATCGACTGGGAGTCCTCGGTCTGCGGCCAGCGGTCGGAAGTTCGCGTAGTTGCGGACTCCGAAGAGGCAGCCAAACGCGTCGTAGTTCCGGGTGATGTTGAGGAAGAAGAGGTCGATGGCGGCTCGCCAAACCGAGTCCTCGTCCTCCTCGTGGAGGTGCCATGCTCAGCACTCGACAAAACCGCTGATGTCCGTTCCCATGACAGAGATTCTGCAACCGCCGTCAATCGATTTTGGGGTGGTGACCTGTCGATGCCAGCCGGAGAACCCGAATAGCAGTGGCGACCTGCTTGTCTCACGGCCGCTTCATAAGTGCAGCCGATATGAAGCGGAGCGTGAGACTGTGCAGCGAAATCTGAGACCCTACAGCGGTGTAGGGTCTCGCGGCTGGTGTCGGAGACCGCCCTCGTGACCTGCTGCTTCTTCCGCTGTCTCACGGCGTGTCGGACATCGGAGCCTCAGCTTCGTGTCGCTTCCTCGGCGGTCTGTCTTGATTGGAGCAGACCGCCGGGCTTGTGATCTGGGCTGTCGCGCACCTTCCGAGTCAGCAGCCCGCAGGTCTCCCACCTGTGCGGTTGCTAGGTGGTTTGGAGACGAGCGCGGTGTCGGGTCAGTAGTGCGGGCACGCGTCGACGCCGTCGGCGAGTGCCTGGACGCGGGCTGCCGGAGCGGAACTCGCGTGGACAAGCCTCCGGGTGTGTGACCCGCTCGATCGCGCCGTGCGGCCTATGAGCTTTTCCCGGGGCCCGGGGCCCGGGGCCCGGGCGGACGGGCCCCGGGCGGACGGGCGGATCAGCGCAGTCCGGCGAAGAGATCGTTCTCGGGTATGGCCGCGCCGGTGGCGTCCTTGACACGTACGAAGGTCTCCATGCCCATCAACTCGCCGAACCTCTCCTTGCCCATCTTGAGGAAGAAGATGTTCTCGCCCTGACTGGCGTGCGCGGCCAACGCGTCGAACTTCTGACCGCTGAATGCGATGGTGTCCACCCACGTGGTGATCTCATCGTCGGGGAGGCCGATCTCGGCCATCGCGGCGGCCTCGGCAGGATCCGGCTCCGGCATGTCCTCATGAAACTCGCGCACGGTCTCCCCGAACCGCTGCATCATCGAGCGGGGCATCGTCGTCCAGTACACCTTCGGTGTCAGCGCGGTCATCTCCAGCGCCGCCATCGTGATGCGGTGGGCCTGGATGTGGTCGGGGTGGCCGTAGAAGCCGTTCTCGTCGTAGGTGACGACGACATCGGGCCGGTAGTGCCGCATGAGTTCCGCAAGTCGGTCGGCGCCTTCCTCTACGGGGGTCTGCCAGAAGGATCCGGGGGCGTCGTTGCTCGGCCAGCCCGTCATCCCGGAGTCGGCATAGTCCAGCATCTCCAGATCGCTGACCTTCAGGACGTCACAGCTCGCCTCAAGTTCTTGACGGCGCATCAAGGCGACCGCCGCCGGATCGTGCCCGGGATCGCCCGGCTTGACACCCCCCGGTCCGTCACCGCAACCGCCGTCGGTACACGTCACGAGAACCGTGCGGATACCTTCCGCCGCGTACCGCGCGAGGACCCCTCCGGTTCCGGTGGCCTCGTCGTCGGGGTGGGCGTGTACTGCCATGAGCGTCAAGGGCCGGTCAGTCATGAAGCAGTCCTCCTGCAGAAATAGGTCTTGGTCCGAGTGTGCGGCGGGCGTACCGCGATCTTGGGGCCCGGATCCTGGTGGGGCGGACGACCTTGTGGTCTCCGTGGTCCCCGCCCGTGCGGCGCCGGTCCCTCGGTCGATGCAACCGTGCCGGCCGGACTGGCTGTTCCCGGCGCGGCCGTTGGCCTTCCAAGCGTCGGCGTTCAACGCGAACGAGGTACAGGCGCGACCTGCATGTCTCAGCGCCACGTCGGATCCGACTTCCATCCGGCACCAGCCGTGAGATTCCGACACGAAATTTGAGACCCTACAAGGTGTGTAGGTTCTCGCGGTTCGGGTCCTGTTCAGAGGCTGTGAGCTGCGGCTGGCCCCGGTGTCTCACGCCGTGTCCAAGCCGGTCAGTCTCACCGTTGCGTCCGAATCCCCGGACCGGCCACGAGTAGCAGGCGGCTGGCCCGCAGGAGGCCATCCACAGGACATCGCCCCTCTCCCTGGAATCTGGCGTCCGCGCCTGGGCAAAGCCAGTGGAACGAGAACTCGACCCCTTTCACCCGGACCGAAACAGCCGAAGAGATCCTCGACTCCCTCGCTCGCTCCTGCCAACGGATCTCCGGCGCAGGAGACCAGTAGGCCCCTGTCAGGTCGCTCCAGCTCTTGAGTTTTGGATGGTGGTGGGCGGTGACGCTATGGGGCAGCCCCGTGCGGCCGTAGTCGCACGGGGCTGCCCGGGCGCTTCAGCTGAGTTGTGCCTCAGCGAAAAGCGGCGATGTTACGCGCGACCCAGTCGTTGAAACGGCGCGGAGCGTGACCGAGGACTCGTTCCACGTCCGAGCTGGTCCGCAGTTCGGCGGGGTTCGGGGCGGAGATGATGTCCAAGGTGTCGTCGGCGAGCTCCGGCGGCACGAACCGGGTCATCGCGGCCTTGGCCTCCTCACGGGTGAGTTCGTGGAACCGCACCGGCGAGCCGAGCGCGGCGGCGATGGCCTTTGCTTGCTGACGGGGCGTGATCACCTCGGGCCCGGTTAGCTCGAAGGTTCCGCCGGTGTGCCGGTCGTCCAGCAGGCAGGCCGCCGCGACCTCGGCGATGTCCGCCGGGTCGACGATCGGAACCCCGACATCGCCGAAGGGTGCGGCGACCGTCCCTTGCGTGCGGACGGACTCCGCCCACGCGAAGGCGTTGGAGGCGAAGCCGCCCGGTCGTAGGACGGCCCAGTCCAGGCCGGACTCTCTCAACGCCTCCTCCACCGCGCGCATCGCGATCCGCGACGGGCCGAGCGGCCTGGTCGCCACGCCCTGCGAAGACAGCAGGACGACTCGGCGGACCCTGCTGGCAGCGGCCAGGTCGATAATGTCGGTCGGCCTGGCTTCGGGGGTGTGCAGGTCGCCGGACAGCAGGAGGAACAGCGCCTTCGCCCCGTCCAAAGCGGGGGTGAGGCCCTGCGGCTCGGCCAAGTCAGCCGGCACGTGCCGGACCCCGTCCGGCAGTGCCGCCGCGTGCCGTGACACCGCCGTCACCTGCTCGCCCGCGTTGGCCAGGGCCTGCGTCAAAGGCCGGCCCACATTCCCGGTAGCTCCGGTCACCACGATCATGTTCAGCTCCTGGTCCGTTGTGCACTGCGGCAATTGACGCTAGGAGGCAGGCTTACTTTTCGTAAGAACATACCCAGAGGTAAGCTCCGGATGTGAGGGAAGGTGCGCAGCTGACGCAGGCCGAGGCGGGCAATCGGTATGAGGTGTTTCACACTGACTGCCCTGCGCGCGACGTGGTCGACCACGTGACGAGCAGGTGGGGTATCTGGGTGCTGATCTCCTTGCGGAGCACCGACCTTCGGTTTTACGAGCTGCGCGACAGCATCCAGGGCATCAGCGAGAAGATGCTCGCTCAGACACTGCGCGCACTGGTCCAGGACGACCTGGTCTGGCGGAAGGTCGAGCCGACGACGCCACCCCAAGTCACCTACGGGCTGACTGGGTTCGGCCAGGACGTCGGTGCGCCACTGACGGACTTGTTCGACCGGATCACACAGCGGCTCGCAGCCGGCGGGGCGTCCGCCACAGAGCGGCTGAGCGCAACAGGTCAAGCGAAGCAGCTGACCACCCCAGGCCCTCAACAGCTTCGTCATCTCGACGACGAACCCTGACCGTGACAGCACGAGAGGTTCATGCGTACCCCCAGCACGGGCCAGTGGCAGAAAGGCTGCGCCACCAAGACACTGTCCATGGAGGACCTGTCCCACGTGTGGCTCACTCCAACGAGTGAACAGGCTGCCCAGCCAGTCTCAGTTCCGTGGCCGATTGGCCACGCAATGGCCACCGGCCGTGAGATTCGGCCAGCCGATCTGAGATCCCACAAGGTGTGGGGTCAGTCGCGTGCCATGTCGACGAAGCGCCCGTACATCCCCTGATGGGCCACGGTGAGCGTCGCGGTTGGGCCGTAGCGGTGTTTGGCGACGATGAGGTCGGCTTCGCCGGCACGGGGCGAGCCTTTCTCGTAGGCGTCCTCGCGGTGCAGGAGGATGACGAGATCGGCGTTGTCCTCCAGGGCGCCGGAGTCGCGCAGGTCGCTGATCAGGGGCAGCTTGTCGACGCGCTGTTCGGGGCCGCGGTTGAGGGTCGAGACGGCGACGACGGGGACCTCGAGTTCCTTGGCCAGATGCTTGAGGCCACGGGCGATCTCGGAGACCTCTTCGTAGCGGGATCCGAGGGGACGGGTGAGATCGCTGTGACCGAGACCCTCACCCCGCCCGTCACCGGACTGCTGCCCGACTCCCCGCTGGCCGTCCTGTTCGACATCGTCGCTACCACCGCCCGCATCTCCCAGGATGAGGAGCGCGACGGTGCGGAGACCGCGGCCGCCGACCACGTCTACCGCGCGTGCTCCGACGAGGGCTGGCTCGGCGAAGTTGAGGGTCTCTCCATCAGCCTCGCTGCTGCTGAGGAGAAAATCGCCCAGCTCGATACGAGGCAGGAACGCAGAGACTCCGCAGTCTTTCTGGGAATCCCCACGCTCGACCAAATCGCCGCTCGCACAGGCGACGTGAAGACAGTCTGATCAACGAAGGGGCCGACGACCACGCCGCGGTCGTCGGCCCCAACTCGCAGCTCAAAGGAGCCTCAGGGTCTCGACTGCTCAGCAGCGGGTCTGGCGCCACTCTCAAGTTCAAGTTCTACGCCGGTTGGGCCTACTTGAATCCGTCTGACTCGGCTCAGACTTTCGATCAACTTTCGAAAGACGGACTTTCGGGTGCACACCGGGCACGTAACAGATGCTGTGAAGTCGAACCGTTGGCCATCAGTGGTGATGCACGAAAGTGCAACCCGGAAATCAACGGCCTCGTGGCTCTGCGAGCAAGGCAGCCCCCGAAGTTCCAAAGGGACCCGATGAGTGATCATCCGAACCATCGCCCCGCATCTGGGACATCTGCTCACGCCCTCGCCCCTGGCCGTCCAGCTACCACCTGCGTTGGCTTGGACTTCTCGCACATCGACGTAGAAGTCATCCCACACGGTCTCTCCGCCACGACTGCAACTGTCGCACGGGTGCTCGCAGTAGAACTCGATGGTGCCAGTGGACATGAGCCGCCCTCCACGTTGCCGAGTGGCAGAAGTTTAGAGGGGCAGTCAACGGACTGCTGGAAACGGCCTTGTTCTGTAGTTCAGAGAAGGCGCTTTCCACCTCGACTCCGCCTGGCACCACGGCTGGGAGACGGTCGCCGCGCTCATCGCCACCACCAAGGTCACCGCCCGGTGACCGTCCGCGCCCGCACCCGCCCGGACCGCGTCCGCGCCTCCGCCGGGATCGCCAAGCTCGCCCTCCAGCAGATCGAGGACGACCTCACCGGCGAGATCGGTGCCCAGGAGCTCGCGGAGATCCTGCGCGAGCAAGCTGCCGCTGACCTGCTCCCCGCACCCGCGGGGATGGCCCCAAGCTGCGGGGGCGCAGTATTACGGCGTAATACTCGACGGCGGGCCAGGGGCGCGATTGGGGTCGGGTGTTGGCGGGGTCCGGTTATTACGGCGTAATACCGAACGAGGCGACGTCGGCTGTACCCGCAATACGTCGGCCGCATCGAGCCCGTCCACTACGACCCCGAACGAGCGTCGTTGAACCCCGCCCCTACTGCCCCGCCTACGCCGCTCAGCTCCGGCTCCTCGGCGGCCAGCTCGCCAAGCTGCACCCACCACTACCCATCGAACGCAGGTCCGGCTGCCCCTAGTCCGACCCGGCACGCCTCCCAGGACGCCGACCGGCTCGACTCCGCGCTGGAGGGGCGGGCGACCACCGTCGTTCCCGGGTTCACGGTCACCGCGCGGCCGGCGCCGTTCGACGTCAGCGACCACCAACTGTTCACCGATCCGTACGAGGCCGACGCCGTCGCGCTCCTGGCCGCCGCAGTTGAAGGGGTGACCGCCGCATGACCACGACCCTGTACGAGATCGAGACCAGCGAAGCCGACGACGGCAGCCGGCACCCCGTCGAATGCCTCTGGATCCCCAGCAGCGAGGACGCGCTCGACAACGGGTTCATCGGCCGCCGCGGCCTGTACGCCACCGGCATCGACGATGTCGACAAGGACCATCTCTACCCGGTCGGGTTCATCACGCTCGGACACCAGAAGTGGGCCGACATCATCGACGCTGCTGCGGCGTACATGGCCCGCGTCCACGGCTGGCGGAACCTGCACCTCTACCCGGGTGACGACCCCTCGGTGCTCATCCCCCGCATTCCTCGCGCCGTCCTGATCCGGGGCGTGTTCTTACGTCATCCCCACCCCGACCACGGCTGCGGCTGCGGCTGCGAGTGGGACGGCACCTGGCGCATGGTCTGGGCACCGGCCATCGAACCTGGTGCCGTCCCGATCACCGCCATGCGTCACCCGGCCGCCCCGGCGGCGGACACCATCCCCAGCCCCGACCACGGGACGGTGCCCGCAACCTGGGCGCCCTGACCCAATAACCTCCACCGCCGCTCTGTCCCCGGCACGTGCCGGAGACAGAGCTTTTTTGTTTTCGTGCCTGGGCGGCGCCATGTGATTACGGAGCACGGAACGGCCCTGCCCGAGGACACCCCCCGGTGCAGGGCCGTTTCTCGTTGCGCGGAGATCAGGCCGCTGGGCCGTCCCGGACCTTGCCGCGTTGGTCGACCTCCGAGCTGTTGTACGTGATCAATAGAGTCGTCAGCTTCTTCCGAGCGTCCGGAGTCATCTGTGCGATGACCAACTCCGCGAGGTCGGCCGGATCCAGCGTCGGCAGGATTACCTCAGGCTGGTCGCTATCCGAGCGAGTCCACCGTGGATCGGGGATCGAAGTCTCCCAGGGCTTTACCGCGGTAAAGCCCTGGGCGCCAGCCGCCGCATCCTCACGCACCGACTCGTCAGTCTCACGCTCGGCAGGAGTAGCGAAGCTGCTGTTGGCTGAGACGGTGCGCTTTACCGCGGTAAAGCCTTTTTCCGCATCCGAGGGGGGCTGCGCGGCATCGAGCCCAGCAGGCCGCTTCTTCCGCGGCGCCTTCGGCTGGGCCTTGTCCTCCTCTCGCTCAGCGGACCGGGCTTGCCACGCTGCCACCTGCTGATCGGTCGGCAGCTTCACCAGTGTTCGTGTCTCACGTACAGGCAGCTCTCCGGAACTGACGAGTTCCTGCAGCGTTGGCGCCAGGTCGAGCAGATACATCTGCTGCGTCACCCACCCGCCTGACTTGCCGTAGTGCTCTGCGACCTTGGCTTTGCCGCCGAGCTCTTCGACCATCGTCCTGATACCGAGGGCACGCTCGACCGGATCGAGATCCTCCCGGTCGTTGTTCTCCGCGAGGACGGCATCCAGGAAGTCAGCCCGTGACTTGGCCACCTCGTCATCGACGACAACCTCCACCGTCGGCAGACCAGCTGCCTTGGACGCGCGGTAGCGCCGCTCGCCGTTGGCGATGACGTAGACGGCGCTGCCGACGCTGTCAGCCTCTCCCGGCCACAGGGCAAGGTACGCCTGCCTGGTGACAGCCACGGCTGGCTGCAGCTGCTTCTTCTTCAGCTTCAGCCCGAACTCACGCAGGTCCTCTTCGGTACCGAAGTTGCGACGGGGGTTGAAACGAGTCGGGACCAACTGGCCGAGTGGCAGCGTCCGCAGACGGCTGTCGGGGGCGCCTGTGGTGGGAGCACCGGTTGTCGCGGCGACGGCCTGACGGCGCGCGCTGACGCCACCGCGGGCCCTGCTGAAGGAAGCGCCTGTTCCCAACTGATCGGCTACACGGTTGCTCATGACACCGCCCTGGCGAGAGCGCGCATGGTGACGGACTGCTCCCCACGCGGAGCGAACGAGAGCAATGGCTGTTTCAACCTGACGGCCTTTCGTTGGTCGGTCAGATCCCCGATGACGGCGACGACCTTCGGATCCTTTATGCCGATCCAGGCCTCCAGCGACGATGTGGCGATGAAGCCCCGACGTGGGTCGTAGAGATTGACGACGATGCCGAGATAGTCGATCTCGATGCCCATGTCGGAGCGGAGATCTTCGATCTGGGTGATGAGGAGGTCGTAGGCGTCGGCGCTGCTGTCCTCGGCCTGGACCACGATGAGAGCGCCGGAGCTGCCAGGATCCTCATCCTCGCGGCGGCGTCCGTAGTAGATCGCCGCATCCATGCTGAGGCCAAGGCTGGGCGGGCAGTCCACGATGATCTCGTCGTAGAAGGGCTCGATCGGGGCCAACGCGCGCTCGAGGGCGGCTTCCCGGAAGCGGACTTTCGAGAGGGCAACATCCAGCAGAAAGCCGTCCTGGCAGCCTGGGAGCAAGTCGAGTCGGCCACCGTATCGGTCGTCTTCGATCGGCACGATGAGGTCGCGGATGTCACCCTTCGCCTCGCCTGACATGTGCTTGCTGAGACTGTCGATGTCCGAGGACATCGGGATTTCTTGTTGGCCCAGCTGCTTGGTGAGGTGGCGCTGCGGGTCGAAGTCCACCAACAGCGTGCGATGGCCGAGGCCGGGAAGGTCTTCGACCTCTAGGGGATCCTCAGTCGAGGTCTCGCTCAGCTGGGCGGCGAAGTGCTTGGAGATCCGTACCGGATGGAGCGAATCAGGGTCCTCGGCCAGCGCCTCTCCGAGGCCAGCTGCCACGGCGGTCTTCCCTACGCCGCCCTTCTGGTTGCAGGTGATGCGGCGCCGCGGATGCTTGGCGCGTTGTGCGGTGGGTGCCGGGTTCTTCTCCAGCCAAAGATGTACCGACTGGGCAAGTCCCTGCGTGAGGGAGAGGCGTCGGTCCGCGGCACAGGCCCGGAACGTGTCCCATTGCCCAGGCGGGAGAAACGTGGAGAACGAGTCGGCACCCGAGGTGTCCACGGGGCTGGGTGTGGCGGCGAGGGTGATCCAGTCCCCGACGCCCTGTTCGACAGCGGTTTGGATCTCGACCCCGTGCTGTGCCGCTCTGATCTTGAGGTTCTGCCGGAGCCATCCCGGCAGTTTGGAGACGACCTTCTCGCGGTCGCCAGAAGTGGCTGGAGAACTCATGCGGGTCACCTTACTAACGTTCAAGATCGAATCGTCTCACAACGCGTTAGGAAAGGTGGGTGGTGGGTGTCGGCGACGTCTTTACCGCGGTAAAGACGTCGCCGACACCCACCACCTCAACCAGGCGACGAACTCACCCGTGGAATGCCCGAACCCTCTTGACGTCTTCCGCCCGAAGCCGACCCTTAACCTGCTGTGGGCGCTCGGGGGATGAGTAGACGCGGCCGGCGATCGAGGCCGCGCACGAGCGGGCCATCGAGCGGGTAATCGCCTGAATCGAGGGCGACATCGCCGTCATCCGCTATGGGGTCGACGGCGTCCACCGCATCCGTCCCGCGCACGGCCTGGTTGCCGCGGGCCGCCGTCACTCTGAGGCCCGCTCGGGCATACCGCTGCTTCACGATCGCCTCCTGCTGTCGGTCAAAGCCCAGCGCCTGGACGGAACCTGGGGCTCAGTGCACACGCGCGCCCGCGCCCCCAGCCCGAGCGATCCGGGCCGTACACGTCCCGACCCTGCGCAACCATGGATGGCTCCCGACCCGGACCACGGGCAACTCTGGTCAGTGCGATCGGGATTGCATCGGGGGGACAGGGAAAGGTTGGGGCATGGACCTCAACGAACTCCAGCGCCGGGCCCTGCGCATCCATGACCTCTACGACGAGCTGAACCTGAGAGAACGCGGCCGGACGTGGACACGTGAGGAGTTCATGCTCGGCTTCGTCGGGGACGTCGGCGATCTGGCGAAGATCGTCATGGCGCAGGAAGGAGCCCGTGACATGCCGGGCGGCCGTGCCGCTCTGGAGCACGAACTCGCGGACTGCCTGTGGTCCGTGCTGATCCTCGCGCACCGGTACGACGTCGATCTGAACGCTGCATTCCTGCGCACGATGGACGGACTCAACCAGTCGATCACCGCGCAGGGCAGACGCGATGCCAGCCAACGTGAGCGCGGCCAGGATGACACTGGACCGGATCGACTGGATCCTGGTCAGCCACAGGCCGCCGAGGTCGGCCTTGACGCGGCTGATGAGCCGTCGGACTCGGCGGATCTCGTCGTCGGAGGGCATGGCCTCACTGCGAGCCCAATCGTCGGCCTCGAACGCTGACATCAGCCGTTCGCGGCTTCGACGCCAACCAAAACGGCGCGCCGGCCCGACCATCCTCCTGGGTGGCCGGGCCTTTCCGCTGTCCGCCGAGATCAACGCCCTGCGTCGATGGTCTTTGGTCGTCTCTCTGGGGGAGCGGTACGTGGGTGTGCACCAGTTGACGGTGGAGTCGTCTGCGTCGGTTGTTGGGGTGTGTGAGGTATGAGGCTGGCTGTCGCCGCAAGCCGCTTCCCGCAGACCAAGAGACGCGCGCCCGCCTGCTGGGCATGGTGAGAGTCCCGGTTGGCCCTCGCGAAGTATCGGACTGGATTTTGGCGGTAGAGCGGTGATCTTGATTTACCGGACCGGCTGATTTACGTGGCTGGCGCATGAGATGTGCCCGGCCGAGCTCAGCTGACCGCCCCTGGCGTCGCTCTCGCCCTCGCCACGGGCTGACGTGAGAGAGTACGGGATCGGTGTGAAACTGGGCACGGAAGGGGTGATCCCTGTGTCGGACCCACCGCACGTGTCCTCCGGTCCCGACACCGCCGTCGACGAGAATCGGCTGGAAGAGCTGATCATCAAGGCGCAGACTGCCCTGCCAGTCGAACTGCCCGCCTTGGCGAACCGGTGCGCCTCCGCCTTGGGCCTGGACACCGCGTTGATCTACCTCGTCGACCTGCAACAACAGCTGCTCATCCCACTCGACGAGGCTTTGGAGCCGCTGCCGGTGGACCGCTCGCCGGCCGGCTGGGCGTACCGCACGGTCTCCCCGCGGGTGGCCGAGGCCGACGACGGCTTGATCCTCTGGATGCCTCTGGTCGATGGTGCGGAGCGGCTGGGCGTGCTGGCGGTGCGGACCGCCTCGCTCGACAAGGTGCGGATGCGCCGCAGCCGGATGCTGGCCCATCTGTTCGCCATGCTGATCACCTCCAAGCGGGCCTACAGCGACTGGCTCGCCGCCCGCACCCGCACTGCGACCATGCGGTTGCCCGCCGAGATGCTGCGGGCCTTCCTGCCACCCTGCACCATCGGCAGCAGCAGGTGCGTATCGACCGCGGTCCTGGAACCGGCGTACGACATCGCTGGCGACGCCTTCGACCACTCGGTGGTCAAGAACATCCTGCACACCATGATCCTCGATGCCATGGGTCACGATCTGACCGCCGGCCTGACCACTTCGGTCGCCATGGCGGCGGCGCGCAACGCCCGCCGGGGCGGTGCTGACCTGGCCGACGTCGTCGGCTTCGTCGACCAGGCGCTCGCCCAGTGGCTGCCCGACCACTTCTGCACCGGTGTGTTGTGTCGGCTCGACGCCGAGACCGGGGTGCTGCGCTGGGTCAATTGCGGTCACCCCCCACCGCTGCTGATCCGTGGCGAGCGGGTGCTCGCCCGGGCGCTGGACAGCCCCCCACAGCCGCCGATCGGCCTGGCTGGTCCACTCGCCCCGGCAGCCCGGCAAGTCCACGAGGCGACCCTGGAACCGGGCGATTGCGTCCTGCTCTACACCGACGGCGTCGTGGAGGCTCGCGACGCGGACGGTGCGGAGTTCGGCCTTGACCGGTTCACTGACTTCATCATCCGCTCCTCCTCGGCCGGACAGCGCCCGGCCGAGGTGCTGCGGCTGCTCATCCACGCCATCCTCGATTACCAGTGCAACCAACTGCGGGACGATGTGACCATCCTGCTCTTCGAATGGCGTCCGCAGCATCGGTGACGCGGTATCGCGCGAGCCTCGCTGTGCTCGTGCTCCGTCTTCGGCTGGGTCCAGGTTCACCGCGGCCCACGACGCATCCGCTGCCCTGTCCTGCAGATCGACCCCCGCCAACGGGGCCGCCTCATCGAGATCATCCAGAACCTCCGCGAACGCATCCGCGAAGCCCGCGGCAACGGCTGGCTCGGAGAAGTCGAAGGGCTCCAGGTCAGCCTCGACGCCGCCACCGCCAAGCTGAGCAGCCTCAGCCGGACGCCCGCCGACGGCCGGCCACAGCTGGTCGACCTCGGTTTGCCCGTCTTCACCGACTCCGCTTCACCACCCCAGACGGATTCGAACCTCATGGCCGTTCGGGCTTATGGGCAAGAAAGGTAGCGAAAGTCCTCTCAGCCCCTTCGCTGGGTTCCTCCACCAGACGTGCGGTGAGGACGAGCCCGGCCTGCTTCAGGAGTTCGGCAATCCGATCAGGCGGCAGCAGATAGGACTCGTAAGACACCGGATGACCGCCGTATGCCTGTGCGGGACGTAGATGTTGGTCGGCCCCTACGTGGCCGGCCAGCATCAAACAGCCGCCTGGTGCGAGAGTGCGGTGGAACTCGCCGAACACCACGGGCAGCAACGTCGGTGGGGTGTGGTGGGTGGAGTAGTACGCGAGGATGCCGCCGAGGTGGTCGTCCTCGATCGGGAGCGAGGTCATCGAGCCGACGCTGAAACGTAGATCTGGGTGGGCACTACGGGCCAGCTCGACCATGGCGGGCGATAGGTCTATGCCGAACGCAGGCACTTGCCGCTCGGCAAGGTAGGCCGTGACTTTGCCGGGCCCGCATCCCAGGTCGGCGACGGGCCCGAGGCCGGCCGTTCGCACCACCTCTGCAAAGACGTTCAGCATCCCTCGGGACAGCGGATCCAGCTCCGCCGGAGGCTTGACCTGTTCGAAGTAGTCGGAGGCGACAGTGTCGTACGACTCCCGGACGGCGGCGAGGTAGGAGAGATCAGGCATGCGGGCGACTCTAGTGAGGGCCCGCAGCCCACGTGATCACTTTCTTAGTCCGGAAAGGGCCGGCGGCCTCACTGAAATCCTTGCCCGAGCACTTCGGGAACGCGGCCACGAGGTCGAGGTCGAGCACCTTCACGTCCACCTGCCCCGTGTGCTGAAGGGGGCCGCGTCATGATCTGCTCGCCGTCAGTTTGCCGAGCGCAGACGGTCCAGCTCGTCCCCGATCACCTTACGCAACGGGTCGTGCTGCGGACCGAGTGCGGACTCCTTGTCGGACCAGCTGTCGCGGGGATAGAGCCACACCGGCATACGCACCAACTCGGTCGGCTCCCACTCGAAGCGTGGCCATACGTGCGCGTGCAAGAACCCGTCAGTGTTGCCCAGGATCTCCAGATTCACCCGTCGGAATGCCGCATCCATGCGACGGGATGCTCGCTCGACTGCTTCTCCGAGCTGGTCCATGTCGGACAGGAAGGCCAGCCGCTTGGCCTTGGGCAAGTCCGACAGCCTCTCCACCTTGGGATCGTCCACCAGGAGGACCGAGTAACCCGGCAGGAACTGCACATCGCCGATCACCGCGAACCCCGCGTCCAAGCGCCTCAGCACCGCGGGGTTTTCGCCTCGCAGAGCACTCCCGATCCGGTCCATCCGCCAGTCATCAACCATGGCCAGAACCTACCCTTCCGCGATCACCCCCTCAGGGGGCACCTGGGAGCACCACCGCCGACCCGCATTTCCTTAGTCCGGACAAGAGCAAGTGGCCTCACGGAACTCCTTGCCCGAGCACTTCGGGACCGCGGCCGCGAGGTCGAAGTCGAGCACCTTCACGTCCATCTGCCGCGCAAACTCAAGACGCCCGACGGCACCCGCACCGCCAACCCCGAGCAGGAGACCGCCCGGTGATCCGTCGCATGTTCCGCCGCTGCGGCACCACGCCCGGCGCCGCCCTCTCCCCCGAGGACCAGGCCGCCGTCGACGCGTTCCGCGCGATGCTCGCCGCCATGCGCTCCCCGGAGCCCTGGACGCCCGGCCGCGCCCAGGAGGTCGCCGTGCGGGTCGGCCCGTTCGTCGAGCGCGCGCACCCCGCCCCGGACCACGGCACCGACCAGATCGCCGTCGCCCTGGTCCACCCCGACACCCCGCACGCCGCGGCCTACCTCAACTCCCGTGCGAGCGAGCAGAGTTCGGCGTGTCGGCCCACGCTGGTCGCGTCGTGGCGGCCGCCTGGTGCGTGCCCGGTTCCTGGAGATGCGTGGGAGAACCATCTTCCAGGACCACGGTCCGGTGCTCGACACGGTGCTCCGCATCCGGCCGGCGGACGGCACGCCCCCGTTCGACGCCGCCCGGCGGCTGACGGTGCCGATGAACTACCTGGCGGTCCTGCACCACACCAAGGAGGTGGTCCTGTGAGTCAGCCCGAACGGCAGGTCGTACGTGGTCGACCGGCACCGCACCAGCCTCCTCGCGGACCTCACCACGGCCAAGGTCATCGCCCAGGACGGCCGGGAGTCCCGCTGCCGAGACGCTCCGACGCGGACCTTCGTAGACGCCGCATGGGCGCGGTGGGGGCGGTGATGGAAGTGTTGCGCGACAGGGGCCTGGCACCGACTGATCACCGTGCATAGGGTTCCCCCATGAACGACGAGATCATGACCACGGTCGGCACAGATATCTACTCGTTCGACGGTCGGATACTGGAGATCTTCGGCATTTTCCCTGTCCGCTTCCACATACGGCACCTGCACCTACGCGTCACCGGCCCCGACCGGAAAGGGAAGCGGACTGTGGAGATCGGGCATGGCCAAATCCAGGGCGGGGGCACAATCCGGAGCTACACGGCCGTGGAATGGGAGCAGGCCCATGGCCTGGCCGCGCTGCTGGAAGCGGTACAGGCGGCCATCGACTCCACCTCGGGACACGGGCCCGTGTGACCAGAGCTGCCTACCGGAAAGCCCCCAAGACCTGAGGCCCCGGACGTCGCCGATGGACTGGAGGCGGACCAGTGCGGTGCCTTCGGGAGTGATCAGGGTGTACGAGGTCCGGCCGTGCTTGTCGGTTTCGACGTCGACGGCGCGGATGGTGGCCTGTTCGCCGACCATGACGGCCCCGGCCTGTTCCCGGACATCAAGCAGCTCTGAACAGAAGAACTTGAAAGACATCCCATGTGCTGGCCTGTCAAACAGCGAGGTGCGTGGGGCCGGCGGGACCAGGCGGTCCGGGAACGGGTCCCGCCGTCTTGGCGCGTTGCTGCTCGTAGTAGGCCCTGGCGCCGGAGGAGACCCGCAGCGCGGAGAAGGCCTGGGCAATCAGGGCATCGATGAGCCGGTCGTTGCGAACGAAGCGCGCGATCACGACCTTCTTCTTGCCGGAGGCGCGGGTGATCGGGCTGGTGCCCGCGTAGTTCTTGCGGGCTTCGGCGTTGGCGTAACGGTGAGGGTCGTCGCCGAATTCCGCGAGTACCCGGGCGCTGAGTATCGCTCCCAGTCCGGGCTGGGAGCGGATGATCTCAGCGTCTGGATGCCGGCCAAAATAGGCCTCGACCTGCCCGCGCAGGATCTCGACCTGCTCGTTCAGAGTGACCAGCATCGCGACGAGCGCGCGTACGGAGACAGCGTAGGCCGCAGTCACAGCGGGGGGCTGACTCAGGTGCTTGGCGCGCAGTACGGCTTGGATCTTGGAGGTCTTGTCGAGGATGTTGCGTCGGCGGGCACGCTTGAGGGCCGCGCCGATTTGTGTGGCCGTCAGCTTCGCCGCGACCACCGGATCAGGTGCCTTGGCCAGTAGTTCCAGGGTGTCTGGGACGTCCAGGTCGTCGAACGCCTCCAGGGCGGCGGGGAAGTAGTCGAGCAGGGCGTGCCGCAGCCGCTGCGTGGTGCGGGTGCGTTCCCGGATCAGGGTCTTATGGGCACGCGTCACGACCTTGACCGCTTCGGCGTCGGCGCTGTCCCCGGAGACGCGACAACACTCCAGGTACGTGAAGAGCCACAAGATTCGCAAGTCGCCGAAAAGCGACCCTCAGAGCAGGGGTTCAAACGGCCGATCTTGCGGTGGCCGGTATGAAGGGGTGGCGGGAGCTACCGCAGGCCCTCAGAGGGGCGTACAGCCGCGCGTCAACTTCCCAGAACAGCACCGAGGTAAGAGCGCTCCCCCGGCTTCCGTTTCACCCGCCCTTGTCGCGGAGAACCCGGAGAACCCCAGGCGGGAGTTCGACGAGGAGTATCTGGACAGCCTGGCTCGGAATATGCGGGAAGTCGGGCAGATCCAGACGGCTACCGTCATGACGCGCCTGGCCTTTCTTGTTGCTCACCCTGAGCACCAAGAGGCCGTTCCCACTGACCACGAGTACGTCGTCATCGACGGCCACTGCCGACTCAGGGCAGCGCGCAAAGCTGGCATCGACCTGCGCATCACGGTCGACGACTCGTCGGCAGGCACCCGGGAAGACCTCCTCGCTGCGGCCCTCAGCGCGAACCACTTCCGTAAGGATCTGACGCCGATCGAGGAAGCCGAGGCCATCGAAGCCTTGGTGGCATTCCACGGAAGTGCTGCCGCAGTCGTAACGGTCCTCGGAGGGACGGTCAACGACTCTTGGATCTCCACCCGGCGCGCGCTCCTCAAGTTGCCGGAACCGATCCAACAGCGCGTCGCGGCCAAGGAGGTGCCTATCGCGATCGCGCGTAAGGCGGGCACCCTCCCCCGTGAGAAGCAGACCGCCTTCGTCGAAGCCAAGATGGCGGAGCGCAAAGTTGAACAGGCGCGGAAGCCGAAGCCAGTCAGGGGCCGGGCCGCCGCTGCTATCAAGAAGGATCAGCCTCAGCACTCCCCCGCTGCGGCGGCTTCCACGGAGACGTTGCCCCAGACTGAGAGGGCACCGAGCACCGCAGCGCCAACGCAGCAGAGCGTTCCGGAACCGCGCGTCGAGTCGCCAGCCCCCGACGGGCCTGATGCTCCGGTCGATTGGACGAACCCCGATGCCGTTATTGCTGTCATCCTGGAGCGTTGCCCAGCCGACGCAGTACACATGGTTGTCCAAGGCCTACTCCACACCCTCTGAAGGCCTCGCAGTTTTACCGCGTAAAAAGCCGCAGGGCTGTTCAGAGGCAGGTGGCGCAGCCCTGACTTTTACGCGGTAAAACTCGCCCCCCAGCCGAGGCACAGCGCCATTGCTCTTGAGCACCGGCCCCCCCAAGGTGCCCTGCAGCCCCGCCGCTGACCCGATCCACCCCACCGGTGATCACTATTCGCCGACGATCTGCGACGTACTTCGTCGAACGAGCAGCCCGGGTGACCCATCGTGAGAGTGTGAAGAAGATGATGCAGATGCAGGACGGGCGGGCATGACCAAGAGCAACTCACCAGTCGCGCTCACCCGAACGCACCGGATACTCATCGGGCTCGTGGTCGCCGGTGCGGTGCTCATCGCCGCGATCGGTTTCGCGGGTTCGTACGCTGCGGTGCGCGAGCTCGCCCTGCAGAAGGGCTTCGGGAACTTCTCGCTGGTCTTCCCGATCGGCATCGACGCGGGCATCTGTGTCCTGCTCGCCCTGGACCTGCTGCTGACCTGGCTGCGCATCCCGTTCCCGCTGCTGCGTCAGACGGCCTGGCTGCTGACCGCCGCGACGATCGCCTTCAACGGCGCCGCGGCCTGGCCCGACCCGCTCGGCGTCGGCATGCACGCGGTCATCCCGGTGCTGTTCGTCGTCTCCGTCGAGGCCGCCCGGCACGCCGTGGGCCGGATCGCCGACATCACGGCCGACAAGCACATGGAGGGCGTGCGGCTCACCCGCTGGCTGCTCTCCCCCGTCCCCACGTTCAAGCTGTGGCGCCACACGGCCCGGCCTGAGCTCAGCGGGCGGGCCGGGTGCTGGACGGCGAGGCTCCGCGCTCCTGGCCGACGGCTCCAGCGCGTTCGTGGAGATCGACCGAACGATGTCCTACGCCCGCCTGGTCGCCAAGCTGGAGCGCTACGACGCCTACCGCAACGCACCTGCGTCCGGCCGCGGCAACGCCGCCCGCGCCCCACGCAGCCACTGGCAGGAGACCTACGGCCGTCCCTGGACCGGCCTTTCCCGCCGCTGCTGTTCGTCTTCGCCCCCGCCCCGCGCCGCGCGGCCCTGGCAACGAGGGAGGCCGCCTTCCACGACCGCGCCCGCCGTGTCGGGGGCGTGAACCGCGAGCCCCACTGCTTGCTCTTCCCGGGCGGCTGGATCGGCTGGCTCTCAGCCTCTCCCAGGCTTTCAGCGGATCTATCTGCATATACATGCGAGGACGCTATCCAATGACGCCTGGGGCGGTGCTGTTACCGGCGGTGGCGCAATGCTCCGGCCGCCGCCTCCATGCCCGCCCCCAAGACGGCACCGGCCGCCGACACCGCGGCCCTGCCTGGGACCGGGAACTGAGGTGGCCGTGTCAGGTCCACAGCAGGCTGCCGGCCGCCAGGCAGACCGTGGCCAGGCCGGCCGCCATCGCGACGAAGGTCAGCCGCGTGCTGGCTGTCAGCAGGGGCCAGGCGCGGATGGGGTCCTCGACGAGACGCTTGGTCGTGTACGCGAAGATCAGCGCCGCCGCCAGGACGCCCAGCCGCACGGGGAGGTTCAGGACTCCGTCGGACACGGCCAGGGGCGCCAGGATGAGTAGCGGCCAGTGCCAGAGGTACAGCGAGTAGCTGATGTCGCCGAGGAGTTGTGCGGGCCTCGATGAGGTCACCGCGGTGTGCCACTGCCGTTGCCGACCGGTGCCTGCGGCGATGACCAGAGCCGTGCCCACGGTCGGGATCAGTGCCGCGGCGCCGGGGTAGGGCGTGAGGCCGGTGTAGTGGACTGCCGAGCCCACGAGTGCGGTGAAACCGAGGAGGGAGACTCCGTTGGCCACGGCTCTCGGCAGCACGAGCCTCGTACCGGCCAGTGCGATCACCGCGCCGATCGCGAACTCCCACACCCGGACCGGTGTGATGAAGTACGCCGCGGCCGGATCGGCTTCGGTGAGGTAGACGCACCAGGCCAGCGAGACGAGTCCCAGTCCTGCGACGCCTGCGAGGCGCGCGAAGGGTGCGCGCAGTTTGAACAGCAGCAGGAGCAGGGGCCACAGGAGGTAGAACTGCTCCTCGACCGACAGCGACCAATAGTGCGCCATGGCGGTGACCCGGGTGGGGTCGACGGGCTCGGCGCCGAGCAGCCAGTTCTGGCCGTACAGTGCGCTGGCCAGCACTTGACGGGCGTTGTCGGCCCAGCGGTCCTGTGGGACGAGGGTGTGCACAGCGACGACGATGCTGACCAGTACCAGGAGGGCGGCGGGCAGCAGGCGGCGTATACGCCGGGCGTAGAAGTCCGCGATGCGGATGCGGCCGGTGCCGTTGATCTCGTGGGCCAGCTGTGCGCTGATGAGATAGCCGGAGATCACGAAGAAGGCGTCGACTCCGACGAAGCCGGCGGTGAGCACGGTGGGCCACAGGTGGTGGAAGACGACGAGTCCCACGGCCAGCGCACGCAGTGCCTGGATGTCCGGGCGGAAGTCGGCTTTTTCGGCACGGGTGGTGCTGGGTCTTTCGAGGGTGTTCTGTCGGGTCGGCATGGCACTCCTAGGGCACTGGTCGTGTGTGATCGTGCGGGAGCGGACCAGTGGCCTTGCGTCCTGGTCACGCACTGGTGCAAGGACGCTTGTCTTCGGGACCTGTGGGGGGTCGCCCTCGGGTGTGGACGGTCGCAGCACCGGCTTGAGCGTCACACGGGATGTGCTCGATTTCCGGGGCGCGTCGTCAGCCCAGGAATTCGGTGACGGCGCCCATGAAACCCTCGTCGAGCATGGTGCTGGGCGCTGTGTCGCGGGAACTGTCCAGGCCCGCGTCGTGGCGGGCCACACTGAGCAGGTAGCGGCCGAGGACGCGGTGCGTGGCGAAGGCCCATTCGCCATGAGCGGCGGGCCTGCCGTCCGGGGCGAGCAGATCGCCGCTGCCCACGCCGAAGCCGAACTCGGTGAAGCCGAGCCGCAGTCCCTGCCCCAGCGCTTTGGTGTAGGCCTCCTTCAGGGTCCACAGGCGCAGCATGGCGGCCCTGCGCGCGGCGTCGCCGAGGTGCTCGAGCGCGGCGCGTTCGACGGGGGTGAGTATGTGGCCGCTCAGCAGGTCGTACGACATGCGGCGGTCGGCCGGTTCGGCATCGACGCCGATGCGGCCGTCGCGGCTGACACCGACGGCGATCAGGTCGTCGGTGTGGGTGAGGCTCACGTCGATCTGGTCGAGGCCGCGCAGGTACGGACGACCGCCGATCTTGTACGAGAGGTCGAGCTCCACCGGGTCGGTGTCCAGGGCGGCGGCGGCCGCGTACTTGGTGACGAGGCGGGAGGCGACGAAGCGGTAGCGGATGGCGGGGTCGGTGGTGCGGCGGTAGCGCTGCCAGTCGCGGCCGAGTAGCGGGCGCAGCGCGGGTTGCGCGACGGCGGCGGTGAGCCATTCGCCCCAGGTGGTGTGGACGATGGCGTTGCCGTGGCGGTCCATGGCCTCGCGTATCCGGTGCCAGGGGGCGTCCGGCCCACTGACGTGGAACGGCGTGCTGATGTGCTCCGCGCCGGTGGGGATGATGGTCGTCAAAGGGCCTTCCTTCCCTGGAGCGTTGCGGCGGGTGTCACGGCGCGTACGTGACCGCGTCGAGGTCGCAGCTGCGGCCCTCCTGGTAGCGGCGGACAAGTTCGTCGAGCACCTGCTCCTGGACGCCGTCGGTAAGGCCGGGTACCGGGACGCCGAACCGGCCGGCGAGCCGGGACAGGGCGAGGACGGCCCAGGCCGGGTCGGTGAGGAACGGGTCGGTGCCGTCCTGGCTCTCCCAGACGCCGAGGACGGCGGAGGCGCCGACGACGCCGGCGTAGCGGTCGCTGAGCACGATCACCGCGGGGTCGCTGAGGCCGGTGCCGGCCTCCGGCAGGCGTCGGCACTGCTCGCGCAGGGCACGCAGTTCGGTGACGAACGCCTCGGCGAGGCCGGCGAGGGCCCCGAGGGTGCCCCGGTTGCCGCGCGCGGGGGCGAGCCGGGCGGCGCTGCCCACGAGCGCGGCGGCCATGAAGTCACCGCCGCCGGCGATGCCGAGCAACCGGTAGTCCAGGTCGGGCAGTTCGCTGCCGGAGCGGAACAGCTCGGGCGGTGGCTCTTCCTGCGCGAACCAGGACCGTTCGGCCAGGCCCCGCAGCTGGGGCACGAGCACCGCCTGGCACGAGGCGCTGCCCGCATGGCCGAGTCCGGCCACGGGCAGGTCGCGCACGAGCTTGTCGAGCGCCCCGTACGCGGGGTCGGCGTGGTCGTAGCCGCGGGCGCCGAGGACGGTGGCGAGCTCTTCCAGGTCCTCGCGCAGCAGGTCGGGCACCACGTACTTGACGGCGGCGGCGAAGAGATGGGCCTGGGCGGGCAGCAGGGACAGTGCCCGCAGGACGACGGTGGCCATGGCGTCGCAGGCCAGCAGGTCGGCGAAGACGCCGGCGAGCGGCTTGTGCCAGCGCTTGGCCACGGGCCCCGTGCGACCGTCGGTGGCGGCCCGAACGGCCGAGTGCAGCACGGTGCCGACGGCCGCGGTGACGACGCCGCAGATCACGCTCCGGTTGACCTGGAACACCCGCAGGGCGACGCCCACCCCGTCGCCTTCGGCGCCGACCAGCGCCTCGGCGGGGAGGGGGCAGCCGGTGAACTCCAGGCCGGAGAAGAGGGCTCCGCGCATGCCGGGCAGCGAGACGCGCGGCAGGTGCCGTACGTGCCCGGTCCCGGCCTGGGCGGGGTCGAGGAGGAACACGGAGTGACTGCGCGGTCCGCGGGCGGCGTCGGTGCGTGCGTAGACGACCTGGAGATCGGCGCGCGCCGCGTTGATGATCACGTCCTTGCGGCCGTCGAGGCGGTAGCCGTCCTCGGCGTCGCGCGCGCTGAACTCGTGGCGCAGGATCGCGTTGGCGTGCGCGAGTTCGTGGTGCAGGATCGTGGCCCGCCCGCCGCTCAGCAGCAGGTCGGCGACCTCCTGGCGCTGCCGTGCGTCGCCCGACGTCCACACGGCGCCGACAGCGAACAGGGAGGTTATCCCGTAGCCGAAGCCGAGCGCGACGTCGCGTCGGAAGACGGGGCGCAGAGCCCGTGCCAGCAGGTCGGCCCGAGTGAGCTGGCCGCCGTGGGCGGCAGGCACGAACTCGGCGCCGAGCCCTGCCTCGGCGAGCAGTGCCTCGGTCGCGGCGGGCGGCTCGGCCCGCTCGTCGGCGGCGAACAGCGCCCGCAGGCCGTGGGGGTTCGTCGGGTCGTACGGGTCGCCCAGCAGCGCCTCGAGCCGTGCGGCCCGCGCGAGGCCGTCCGCCTCTGTCCGTCCGAACGGCGTGCCCGGGGGGTGGATGATCTCGGCGGTGATGGTCATGGCGGCGGTGGTCAGCTCCCTCGTCGCGGCACGGGGCGCAGCGTGCGCACCCGTATCCAGACACTGAACGCCTCTCCTCGAGTCCGGGTGGAAGGCCTCTCGACGGATGCTGTGGCATTCCTGCGGCCAGGCTCCGGCGCGCCGGAAGAGTTTCTCCATCGTTTCTCGAGCGGTCCACAAAAAACGCTGCGACACCCCGTGATCGGGTGTCGCAGCGTTGCCCGGAAGCCTTGGGTCAGCCGGTCTTGCGGCGGAAGTTCCGCTTCTGGCCTGCGGGGCTGCCCATGTTCTTGACCTTCGCACGGCCTTCTTCGTGCGCCTGCTTGGCCCGCGAGGCCTGCGACTTGCGCTCCAGCGCCGCCTTGAATTTCTCGCGTACCGCGTCCGCACCCTCGTCGTCGGTGCGGTTGTTCTTCGGAGTCTCAGTCATACGGTTCTCCTTGCCGTAGGAACACCCTGCCAAAGTTGCACGGCAGCACCACTGTCACGATCGGAGCTGGACGGTCGGTCGAGCGTCGCTCGAAGAGTGGTCGCGCCCGTTCGTGCAAAAACCCGGCGGCGAGCCCATGTTCCCGGATGGGTGCGTTCGGAGTCGAGCCGGGACCGGGCGGCGATCAGGCGGGCGCCCTCGGCGAGCGGCAGCGCGCCCGCGAACACCGCGGCGGCCACGTCACCGGGGCCCTGCCCGAAGACGACGGCCGGCTCGACGCCCCACGCGCTCAGGGTGCGGGCGAGGGCCGTCTGGAGAGCGAACAGGACGGGCTGGACGACATCGGTGCGTTCCAGGCGCGAGGTGGCCCGGTCCGCGAGGAGTTCCGCGGTGACCGACCATCCGGTGAAGGGCCGCAGGGCCCGGTCGCATGCCTCGAAGGCGGCCCGGAAGGCGGGTTCGCCGAGCAGGTCGCGTCCCATGCCGAGCCACTGCGAGCCGTGGCCGGAGAAGCAGAAGGCGAGGGCGTCCGGCCGCACGGCGCGGTCCCGGGCATGGGCCGTGACGTGTGCGCGCAGTGCGCCGGTCACAGCACGCGGATCGCCGACTCCGCGTGCCGCCTGGCCAGTTCGAGGGTGGCGGTGGAGTTCCGGCCGAGCGCCTGGCGCACGTACCGGCGGGCCGTGGTCAGGTCGGCGGCCGGGCCGAGTACCCGCGTCACCGCCTCCTCGCGCAGCACCACGCTGTGCTGCGAGACGACCGTCACGCCCGTCTCGTCGGGCACGACCGACCACTCGCCGGTGTGTGCCTCCATCAGGGCGGGCGTGGCCGTCTGCTTGTAGACGATGCGCCCGGCGTGCGGGAAGCAGATCCGCACCGACTCGGTGGTGTGCGTGTTGCCGTCGGCCGTCAGCGTGTCCATGGACATGACCTGCACGCCGGGGCTGTCCTCGGTCAGGTCCAGGCGGGAGACGTGCGGGATCAGGTCGGGCCAGTCGGCCACGCGGTACAGGAAGTCGTAGACCAGCTCGGCCGGCCCCTTGACCCGCACGGAGTCCTCGAAGGACAGGACGAGCTCGTCCAGGTGCGTCCAGCGCTCGGCGAGGCGCTTGATGTTGTCCAGTTCGGCACCGGAGTTGCTGTCGCAGGCGCTCTTGACCCACGCGACGTCATCGGGGCGGTCGTCGCAGACCGTGAAGTCGTGCAGCAGCGTCAGCAGGCTGGTGCCGCCCGGCCGTTCCTCGACGATCCAGCTCCCCCGCATGGTCCGGACCGGAGCCTGCGGCCGGGTCTGGTGGAACTCGATGCGCCGCTGCTGGGGGTCCTGCACCCGCTGCGAGATCCACGAGCGGACCTCGCCGTTGGCCGTGGCCCACATCCGCAGCCGTTCGTGCGTCCCGTCGAACTCCAGCCGCTCCACGTACACGTTCGGCGGAAAGTACATCGGCCACTGCACCGCGTCCGAGATCAGCCCGTAGACGACGCCGGCCCCCGCGTCCACCTCGACGGAGTGCACCGTGCGGTGCGTTCGCTCGCTCGACACCACGTTCACGTCTTCCTCGTTTCCTTGACAGAGGTCAGTAATTGCCCAGACCGCCGCAGACGTTGAGCGCCTGCGCGGTGATCGAGGCGGCGGGTCCGGAGGCCAGGTAGGCGACCAGAGCGGCCACCTCCTGGGGCGTGCTGTAGCGGCCGAGCGGGATCTTCGCCTCGAACCGCGTCTGCACCTCCTCCTCGGTGGTGTCCCAGGCGGTCGCGTATCCCTGGCGCACCCGCTGGGCCATCGGGGTCTCCACATAGCCGGGGCAGACCGCGTTGACGGTGATGCCGCGGGGGGCGAGCTCCCGGCCGAGCGCCTTGGTGAAGCCGACGACGCCGTGCTTCGACGCGCTGTAGGGGGCGCCGAGCAGGACGCCCTGCTTGCCGGCGGTGGAGGCGATGTTGATGATGCGCCCGTACGCGGCGTCGCTGAGGCCGCCGTTCTTGAGCACTTCGCGCGTCACCAGGAACACGCTGTTGAGGTTGGTGTCGATGACGTCGTACCAGAGGTCGTCGGTGAGGTCGGCGGTTACGCCGCCGCCGCTGCGCCCGGCGTTGTTGACGAGCACGCCAAGGGGCCCGTACGTCGCGACGGCCTCGGCCACGAGCGCGGCCACCGACTCGCGGGAGCGCACGTCCGCGGCCTGCCCCGCGACGTCGAGGCCCTCCGCACGCAGGTCCTCCACGGTCTGCTTCACGTCCTGTGCCGTGCGGGCGCACAGGAAGACCCGGTGCCCGGCGCGGCCCAGCTGCCGGGCCGATTCCAGGCCGATGCCGCTGGTGGCTCCGGTCACCAGGGCGACGGGGTGGCGGTCGGGCATGTCAGTGCTCCTCGAGGTCGTGGGTGGCGGCGCGCAGGATGAGACCCGGCTCGCGCCGTGCCTCGTCGGCCAGGGGTACGGGGGGCGCCAGCGGGGCCAGGGCCCGGCGCAGGGCCGGGCGGGTCAGCAGGGAGCCGCGGGCCGCGACGTAGCCGTCGGGCCGTACGAGGATCCACGCGCCGGGCGGCAGGCCGAGCGCGGTGCGCAGCTGCCGGTCCGGGTCGGCGAGTGGCGCGGGTCCGTCGGGTCCGCTGTCACCGACGGTCCGGACCGACAGCCACTCGCCGTACTGGGCGGCCGCGGTGACGGCCACGCCGACGGGGATGTCGCCCGGACCGCGACCGCCCGCGGCGAGCAACAACGTCCAGCGTGGGTCGCGCAGTTCGGCCTGGAAAGCCTGGAAAGCCGGGTCGAGCGCATCCGGCGTCCGGACGGCGGCGGCCCGGTCGCCCGGGCCGGGGGCCTGCAAAGCGGGCTCCCGCGCGCTCATCAGGACCGATCCGGCGTCCGCGAGGTAGGTGAGGGCGCCGGAGTCCGCGGTGGTCAGCGACGACGCGCCGTAACCGATCTTCAGGCCCGACATGCCGCCCAGCACCTTGCGCTGCACGGCCCGGCGCAGCGGCCGCACCGTGTTCACGACGCGCAGGGCGATCGGCAGGACCACGCCCGCGAGCGCGTTCTTCAGCTGGACCAGGGTGGTGGCGGTGCGCGTGGAGCCCAGCAGGGCCGCGCCGACGGGGACCCGCTCCTCGCTGTACGTCTCCAGCAACTGCGGGCCCGCGTGGCCCTGTTCGACCATGGCGAGCTTCCAGGCGAGGTTGTACGCCTCCTGGATTCCGGTGTTCATGCCCTGTCCCGAGGCGGGGCTGTGCACATGCGCGGCGTCGCCGGCCACGAGGACGCGGCCGTCCTGCATGCGCTCCACCATCCGCTGCTGGAAGGTGAACACGGACGTCCAGGACGCCTCGCCGACCCGCACCCGGTGGCCGAGGCCCGCGCTGAGCTTGGCGGAGAGCCGCTCCTCGGCGCGGCCGGGCTCGTCCGCGCCCGGGGTGGGCACGGTGTCCAGGACCCGCCAGTACCCGTCACGGGCGTAGGGCACCATCATCAGGGCCTGCCCGCCGGTGTGCGTCCAGCAGATGCTGTCGGGCTCCACCTCGGTGTCGACCGGGACGTCCGCGAGCATCCACGTCTCGCTGATCTCGCCGACGAGTTCGAGGCCGAGGCGTTTGCGGACGGTGCTGTGGCCGCCGTCGCAGCCCACCAGCCAGGACGCCGTGTGGGCCTCCTCGCGGCCGTCGGCGTGCACCAGGTGCGCGCGCACCGCGTCGGCGTCCTGCGCGAAGTCCGCCAGGCGCACACCCCATTCGACGTGCACCCCTAGCCGGGCCACCGCCGAGCGCAGCGCGGCCTCGGTCTCGGTCTGCTCGACGATCAGCGTGTACGGGTAGCGGGTGGGCATCGTCGCGTAGTCGGCCCGCAGGCGCACCCGGCGCCGGCCTCCGGCGTACATGGTGAACGCCCGGTTGCGCCGTCCCCGGGGCAGCACGTCGTCGACGATGCCCATCTGGTCGTACGTCTCCAGGGTGCGCGGGTGGGTGGCGACCGCGCGGCTGGTGCGGGCCGGTCCCGGTGCGGCGTCGATCAGCCGCACCCGAAGGCCGCGACGGGCGAGTTCGTGGGCGGCGGTCAGTCCGACGGGGCCCGCGCCGACGACCAGCACCTGGATCGAAGGGGTGGGCTCGGCCGGCCGCCCGACGGGGTTCACCATGGTCTGCTCCAGGGTCGGTGGTGGGTCGCGGGGGAGGTCATGCGGCGGCCCGGTGCAGCAACTGCGCGCGGATCGAGCGTCGTTCGGGCTTTCCGGTGGGGGTGCGCGGCACGGCGTCGATGGCCTCGGCGAACCGGATCCGCTCGAAAGGGGCGAGGTGTTCGTTGGTCCGCGTGGTGATCGAATCGAGGACGTCGAGGATGCCGAGGCCGGGCAGCGCGTCCTCGGGTGCGTGGGATACGGCCTCGGCGTCGTCGGTCAGGACGATGCCCGCCCAGACGACCGCGCCGTGCTCGGCATCGGGCCAGTCGGCCACGATGCAGTCGGCGACGCGCGGGTCCTCGCGGATGACCTGCTCGACCCGGCTCGGCGCGACGATCTCGTTGTCGTGCTTGAAGACGTCGGCGAGTCGGTCCACCAGGCGCAGGGAGCCCTCCTCGTCGAGGTGGCCGACGTCGCCGGTGGAGAACCAGCCCTCCGGGTCGATCCGTGCCCCGTGCCCGCCGTCGAGGTATCCGGCCATCACCTGCGGTCCTCTGACCTGGACTTCGCCGGTCGACGAGGCGTCGACGGGGAGGCCCGTGGTCAGGTCGACGAGCCGGCATTCGGTGCCGGGCACCACGCCGCCGACCGTGCCGGGGCGGTAGCGGTCGGGCCGCTGGCAGTGGGTGAGCGGTGAGAGTTCGGCCATGCCGTAGCCCTGGATGACGGGAACGCCGAGCCGTTCGCGCAGCGTGCGTGCCGCCTGCGGGGCGAGCGCCGAGCCGCCGGACAGCACGGCGGTCAGCCGCGGCCCGGGGTGGACCGCACCGGCGAGGCGTGCGTCCCCGGCCAGGGCGTGCAGCCGGGCGGGCAGGCCGTAGTAGTGGGTGGCACCCGCCTCGGCGGCGGCGGCGAGGGACGCGACGGGGTCGGGGTCCTGGCACAGCACCTGGCAGGCACCGGCGTACATGCCGGAGTTGAGGTGCATCACGTGATAGAGCGGCAGGTGGTTCAGGGTGACCGAGTCGGCGTCCACGTGGTGCGCGAGGGCGGTCTGCTTGGCGTTGGCGACCAGGTTGCGGTGGGTCAGGAGAACGCCCTTGGGGCGGTCGGTGGTCCCGGTCGTGAACTGCACGCAGGCGACGGCGTCCGGGTCGGCCGGGGGCCCGGTGTGCCGGGCCGGGACACCGTCCAGGGCTTCGTGCAGCGGCACGGTGCCGCTGGGCACCACGCGGTCGGCGGCGTCCGTGACGACGATCGCGCGCAGCGCGGGCAGGTCGGCCCGCATCTTGGCGAGCAGCTCCGCGGTGGCCGCGGGCACGAGGGCGATCTCCACCTGGGCCGTGACGACGACGTGACGCAGGCCGTCCTCGCTGATCAGCGGGTTGACCAGGACGATGGTGGCGCCGCTGCGGGCCGTGCCGTAGTAGGCGGCGGCGAAGACCGGGTCGAGTGCGCTTGCCACGCCGACGCGGGCGCCTGACGCGCCGGGGAGCGTCTGGCTCAGGAAGGCGGCGATCCTATCGGCCCACGCGTCGAGTTCGGCGAAGCCGACCGAGCGGGCCGCGGTGCGGATCGCGACGCCGTCCGGGTCGCGCCGCGCGGCGCGCCGCAGCAGTCCGTCGACGGGGAGGTCTGGATGGGCGAAGTTCGGCATTGCTCGTTCTCCTCCGGCTCCGGCTCCGGCTGCGGGCGTACGCCACTGGACGCACCCACCGTCCGCCGGAGCGCTCGAGGAATCTTCGAAGAGTGCTCGATCGGCACCACAGACAGTGTCGGCATCCGACGCAACGCACCGGTGACGAAAGGAAGGGACGGGCCATGGCCATCGAGGTACTCATCCCTGCCGAACCCGCCTCCTCGCAGGAGGGGTTCGGCGCGCTGTACGCGACGATCCAGCAGTTCTACGCGCACCAGATGCAGCTCTTCGACGACCACGACGCCGAACGCTGGGCGGGTACGTTCACGGAGGACGCGGTCTTCGTCGTGCCCACCCTCGACGCACCGGTGCGCGGACGCGCCTCGCTCGCCGCGAACGTGCGCCGCAACAAGGAGCAGCAGGAGCGCAACGGCGATCAGCTGCGGCACTGGATCGGCATGCTCGACGTACAGCCGCAGGCCGACGGGGCGTTGCGCACGCGGGCCTATGCCCTGGTGTACGCGACGCCCCGGGGCGGCGAGTCGAAGGTGTCGCGGGTGTGTGTGATGGAGGACGTGCTGGTCCGCTCACGCGGCAAGTGGCGCACCCGCTCCCGCCTGGTGACCCGTGACGACCTCGCCCCGGCCCCCGTGAACGCCGCCTGACCGGACCCGGGGGCTGATACGCCTGCTAGGCCCGGCAAGCCGGCAGGCCGCCATGGTGCTCGGCCATCTCGCGGAACAGGGCGGGGATGTCCAGCGGGTCACCGGGCGCCGCTCCGAGCGCCTCGGCGTAGGCGCGGTGCAGGTTGGGCACCAAGCGCTCGGCGTCGAGCAGGTCCGCGTACGGCCCCGGCCCGGCCTCCCGGGCGGTCTCGAGCGGGGTGAGGCCGGCCGCGATCCCGTCGGCCGCAAGGCGCTGGAGCCGGCGCAGATAGCCTTCGTCGGTGTCGATCAGTTCGGGGCCGCCGACCGGGCCGTGTCCGGGTACGACGGTCACGGCGCCCAGGGAGCGCAGTTGCGTGAGGGCCTTCAGCGATCCCGACACGGAACCCATCGGGCAGAACGGCGTGGCACCCCCCATCACCAGGTCACCGGCGAACAGCACCCGTTGGTCCGGCAGCCAGACGACGGTGTCGCCGGTGGTGTGGGCGGGCCCCGGGTGCAGCAATTGGGCCTGCCGCGCGCCCACGTGAAGGTCCATCCGGTCCCGGTAGGTGACGGCGGGCACGACGATCTCCAGGTCGCCCCAGCACACGTCGGGCCACAGGCCCGTCAGGTGTGTGCCGGCCGCGGCGGCCTCCTGACGGGCCCGCTCGTGGCCGACGACCGTGGCCTCGGGGAACACGAAGTTGCCGAAGGTGTGGTCGCCGTGGAAGTGCGTGTTGACGACGAACCGCGGCGGGCACCCCGACACGCGCAGGACGTGCTCCCGGAGTCTGCGGGCCCGTGCTGCGGTGGCCACGGTGTCGATCAGGAGGCACTCGCCGTCCGCCACCAGGAGCCCGGCGTTGTTCAGGCACCAGCCGCCGTCGGGCTGCACATAGGCGTGGACGCCGTCGGCGACTTCGCTGAACCGGCCCGCGGTGAGGGTTTCCGCCGAATCCACTGCGGCGCCCGTCAAGCCGCTGCGGGCGCGGCCGGCGCCCCGTTGACGAGGTCGAGGTACTGGCGCGGTGTCTCCACCTCGGCCAGCGCCTCCTCGTCGAGCACCACGTCGTGGTCGCGCTCGACGACGCCGGTGACCTGAAGCAGCGCCAGGGAGTCGTAGTCCAGGTCCATGAACGAGGTGTCCAGGGTGCTCTCGTCCAAGACGCCTCCCTCGTCCCCGCCCGCGGCCTCGCGCAGCAGGACGGCGAGTTCGGTCAGCTCCAGCCGTTCCATCGTGTTCTTCCTCCTTCTTCGGTTGCTCGGGCCTTCGGGGGCTGTCGTGAGCCGTCGGTCAGCGCGCGCCGCGCACGATCGTCGCCGCGTTGAAGCCGCCGCGGCCCCTTGCCAGGACCAGGGCGTGGCGCAGCCGGGCCGGGCGCGGCGCACCGGTCACCAGGTCCACGAGGCAGTCGTCGGCGGGCCGCACGGCGCTGGCCGTCGGCGGGATCACCTGGTCGCGCAGGGCGCACAGGGCGGCCGCCAGGTCGAGCGCGGAGCCGCCCGAACCCAGGCGCCCGGTCAGCGACTTGGGTGCGGTGACCGCGACCTTGTACGGGCCGAACAGCTCGGCGAGTGCCGCGGCCTCGGCCCGGTCGGCGTCCCGCTCGCCCGCCGCGTCGGCGAACACCACGTCCACGTCGGCGGGGTCGATCCGGGCGTCGGCGAGGGCCAGTCGGGCCGCGGCGAGCAGCCGTGGGGCGCCGGTGCCGGGTGCCGGGTCGAACGTGGCGGCGCAGCCCTCGACGGTGCCCAGCACGGCGGCGCCGCGGGCGCGGGCCGCGTCGGCGTCCTCCAGAACGAGCAGGGCGCCGCCCTCGCCGGCCACATGCCCCGACGCGTCGGCGTCGAACGGCAGATAGGCCCGGCGGGCGTCGCTACGGGTGCTCATGCCGCCCGCGGCCAGTTGTGCGGTCCAGCCCCACGGGCACAGGGCGGCGTCGAAGCCTCCGGTGAGCATGGCGCGCACACCCGTACGGAGCCGGCGGCGGGCCTGCGCCACGGCGTCCAGGCCGCCCGCCTGTTCGCTGACGACGACACCGCTCGGCCCGCGCAGTTGGTGCCGGATGGACAGCTGGCCGGTGTTGGCGGCGTAGAACCAGGCGAAGGACTGGTAGGCGCCGACGTGCCGGCGTCCCTTGCTCCACAGCGCCTGCAGTTCGCGCTGGCCGAACTCGAAACCGCCCATGGCGTTGGCGGTGACGACGCCCATGGCGTAGTCGGGCAAGCTCCGCGGGTCCAGGCCGGCGTCGTCCAGCGCCTCGGCTGCCGCGGCGAGCGAGAGCCGCGTCACCCGGTCCGTCTGCGGCAGCAGCCTCGCCGGTACGTGGTCCTCGTCGACGAAGCCCGCGACCTCGGCGGCCAGCGTCACCGGATACCCGGAGGCGTCGAAGCGAGTGACGGGAGCGATGGCAGGCTCGCCGCGCAGCGCCGCTTCCCACCAGGCCCGGACGCCGATGCCGCCGGGAGCGACAACGCCGAGCCCGGTGACGGCCGCGGTCACGCCGCGCCGCTCAGGCCGGCGTGCTCAGGGGCCACGGCGGTCATGCGGCCGCCCCCAGGTGCCGGGTGGTGAGCACCATCGCGCTCTGGAACCCGCCGAAGCCGCTGCCCACGCTGAGCACGGTGTCGGTGCGCTGCTCGCGAGCGGTCAGCGGTGTGTAGTCGAGGTCGCAGTCCGGATCGGGTTCGTACAGGTTGGCGGTGGGTGGCACCGTGTCGTGCGCGATGGCCAGCGCGCTGGCGGCGATCTCCAGGGCACCGATCGCGCCGAGCGAGTGGCCGATCATCGACTTGATGGAGCTGACCGGCACCCGGTGCGCGTGCTGTCCCAGGCTCGTCTTGAACGCGGTCGTCTCGTGCTTGTCGTTCTGTTTGGTGCCCGAACCATGGGCGTTGACGTAGTCGACGTCGGTGGCGTTCAGGCGGGCCTCGTCGAGGGCGAGCCGGATGGCCTCGGCCATCTCGCCGCCGTCCAGGCGCAGTCCGGTCATGTGGTACGCGTTGGAGCGGGTGGCGAATCCGCTGATCTCCGCGTAGATACGGGCGCCGCGGCGTACCGCGTGGCCGTGGTCCTCCAGGACGAGCACCGCGCTGCCCTCGCCGAGCACGAACCCGTTGCGGGTCCGGTCGAAGGGCCGTGAGGCGGTCCCGGGCTCGTCGTTGCGTGCCGAGGTGGCGCGGATCGCGTCGAACGACGCCAGGGTGATGGGGGTGATGGGTGCCTCCGACGCGCCCGCCACCATGACGTCGGCGCTGCCCTCGCGGATCAGCTCGACCGCGTGGCCGAGCGCGTCGAGCCCCGAGGTGCAGCCGGTGGAGACGACGGCGACCGGCCCCAACGCGCCTGTGTCGCGGGCCATTTCGGCCGCGACGGAGCTCGGTGCGAGGTAGTCGCCGAGCCGGGCATCGGCCCGGGTGTGGTCCAGGAGCCACCGGCTGCCCGCCTCGCTGACGTGCGCGTACATCTCGTCGAGGCCGCTGCTGCAGCCGACCGCCGTGCCCAGGGTCACGCCGGTGCGCTCCCCCTCGGCGGCGAGTGCGAGCCCGCTGTCGGCGACGGCCTCACGGGCCGCGACCAGGGCGAACTGCGCGACGCGGTCCAGGCGGCGCGACTCGGCGGGAGCGAAACCGTGGTCGGCCGGATCGAAGTCGGCCTCGGCGGCGATCTGCGAGCGGAACGTGGCGGCGTCGAACAGGGTGATGCGCCGGGTCGCGGTGCGCCCCTCGGTCAGCAGTGACCAGAACTTTCCGGTGCCCACGCCGCCGGGCGCGACCACCCCGATCCCGGTGATGACGACTCGTCTCATCGGTTGCCCCTCATGTCAGTCGGCTCCTGTTCCTGTGCGGGCCCTTTCGGGCGCTCAATAGTCGACCGCGACGGGCGCCAGGCGCCGCACAGCCCGGCTCGCGCGCCCGATCAGGCGCGGCAGTTCGCGGCCTCGTACGAAGAAGTGGTCGCCCGGCACCGTGCGCAGGGCGAAGGGGCCGGTGGTCCAGCGCCGCCACCCCGCCACCGTCTCGGCCGGAGCCAGCGGGTCGCTTTGGCCCGCGACGGCCAGCACCGGCACGTCGAGCGGCCCGGCGGGCGACGGCCGGCGGGCGGCGGCGCGCAGGGCGTCGGCGAGCAGCAGGTCGTCACGGAGCACGGGCATCACGACCCGGTGCCAGAGGCCACCGGGCTCCGTGCCTCCCGGGAGGTTCGCGAACCCGCCGAGCAGGCGCAGCAGTTCCTCGTCCGGGGCCCGGCAGGCGTCCGACAGGCCCAGGGCCGCGTCGGGCGGCGGGCAGGCGCCGAGGACGAGCAGGGCGGGGGCGGGCAGTCCTGCTTCGCGTAGGGCCCGGTTGATCGTGTAGGCGACCAGGGCGCCGAGGCTGTGCCCGTAGATCAGGTACGGGGCGGACCGGGTGCCGGTGTCGTCGGCCTGGGTGAAGTGGCGCAGCAGGTCGGTGAGCAGGGCCTCGCGCCCGGTGACGCGCGGCTCGCGGCGCCGGGTGTCGCGGCCGGGCAGCAGATGCGGCACGGTCCGCGCGCCGGGACCGAGGTCGCGGCTCCAGCCGGCGAAGGAGGAGACGCCGGCCCCGGCGTGCGCGAAGCAGTGGATCGGCAGGGACCGTTCGTCGGACATGCGGCGTCCTCCTCGGGGGCGTGACTGGGCCTCGTCCGGGGTTGTTCGGGCTCAGGCCGCGTACAGGTTGAAGGTGGAGCCGCGACGTGGTCCGCAGCTGACGTCGAGGGCCGGGTCGACGGCGAGCATCGCCTGGTGCAGGCGCTGCAGCTGGGGCGAGGGCTCGACGCCGAGGTCCTCGACGAGCCGCAGGCGCAGCTTGCGGTAGACGTCCAGGGCGGTGGCCTGGCGCCCCGACCGGTACAGGGCCACCATCGCCTGCGAGTGCAGCCCCTCGTGCTGGGGGTGACGGGCGATCAGGTCCGCGAGCTCGGCGATGACCTCGGAGTGCCGGCCGAGCCGCAGGTCGGCGTCTATACGGCGCTCGACGGTGACGAGGCGGCTCTCCTCAAGGCGCATCACCTCGATCTCCAGGATCGGCCCCGTGCTCACATCCACCAGGGCGGTGCCCTCCCACAGCCCCAGCGCCTCGCGGAACTGTGCGGCGGCCCGCTCGTCGTCGCCCGCCTCGAACGAGGCCTGCCCCCCGGTGACCAGCTGCTCGTACCGGTGCACGTCCACGCACTCGGGGGGTACCTGCAGCAGGTATCCGCCGTGTCGGGTGGCGAGGACCTCCTTGGCAGTGTCGGGCGCGTCGGGCCCCATCGCGGTGCCGAGGCGTCGGCGCAGCTGCAGGATGTACGTCTGCAGCGTGGTCATCGCGCTCTGGGGCATGTTGCTCACCCAGATTTCCTCCATGAGCGTGGACACGGGCACGACGCGGCCCGGATAGAACGACAACAGCGCGAGGATCTGCCTCGGCTTGCTGGCGGTCGGCACGATGGACACCCCGTTGACGTCGGCGCTCAACGGGCCCAGAACCTGAATCTGCACGGCTTCCTCCCATACCCGGTCGAGTCCGCGGTGGTTCGAAACCACCGGCGTGTCGCACGCTAGCCGTGTTCGCCCGGCCACCCCCGGTATCTCCACCGCAGCTCAAGCACCGCTCCAAAGCGGCTAGTCGCACGCGCGGCGAAAAGGAGGAGTGCCGGGAGACAGAGGCCGGCCGCACCGCCCGCAGGGGCAGGCACACCGGGCGTACGACGGCCCGCCCGCGGTCATGGGAACAGCGCCACGCCGGGGCGTGGGGTGCGGCGGGGGCGGGCTCTAGCCGGGGGGTCCGACCGGCTGCGGCAGGCGCAGTTGGCGCGGTGCCTCCCGGCTCCAGGGGAAGCCGTGGTGCAGGTAGAGGACGGGGTCCTCGTCGGGGCCGGTCATGACGGTGACGGCAACGAGCACACCGGGTTCGGGCTCCAGCTCCGCGAAGCGCCACCGTCCCGGGGGCTCGTCGTCGGGCGGCTGGAAGGCGAGCACGCCCCGGTCCTCGGCGAGCGTGAACACGAAGGAGTCGAAGGGAAGCCCGAGGCCGAGGCCGCGCGCCTTGGCGTACGCCTCTTTCAGCGTCCACAGCCGCAAGACCCTGCGGTCGCGCGCCCGGCCCGGGGCGGCCTCGGCCACCCAGGCGATCTCCTCCGGCGCGAAGCTCTCCACGATGGCGTCGAAGCCCCGGTCTCCGCGGTCGAGCCGTTCCACGTCGACGCCGATGCGATGGCGGCGCACCACGCCGAGCAGGTTGTACCCGCCCGCGTGCGACAGGTTGAAGTCCAGCTCCCGGCCGCCGCGCGGCAGCCCTTCCGCGGGCTTGCGCAGGAACGGCCGACCTCGCGACGAGCGCCAGAGTACGGCCTCCGCCTCGGGAATGCCGCTCTCCAGAGCCAGGACCCGGCGGACGAGCGCGTGCGCCACCAGATACTGGCGCCGGTCACGGTCGAACAGGAAGCGCCCGGCGGTCTCCTGTTCCTCCTCGTCCAGCCAGTTCGTCGCGAGAACGGCGGCGATGTTCGGGCCGAGCGCCTCGTTGGGGCAGAACCACAGTTTGACGGGCGCCACGGTCCGCGGCACCCGCTCGGTCCGGTCCACCGGTGCGGGAGGCGTCATGCGGCCGGCTCGCTCCCCCGGCCGGTGACGCCGGTCTCGCATCGGATGAGTATGTCGCTGTGGCCCATGTTCTCCGCCGTCTCAGTCCTGACGGGGCAGCAGGGTGAGGGCCTGGTCCACGGTGACCCGCCCCTCGCGCACCGCGTCGAGCAACTCCTCCAGCGGCATCGGCCCGGCGGCCCCGGCCTGCGCCACGGCGGCCGGGTCGGGTCCGTCCACGGGCAGCTGCGCGACGATGTGGGCGGCCAGCGCCCGGAGGTTCGGGTGGTCGTACAGCACGCCGGAGCGCTCGCGCAGCCCGTACACGAGGTTGATGACGGAGACGAACTCCCCGGCAAGCTCGGTGTCCACGCCGAGAGTGGAGAAGGGCTCGTCGGTGTCGACGTCCCACGGGTCGTAGCACAGGATGCGGGCGATCTCCTCGCGCAGGATATCGAGGACGGGCGGTGCGGGTATGAGGGAGCCGGAGACGGGTGCGGGGGCGGACGCCGCCACGGACGGCATCGGCACCGTGGCCGACTGCGCGGGCATCGCGCAGGCCGGTGCCAGCGCCGTCTCGCGCGCCACGTACCGGGCGAAGCGTTGTGGCGTGGGATGGTCGATGAGGGCGGCGGGCTCGATCGCGGTGCCGTAGTGCGCGTTGACGGTGGCGACGTACTCCACGGCGAGCAGCGAGTCGACCTCGCACGTGCGGAACGTGTGCTCCGGGTCGATCTTCTCCGGCTTGATGCGCAGTACGTCGGCGAGCATGCGCACGATCTGGGCGAGCACGTCGGCATCGTGGGCGGCGGGTGCCGCCGTGAGGACGATCCGCGGTTCACGGGGCATGGGGGGCTCCAATGGTCCTGGGTGTGGTGAGGTTCTCCCGGTGGCTGGGCTTCGTCCGGCGGTACGAGCATGGTGAGGAGCAGGTCCGGCGACGAGGTGAGCCCGCACACCATCGCCCACCGCAGTGAGCACCCGCCGCGCATGGCCCAGGACCCCGGGTGCGGCGGCCGTCAGCCCACGCGGGTCAGCCGCTCGCGATCGGCGCCGGCGGTCTCCGTGATGTGCTCCGGGTGGGCCATCAGGATCGACCGCTGCAGTCGGCGCAGTCCGGATGAGGGTTCAAGTCCCAGCTCGCGTACGAGAGTTGCTCGCAGCTGCTGGTACACGTCGAGCGCCTCGCTGCGGCGCCCCGAGCGGTGCAGGGCGAGCATGAACTGGGCGTGCAGGTTCTCGTGCGTGCGGTAGCGGCTGACCAAGACGGTCAGCTCGCCGAGGAGTTCACGGTGGCGGCCGAGCCGCAGGTCGGCCTCGATGCGCTGGTCGAGCGCGCACAGCCGGGTCTCCTCCAGGCGCCTGGTCTGCATCTCCAGCTGCGGCCCCGCCTGCACATCGGCGAGTGCCGAGCCGGTCCACAGCGCAAGGGCGTCGCCCAACTCGCGGGCCGCGCGAGGGAAGTCGCCCGCGTCCATGGCCCGGTAGCCGAGCCCGGCGAGCCGGTCGAACTCCCGGATGTCGCTGGAGCCGCCGGAGGTGTGGAGGACATAGCCGCCCGGGGCGGTGGAGAGGATGTCCTTCGGCGTACGCGTCGGGGCGCCCTCCGGGTCCTTCTCCAGAGCCCTCGCGATCATCTCGCGCAGCTGTAGTATGTATGTCTGCAGGGTGGTCCGCGCGCTGCGCGGCGGGCGGTCGCCCCAGAGCTCCTCTATGAGCGAGTCGACGGGCACGACCTGGTCGGCGTGCAGCGCCAGCAGAGTCAGCACCTGCCGCGGCTTCGGCGCCCGCGGTGTCACCGAGACCCCGTTCTCCCTGACGGCCAACGTGCCCAGTACCTCGATGTCCACGCCGTTTCCCCTCTTCGTGCCTGAGTCATCAGTCGCCCGAGGCCCGTCCAACACCCTGTCTCGGTATGCTGAGTTAAAAACAGCACGACTGGTTTGTCAATACTAGACCAGCCGTGCTGTTTTAATCGTTCCCCACGCTCCCTCGAGGGCCGTCCAGGTGGAAGCAATCATGCGCTTAAGCTGACGAACATGGACATTCAAGCGAGAAGAAAACGGGGAAGGTTGCTGCTCCTCCGCACGAGAAGGTGCAGATAAAGCGTCCACTTGGTTTGTTTTTGGGGGTGTCCGGGCCTGCAGCAGCCGAGCGACGAGGCCATCTCGCTCAGGTGTCGCCGGGCTGCCGGTCCGCCTCGCCCAGCAGGCGCGCCAGATCGCCCACCGCCTCGTCGGTACTGGTACCGGCCGTCAGCACGACCGTGCGGGTGCGGCATCCGTCCGCCGCGAGGCGGCGGGCCGTCTCGTAGGCGTCCGCCCCGCCGCCCGAGAAGGCGACGAGCAGCAGGGGCGCCGCTTCGCCCAGGGCGCGCAGCGCCCCGGGCCAGACCCGGGGCCCCTCCGGCGAGAACCGCAGCAGGATCACCGTCTCCGGCCCCGCGTACCGCCGGGCCAGCCGGGCGTACCAGGCCCGGGGAACGTCCGGCGAGGGCACCAGACAGATGATCCCGCCATCTCCCTGACGTAGCGTCAGGAACGGGGGCCGGGCCGCCCCCGTGACCGTCAGCTTGTCGAGTAGCGCGGCAATGGGCGTCGACTCGTCGGCCTCGTAGGGCAATTCCCGCAGCATGTCGGCGCAGTCGGCCAGCAGACCGGTGCCGTCCGCCAGCCGGGCACCGTCGTGGATCACGGACAGCACCAGGCCGCCGGCCCCGTCGCGGCGTGAGGCGAGGGTGACGGGGAAGGCGCTCGCGGCGACCGTGGTCTCGGAGAACTCCATGCGGATGCCGTTCGCGGCGAACGAGGGCTCGAACCGCCGCAGCGGGTCCAGGCCGCTCTCGAAGACGAGCAGACTCTCGGTGGTCCGCTCGTGCCCGGGAGACCCGTCCGGCACCACACCGCTCCAGCCGTGGATCTGACCGGACGAGACCCACTCGTACGACGACACGTCGATGGCCTGGTCACGCAGGGCGGCCAACAGGTCGGGCACGGTGGCGGCGGGGTCCACCTCGACCGAGACGGGCAGCGAGTTGCGCAGGGCCCCGGGCAGGAGCTCCACGCCCTCCAGCGGGATGCCCCGCCCGGAGACCGCCACGCTGAACCGCACCGGCATCGAACCGTCCGCTCCGGCGGCCCGATACAGCAGCAGCGCCCAGGCGGCCTGCAGCGCGCCGCTATCCGTGGCGCCCCACCGGGCGGCCCACGCGTCGAGGCGGGCGGTCTCGGAGGCGGTGAGCCGCACCCGCGCCCGCCCGGAACCGGTCCCCCGGGCGACGGGCGACGCGGTGACGTGGGGCGACACCGCGGCCGCGGGCCGGAGCGCGGAGCGCAGCCAGAAGTCCCCCGCGGCGGTGAGGTCCTGAGCCTCGATCCAGTGCGCGTAGTCGCGTACGTCCGGACGCCGGTCTCCGCCCGGCAGCGGGCCGTCCGCCAGATAGGCGCGGCAGAACGCCGCCACGAGCAGGCGCACACTCCAGGTGTCGAGCAACGCCAGGTGGTACGTGAGCAGCACCCGCGTGGCCCGCTCGGCCGTGCCGTCGTCCCCGGGGACATCGAGCAGCGTGATCCGCAACGGCCCCGGGGAGCGCGGATCGAGCCCGCGCCGCCGGTCGTCCACGACGGCGTCGGGCCGGACGCCGGCGTGCGTCATCCGCACCACCTCCGGCACGATCCGGTCGTGGATGGTGATCATGGAGTCAGGGCCGTGGTCGAACGCGGACCGCAGGACGGCCTCGCGGTCGAAGACGGACTGCCACGCAGCGGTGAACCGGGCGACGTCCAGGGGCCCGTGCCAGATCCAGCTGAGCTGTTCGATCTGCCGTCCGGTCCCGGGGTGCGCGTCGGCGTCGGCCAGCAGTTCGCGCTGCACCGGGCTGGGGGCGACGGTGCTCGTCGTGGTGTGCGGCACGCCGGCACCGCCCGCCAACTCGTCCAGGACGTCCCGCAGTACGGCCAGGAGCTGGTCGGCGGACTCCGCGGTGACGCCGTCGCGGACGGCGGGCAGCCGGTCGAGCCCGACGCACAGGCGACCGCCGCGGATCCGCGCGTCGACGTCCAGCGCGTACGCGACGGCGCCGCGCTGCGGCTGTCGGGTCGCGCGCACGTGCGCGGCCGGGGTGAAACGCACCAGCACCGGCACGGGTTCGCGCAGCGCGAGCCGCAGCGCCGGATCGGGGGCGTGCTCACGGCACGCGCCGAACGCGCCGCGTCCCAGGTCGCCGAGGCCCGAGGCGAGCCGGGCGATGAACTGGCGCGCGTTCTCCTCGTCCCCGCCGTCGAGCAGAACCGGCTCGGTCTCGACGAGCGGTCCGACCGTCCGGGCGAGAGCAGGGCCGCCCTGCCGTCCGTCGAGGCACACGTCGAAGGAGGCGGGCTGGGTACCGCGCCACCGGATCAGGGCCAACCCCATGGCGCCGATGAGCAGTTGGGCAGCTGTGAGGCCAAAGTGCCGGGGCACGGCTCCGGTCAGCCGCCCGGTGGCCGCACGGCCCAGGACGAAGCCGGGGTGGCGGTGCGGGTCGCTGTCCGGCAGCGGGGCGCGCGGGCGGGGCGCGCGGGCGGCCGCACGGCCCTCGGCGACGGCGCGCCAGCGATCGGTCTCCCGGGGGTCGGTGGCCACCACGGGCAGCGCGGCGCTCCAGTCCGTGTACCGCACGTGTTCGGCCGGGGGTTCCTCGCCGGGCCGGGCAAGCGAGGCGCGGAGATCGGCCATGAGGATGTCCAGCGAGAGCTGGTCGGCGACGAGTTCGTGGGCCACCACCACGAGCCTGCGCCGCTTGCGCAGCAGCAGTGCACACAGTGTGACGCCGGTGGCGGGGTCCAGGCGGCGGGCCGCCGCGGTGACGGCCTCGTGCTCGCGGGCGCGCGCGACGTCGGTGAGGACCACGCACTCGGCCGCGTACTCGAGCGGCTCGGTGTGGAGGGCGCCGCCCTCCGTCGTGTCGATACGGGAACCGAGCAGCGGGTGCGCCCGGACCAGGGCCCGCAGGGCGCCGTTCACCGCGGCCGGATCGAACGGCTCGGCCGCGTTCAGCACCCTGAAGAGGCCGGGGCCGGGGGCCTCCTCGGCGCGCCGGACCAGGTCGAGTTGGGCCGGTGAGAGCGGAACGGCGGGTCCGCCGCGGGCGGTGAGCAGGTCGGCGACGAGACCGGCCGGGAAGATGCCGGGGCGCTCGTGCGCGGCACCGGGGGCCGCGGCGGCCGTCTGCGGCTCGATGTGCAGCAGGTGGTGGTCGGGCCCGAGCTCTTGCAGCCTGTGGCGCCAAGGGCCGCCGCCGGGCGCGCGCGTGGCAACGTGGTCGAGCGCCGCCGAGACACGGCCGACGGCCAGCGGGCCCCGGATCTCCAGGACGGGCGGCACGTGAGGGGGCGTCTGCCCGGGGTCGATGACGACGGTCATCGACCCATCGGCGAAGCGCTCGGCGGTGGCACGGCTGTCGATCATCGGCATCCGGGGCGGGGCCCCTACCCCCTTTCACACAGCGAAACGTTTTCGCCCTGCTCAGCACGGTAGCGGCGCTCGCTCGGCGCGTCAGATTTCCCCAGCGTCCCTGAAGCGCTCCCCCACCGGCCCTCAGGCGAACACGGATGCAGGAGAAGTGTCGGCGGCCCTTGGCCGGCCGGAAATTACTGGGCGAGACGTAGCCCGCCCCCCTGACGGGGGAACGAAGGGGGACGGGCCGTGGGCGGCGTTGCCGCCATGCACCACAGTGGCAGCGCGCTGTCGAAGAACACCTGAGTCCCACTGGACCGCACTCACGCTCGATGGTCAGCCGCCCTTCTGATCACGCCGAACGGCGCGCACAGGAGAACGGCCGGGCCGCATCTTCCGTATGCGGCCCGGCCGTGCACCCTCAGGGCCCGATGAGGCCCGTGCGCTTGTCCCTCACCCGCTTTGGGGGGCGGGCGGACACCAGAACGTCCGCGGTCGCGATTCCGGGCAGCAGCAACTCCCAGAACCCGATGATCCGCCGTTCGGCGAGCCATTGCGGATCGTCTCCGGCCAGCACGTCGAAGCCCACGGTCGCCGCCACGATCGCTGCCGCGGCGTCGTCCGGCGACACGCCGGGAGCCAGGTGGCCCTCCGACTCGGCGCGGCGCAGCGTCTCCTCGACCCACCCGTGCCAGGTCCGCACCAGACCGGCTTCGGTGCCCAGGGGGCGCTCGAAGCTGAGATCGAAGCCGGCCCGGACGACGATGTCGTGCAAAAGGCAGCCCACCAGGCCGTGCGTCGCGTCGACGAGGGCCTGCAGTGCGCTCGCCCCGGCGTGACCGGAGAGCTTGACGAGCTCGTGGATCACGTCGGTGGCTGCTTCCTCGACCGCATGGGCGAGCGCCTTCTTGTTCTCGAAGTGGAAGTGCAGCGCCCCGTTGCTGACACCTGCCCGCTTGCTGATCGTCGCGAGTGAGGAGGGCACGTACCCCTCTTCCGCGAACACCGCGGCTGCGGCATCGATCAACGACTTCCTCGTGCGCACCGCACGTTCCTGCTTGACCATTCGACTTCTCCTGTGGTCGCCGACGGGCGAGGTGTCTACGACCGTCCTGGTGATGCGGGGGGCGTGGTCACTGCGGGGGGTTGCCGTGCTTGCGGGACGGCAGGTCCGCGTGCTTGTTGCGGAGCATCGCGAGGGAGTTGATGAGGACCTCGCGGGTGGCGGCGGGGTCGATGACGTCGTCGACCAGGCCGCGCTCGGCGGCGTAGTAGGGGTGCATCAGCTCGGCCTTGTACTCCTTGACCATCTTCTGCCGCATGGCCTCGGGGTCCTCGGCCCCGGCGATCTGCCGGCGGAAGATGACGTTGGCCGCGCCCTCGGCGCCCATCACCGCGATCTCGTTGGTGGGCCAGGCGTAGGTGAGGTCGGCGCCGATGGACTGGGAGTCCATGACGATGTACGCGCCGCCGTACGCCTTGCGCAGGATCAGCGAGATGCGCGGCACGGTGGCGTTGCAGTAGGCGTACAGGAGCTTGGCGCCGTGGCGGATGATCCCGCCGTGCTCCTGGTCCACGCCGGGCAGGAAGCCGGGCACGTCGAGGAGGGTCACGATCGGGATGTTGAAGGCGTCGCACATCTGGACGAAGCGGGCCGCCTTTTCGCTCGCCTCGATGTCCAGGACCCCGGCCAGAACATGGGGTTGATTGGCGACGATGCCGACGACCCGGCCGTCCAGGCGGGCCAGGGCGCAGATGATGTTGCGGGCCCAGCGCTCGTGCACTTCGAGGTAGTCGCCGTCGTCGACGAGCTCCTCGATGACCTCGGCCATGTCGTAGGGGCGGTTGCCCTCGACCGGGACGAGTTCGGTCAGGGCGTCGGTCCGCCGGTCGGCCACGTCCCCGCCATGCACCACGGGCGCGGTCCCGCGGTTATTCTGCGGCAGCATAGACAGCAGATAGCGGACTTCGGCGAGGCAGGTCTCCTCGTCGTCGTACGCGAAGTGGCACACACCCGAGGTTTCGGCGTGCACGTCCGCGCCACCCAGACCGTTCTGCGAGATCTCCTCGCCCGTCACCGCGCGCACCACATCGGGTCCGGTGATGAACATCTGCGAGGTCTCGCGCACCATGAACACAAAGTCCGTCAGGGCGGGCGAGTAGGCCGCGCCGCCCGCACACGGGCCCAGCATCACCGAGATCTGCGGGATCACACCCGACGCCTTGGTGTTGCGCTGGAAGATCCCGCCATACCCGGCGAGCGCCGAGACGCCCTCCTGGATACGGGCCCCCGCACCGTCGTTCAGGGACACCAGCGGCGCCCCGGCGGCGATGGCCATGTCCATGATCTTGTGGATCTTCGTGGCGTGCGCCTCACCCAGCGCGCCGCCGAAGATACGGAAGTCATGGGCGTACACGAAGACCGTGCGGCCCTCCACCGTGCCCCAGCCGGTGATCACGCCGTCCGTGTACGGCTTCTTCGCCTCCAGGCCGAACCCGGTCGCCCGGTGCCGACGCAACTGCTCGACCTCCTGGAACGACCCCGCATCCAACAGCAGCTCGATCCGCTCGCGTGCGGTCAGCTTGCCCTTCGCGTGCTGGGCCTTGGTCGCCTTCTCGCTCGGGCCGCGCAACGCCTCCGCGCGGATCGCGTGCAGCTCGGCCACGCGCCCACGCGCGTCGGTGGGCTGCGGTATCGGTGGCGGGGCAGTCACCATCGCCATATCACTTCCGTCCCTTTCTGCGACTGGGCCAAGGAGGTCGCACCCAGGGCCGCAGGAAGACCTTAACAAACCGTCCGCGCGGTTTATGGATGGATGCGGCAGATGGATGCGATCCGGCATCGTCCGGTCAGCGCCAGCCTCCGGGGGCCGAATAAGGCCGCGTGAGACTCCATGTCCGTGGGCGCGTCACGGCCACCGGCTCCACCTCGCTCCGCTTCGCCCTGATGTGGGCGAACAGCACCGCGGCAACGGCGGCCAGTTCGTCCGGGCTCACCTGGCCGCGCTCCACCCGCAGTGCGCACTCTTCGTCACGCATCCTCGACACCCCCTTCGGTCCACTTTGCACCCGACGGTGCGCCAGAGCGCTTGAGAGCCGCTAAGAGGCCGCTCGAGATCGAGCGGAACCGCACGGGCGGCCCCATCGGCATCGAAACCGACACCACCCCAGGTCGTCGCGAGCCCCCACCCCTGAATGCCCGGCCCCTTCCGCGTGATCACGCGGAAGCGTCTGGAAATTAAACCGGGTGGTATGTATCTTTGCCGCGGGCTCCACTTCCGCCCAAACAACCGCGATGCCAGGGGGAATCCGTGTCCACTGAGACCTTCCGTATGACCCGCGCAATACCCAGCACGGCACACAGCGCGAACGGCCTGACGGTGTCCACCGGTTCCGCCGCTCCCCCGCGCTATTCCACGCTGACCACCACCGTTCCCAAGGAATTCGTCCACCGCGCAGGCGTGGCCGAGGTGATGCTCACGGACTGGGTTCGCAAGGATGACCTGCACTTCTCCGTGGCGGCCCAATGGCCGCGAGGACACGCCTTCTTCACCTCCGTGGCCGGCTGTCACGACCCGCTGATGGCCGCCGAGACGATCCGCCAGATCGGGTCGCTGCTGGCTCACGCGGAATTCGACGTTCCACTCGACTTCCAGTTCGTGATGTGGGATCTCAGGCTCGAGATCAACCCCGCGAACCTGGCGATCGGTGGCGCTCCCGCCTCCCTGGACATGGACGTCACCTGCCGGGACGTCAAACGACGCAACAACGCACTCACGGGCTTGCACTACGACGTCGTGATGTACCGCGACGGCCAAGTGGCCGCGACCGGAAGCGGCGGCTTCACCTGCATGCCCCCGAAGGTCTACCGCCGAGTGCGCCGCGGCCGTCTGGCCGATGACGTGCGCGCCTTGCCCCTCACCGCTCCGACAGCACCGCAACTCGTCGGCCGGGTGTCCCCGATGGACGTCGTCCTGTCCGCGACCCCGCGCGAGGACCGTTGGCAACTGCGCGTGGACACCCGCCACCCGATACTGTTCGAGCACCCCGTCGACCACGTACCGGGGATGGCTCTCGTGGAGGCCGCTCGGCAGGCGGCGATCGCCACCGTGGGCCCCGCCTCCCTGCCGCTCTCTTTCGCGAGCGAATTCACGCGCTACATCGAGTTGGACGAGCCCTGTTTCATTGAGGCACGTCGTATTTCCGGGGACAGTACACGCATCCTCGTGACCGCCAGCCAGAACGACGAACTCGCCTTCTCGTCCTTGGTGACGATGGAGCTTCTTCCCATCTGAGAACGGAAGGCGGAGGCCCCGGGATCAAGAAGGACGATTCGGGGGCCCCGTCATTTGCCGACGTCACGCATGCTGACGAACGACTTCATCTCGCTTCACATTCACGGTCACAAACCGCCTCAGGCAGTAAAGGCGTCCCGATGGTCATGAGCCCACCTCCGGAAAGTGAGCGCGGGGCGGCCTGTCAGAGAACGCACCGTGCCGTCCACCGCGGATTTCGCCCCTGCCCGCTGTCTCTGCGCAGATTCCAGCCGTGCCTCGACCATCGGCGCCGGATACCGTTCGGCCAGACCCGCGCGGGCCTGTTCGAGCGTCAACTCCTCGAACCGCAAGGGCACCCCGATCGCCCGCGCGAGCTGCTCGGTCTGCTCGGCCGGAGTGATCGGCTCGGGGCCGGTCAGTGTGTACGCCTTCCCCGCATGCCCCTCCTCGGTCAGAACACGCGCCGCGACCTCGCCGATGTCCCGCGGGTCCACGCATGCGTTGGCCGACGTCCCGTGCAGGGCCCGGACGACCCGTTCGGACCGAATGGAGGCTGCCCAGGAGAGGGTGTTGCTCATGAAGGCGCGCGGCCGCAACAGGGTCCATTCCAGGCCGGAGGCACACAGCAGCTCCTCGGTCGTGCGCTGCCATCGGGTGATGAGATCGTCGGCGTCCGGGTCGAGCACGGCCGCCGCCGACAACTTCACCAGCCGTCGTACGCCGACCGCCCCCGCCGCACGGATGAGCCGCAGATCATCGTCGCCGCCCACCCGGTTGGTGACGACCAGCGCCGTACTCACGCCCTGCAGCGCGCGCTCCAACAAGCGTGGAGCGTCGAAATCGGCGGCCACGACCTCCGTCGTCTCCCCCCTCGCCATGACCTTGGAGGGGTCCCTGGTCATCAGGCGGACCCGCAGTCCCTCGGGCAGTCGTCGGACCACCTCGCGCCCCACTGTCCCCGTCGCTCCCGTCACCAGAATCATCAGGTCCCTCCCCCGGTCGCGGCCGCCTGACATGGCGTCTCTTCCCTCGGACACACACGGGCCATATAGGCCGCGAAGCAGTAAGATACATACTGGACGGTTTTTATTGGCTCCAGGACCATCGACTGAAAGAGACCTTCATGGCAAAGCAAGACCGAGCCATCCGCACACGGAAGGTGATTCTTTCCGCGGCGGCCAAGGTCTTCGAGGAGCGTGGCTTCCAGGCAGCGACGATCAGCGAGATCCTCAAGACGGCCGGCGTCACCAAGGGCGCCCTGTACTTCCACTTCCCCTCCAAGGAGCACCTGGCCCAGGGGATCCTGTACGAGCAGGACCAGCAGAACCTCGTCCAGGACCAGGCCTGCAAGGTTCAACAGCTCATCGACACCGTGATGTTGCAAGCCTACCGGTTGCAGACCGATCCGATGGTGCGGGCAGGCGTCCGGCTCTCGCTCGACCAGCGGGCCCACGGTCTCGACCGGAGCGGGCCGTTCGTGCGCTGGTCCCAGATTGTCCGCAGACTGCTCACCGAAGCCCAAGAGCAGGGCGAGCTGCTCCCTCAGGTCGTGGTCACGGAGACGGCGGACGTCACGGTGGGCGCCTTCGCCGGGGTACAGGCCATGTCCCAGGCCGTGTGCGAACACCGCGACCTGCTGGTCCGGGTCTCGGCGATGCTGCGCCACCTGCTGCCCAGCGTGGCACACCCGTCCGTCCTGACCACCGTGGAACTCGGCGCGGACCGGGGTGAGGCCGTCGCCCGGATGGTGGCCGAGTACGGAACCCCGCAGCCGGCCGAGGTCAGCTGAGAGCGTCGGCCAAGCCGCATTCCGGCGTGCCGCGCGGGCCGGGACTCCGAGTTCCCCCGCGCTCACCGAAGTAGACGGTCAGAGTGCTCGACAGTGGGTCGCCTCCGGGCGACCAGGCGACGTATCCGTCGGGCCTGACCAGCAGCGCGTCGCACGGCAGTTCCGGCGTCGCCGCGGCCTGTACCACGTGGAGCAGGTCCTGCCACGCCCGCGCCTGTTGCCGGTGGGTCTCGCCGTTGTCGCCCGTCAGCAGCAGCAGCGGGCGCCCCTGGCGCAGAAGGCTGATCACGTCCGTCCGCCCGTCGTCGGTGTCGAGGACGGCGTTGTTGAGGAATCTGCCCTCCCAGTGAGAAGGGCTCGGGGTGAGCGACGGGAGTACGGTGTCCTGCGCGCTGACCATCGACGCGAGGGCGTCCCCGAACGGTCCTCCCGACAGCATCCCGGCGAACATGTCACGCAGGGGGTCGAGTTCAGCGTCCGGACGCATCAGGGCGAGTTGGGCACGCGCGTTGTCGGTGATCTTCTGGGCTGCGGGACGACGCTCTCGGTCATAGGTGTCGAGCAGCCCGGTGCCCGCGTCGCCCCGGACCTCGAGCGCGAGTTTCCAGCCGAGGTTGAGGCCGTCCAGCAAACCGGTGCTCAGCCCCTGCCCGCCGATCGGAAAGTGCACGTGTGCCGCGTCCCCCGCCAGCAGGATCCGCCCTGCCCGATAGGCGGAAGCCAGGCGGGAGAAGTCGCTGAACCGGCTCAGCCACTCGGGCTCGGTCATCGCGATGTCCCGGTCGGTGATCCACGAGACCTCGTTCTGGAACTCGGCCAGGGTGAGCGGCAGATGGCGCGCGGGATGCGGCCCCGCACAGTTCAGGGTGCGCAGGCGCACGACACCCCCTCCGGCGTTCTTCACGATGACCCAGCCTCGCGGCGTCCGGTGCCATCCCGGACGCAACGCGTCCTCGTCGACCAGGCGGACGTCGCCGGCCATCGCGGAGACCGTGGCCGGGATCGAGCGGGACGGGATGCCCGCCCGCGTGCGGACGGTACTGCGTGCGCCGTCCGCGCCCACCAGGTAGTCCGCCGTGAAGGACGTCTGCCCCGATGGCCCCTCCGCCACGACGCGCACCGCGTCCTGCGTCTGCTGGATCTCGGTCACCCGGTGGTCCCGGAGGATGCGCGCACCGGCGATCAGGGCCCGCTCCTCAAAGAGTCGTTCGAGGTCTTCCTGCGGACACTTCAGGAGGGGCTCGGGCTCGGTGGCCGGCGCCGAGATGCTCAACCCGGGTATCCCCGCGAAGTGGAACGGGCTGGCCCGGTGCGTGGCGGCCGACAGGCCCACAAGGGCGGGCAGATGGCCGCGACGCTGAAGACACTGCACCGTGCGGGCGTGCAGTGTGGTGGCCTTCGGTCTTCGGGACACCGCCGTCCGGGCCTCCAGCACCACCGTGCGTACTCCGAGACCTGCCAACTCACAGGCCAGGAGCATGCCTACCGGCCCGCCACCCACGATGACGATCTGTGACTCGCTGTCGTCCACTGCCATGTCCTCCCCCTCGGCCCCCGGACGGGCCGGTCACTTGGTGTGCGTGACCGGCCCGCTGCAGACGGAGGTAAATATACCGGTTGGGCGGTTCTCTGTGATGGCCGTGTGGAAAGAGCGCATGCACCAGCCCCGGGGTAACCCCTTGAAAAGAAAACCGGATGGTATGTATCTTGTGTGTCGCGTCGGAAGCCTGCGAGGGGGAATCAGCGACTGAAGCGACGCTGGCCTCAGACGTGCGGCGACGCCCGCGCCCCGTGCGCGCCACCTCTTGACGGGAGTTGAGTCGCTTCGGTCGCTGCCTACCGCGATCCGAGCTCGTTGCTTGAGTCGCTTGAGTCGCTCGGATCGCCGGCTGGAGATGCACATGGCTTCTGATCTGTGGGGAAGACCCAGCGACTCATGGCACGAAGGGCACCTGCTCGACCTCGACACCCGAGCGGTGTCGGTGGATGGGTTGTTGCCTGACACGTTGTCTGATCGGGGTAACGCGAAGCTGTTTGTGAAGTTGTATGCCAATGATTACCGGCATGTTCCGGGGATCGGCTGGTATCGGTGGGACACCACGCGGTGGCAGATTGATGAGGACGACACGGTGGTGTGGGCGGCCGGTGACCTCGCGGAGAACATCGCCTCGCATGACGCCAGGGGCCTGTTCACCACGACGGCTCTGCAGCAGCACCGCCGGCGCGCGCTGTCGACCACGGGGATGAACGCGATGCTCACGCAGGCGAAGTCCGCTCCGGGCATGGTCCTGAACGCGGCGCGCCTGGACGCCGATCCCTATGCGCTGTGCACCCCCCAGGGCATCGTCGACCTGCGCACCAGCCTCATCAAAACCCCTGACCCCAACAAGGACTTCCACTCCCGTTCGACCACCGTGGGCCCCCAGCATGTGAACACCCCGCGCTGGAACCGTTTCCTGTCCGACACCTTCGGCGACGACGCCGAGGGCCGGGAAATGATCGACTTCCTGCAGCTGCTGCTGGGCTACTCCATCACCGGCGACGTCGGCGGCCAGGTCCTGCCCTTCCTTTTCGGCGCGGGCAAGAACGGCAAGTCCGTCCTGCTCGACGTCCTGATGAAACTCCTGGGCGACTACGCGGACGCGGCCCCGCCCGGCTTCCTCATGGCCCGCCCCTACGAAGGCCACCCCACCGACCTCGCCGAACTCCACGGCCGCCGCGTGATCGTGTGCAGCGAGGTCAAACACGGCGACAAATTCGACGAGGCCCGCGTCAAACTCCTCACCGGCGGCGACCGGATCAAAGCCCGCCGCATGCGCCAGGACTTCTTCAGCTTCCAGCCCACCCACAAACTCTGGCTGCTGGGCAACCACCGCCCCGAAGTCGGCACCGGCGGCTTCGCCTTCTGGCGCCGCATGCGACTCATCCCCTTCGAACGAGTCGTCTCCGACGAACGCAAGATCGACAACCTCGCCGACATCCTCGTCACCGAAGAAGGCTCCGGAATCCTGGGCTGGCTCATCGACGGCGCCCGCCGCTACCTTGCGGGAGAACGCGACCTCACCGGCCCCGAACGCGTCCGCATCGCCACCACCGCCTACGCCGAGACCGAAGACCACACCGGACGCTTCTTCGAGGAGTGCTGCACCCTGGCCCCCGACCACCGCGCCGAACAGACCAGCCTCTACACCGCCTACAAAGCCTGGTGCCGGAGGGAAGATGTCCCCCCGATCGCGTCGCGTGCGCTGGCGGCGAGGATCCGGGAGACCGTGGGACTGACGTCGTCGAAAGCGATGGTCTTGTCCAATCAGCGCAAGTACTACCCGGGCATCGGACTGATCACCGAACTCGCCGGCGGGATGGCGGCGTGAGCGCCCCCATCTGAGTGCCCGGCGGCTCAGGCCTGTGACGGCAGCGTTATGTCCAGTTCCTGCATGGCCCTCGACGGCGGTCCGCCCTCGGACCGCTCCGTCTTGTAGCCCTTGACCCGTGCGGCGAGTGTGCGCGGGTCCACGGCCTCGGCCGGCGCACCGGTGGCGTAGAGGCCATCGGGGGCACTGTCGCGGTCATGGGGCAGCAGCCAGAAAACGCGGCGACGGAAGGTGCCTGAGGAACGGGACGCCTTGGCTTGAGGGCCAAGGAGGGCATAGCCGACCATCCGTCCGTCACGGTGGTACGCGGGTTTGCCGCGACGGGTCGGGAGCCGATCGAGGCTCTGGCGTACGTAGTCGAGGTCGGTGATGTCTTCCAGCCAGACGAGTTCGGCCTCGTGGCTGATCTCGTCCTCGGTGATTAGGGAGCTCATCGCCTTGCTTCCCCTTCCTCGTCGGTGATCAGTCCGATGCCCGGGTAGTACTTGCGCTGATTGGACAAGACCATCTCCTTGGGGGAGGCAAGTCCAGCCAGCTCACGGGCGCGTGCCGCGAAAGCGCGTGAGGACATGGGGGGTGCGCCCTCATTGTGGCACCAGGCTTTGTAGGCGGTGTAGAGGCTGGTCTGTTCGGCGCGGTGGTCGGGGGCCAGGGTGCAGCACTCCTCGAAGAAGCGTCCGGTGTGGTCTTCGGTCTCGGCGTAGGCGGTGGTGGCGATGCGGACGCGTTCGGGGCCGGTGAGGTCGCGTTCTCCCGCAAGGTAGCGGCGGGCGCCGTCGATGAGCCAGCCCAGGATTCCGGAGCCTTCTTCGGTGACGAGGATGTCGGCGAGGTTGTCGATCTTGCGTTCGTCGGAGACGACTCGTTCGAAGGGGATGAGTCGCATGCGGCGCCAGAAGGCGAAGCCGCCGGTGCCGACTTCGGGGCGGTGGTTGCCCAGCAGCCAGAGTTTGTGGGTGGGCTGGAAGCTGAAGAAGTCCTGGCGCATGCGGCGGGCTTTGATCCGGTCGCCGCCGGTGAGGAGTTTGACGCGGGCCTCGTCGAATTTGTCGCCGTGTTTGACCTCGCTGCACACGATCACGCGGCGGCCGTGGAGTTCGGCGAGGTCGGTGGGGTGGCCTTCGTAGGGGCGGGCCATGAGGAAGCCGGGCGGGGCCGCGTCCGCGTAGTCGCCCAGGAGTTTCATCAGGACGTCGAGCAGGACGGACTTGCCGTTCTTGCCCGCGCCGAAAAGGAAGGGCAGGACCTGGCCGCCGACGTCGCCGGTGATGGAGTAGCCCAGCAGCAGCTGCAGGAAGTCGATCATTTCCCGGCCCTCGGCGTCGTCGCCGAAGGTGTCGGACAGGAAACGGTTCCAGCGCGGGGTGTTCACATGCTGGGGGCCCACGGTGGTCGAACGGGAGTGGAAGTCCTTGTTGGGGTCAGGGGTTTTGATGAGGCTGGTGCGCAGGTCGACGATGCCCTGGGGGGTGCACAGCGCATAGGGATCGGCGTCCAGGCGCGCCGCGTTCAGGACCATGCCCGGAGCGGACTTCGCCTGCGTGAGCATCGCGTTCATCCCCGTGGTCGACAGCGCGCGCCGGCGGTGCTGCTGCAGAGCCGTCGTGGTGAACAGGCCCCTGGCGTCATGCGAGGCGATGTTCTCCGCGAGGTCACCGGCCGCCCACACCACCGTGTCGTCCTCATCAATCTGCCACCGCGTGGTGTCCCACCGATACCAGCCGATCCCCGGAACATGCCGGTAATCATTGGCATACAACTTCACAAACAGCTTCGCGTTACCCCGATCAGACAACGTGTCAGGCAACAACCCATCCACCGACACCGGCAGGCCCGACGAGGAGGCGTCGGCCTGGGCGGGCAGGGGGACGGCACCGGCTTCACGGATCTGGGCGGCCACAGCGGCGGAGTCGAAGCCGAAGAGTGTGTCGTCGCTGGGGATGGGTGAGGTCACAGGCATCCTCCGTCGGCGTAGAGGGGCCGCTTGAGGCCTGCGGTCAGTCCGCTGACGATGATCTGTTCCGAACGCCTCTCCTGCCCCGGGCGAGCGGCCGCGGCGGCCTCGCGCAAGGCGTGCTCGGCCGACTCGCGGGACAGCCTGCCGGCGCCGATCAAGCCGCCGAGGGTGAAGGCTGCCCGGTTGAGGGCGTCGGAGAAGCCCGCGCCTTCGGGCACGCGGCCGCACTCCTGGACCGGTGCCAGGACCGCGGCGAGGGTGTGAAGGGCGCGGTTACGTCCTCCCCCGGCGGCCACCGCCGCCTGCTGGGCACGCGGCGGGACGGGGCGGGGAGCGGGGATGTTGGGTGCGGGCAGGTGTCCGGTGCGTTCCAGTTCCTGGGCCAGCCATTGGGGCAGCGCTGCCGGTTCCCGGACCTCTCCGACGGGAGTGTAGGTGCCGACGCCGGTCGTGGTGCCGGGGGCGATGATGTAGCCGCCCTGGGCCCTGATGTCGACCTGCCACGCGAGGGCACGGCCCTGGCCGGAGCCGGTGGAGCACTGCCAGCGGCAGGAGTCCTCTGCCCGGTACCAGACGTGCAGTCCGCCCGAGGGGGTGCGCACACGCAAGGTGGAGGCGTCCTCGGCAGGGCTGGGCTGGTCGCGCAGCGCGGCCAGGACTGCCAGCGAGTGGTAGCCCGTGGCGAGGCCGGTGAGGTCGATGTGCTCGGCGATGGGGATGCCCGGAAGGATCCGGTGGCGGCCGGGGGGAGGCGCGCTGTGGGCGTCGACGTCCACGACGACCAGGCCTGCGGGCCCGCAGGCCACGCCTACGCCGAAGTCCGGCTGTGTCGTCCACCATCTCTGGATACGACGCTGGTCGAGGGTGGCGGCGTGGAAGCCGTGGCACCAGCGACCTGCGGGCAAGCAGGGGCAATCGGCCGGTGTGTGGGAGGTGTTGCGGCAGTGGTCGCAGTTACGTGCAGGCGTCTTACGGCCCGGTGTCAGAGGGTGCACCGGCCAGCCCCGGCGGGCGCACCACAAAGCCGTGGCCAACGGGGAGGCAGCGGCCGAGGGTTCGAGGGCAGGACATGAGTCGCTGGGGGGAAAGCGCAGCTCAGGGGGCACAGCATCTCCTATCAGCGACCGAAGCGACTCAACAACAGACACAGACTAGCGAAAGTGTCGGGCGGGGCCGGTGGGCACGGTCAAAGAGTCGTGTTGGCCGTGTCGACAAGAACAGCCTGATGAGCAGCCAGCGACTGACGGGACACGGCGCAGCTACTGAGCGGCTTTCAGTCGCTCCAGACCAGCTCTGAAAACCCGCTGGTCAGAGACATGTGCAGACCCAAACAGCGACTGAAGCGACTGAAGGTCTCTATCTATGACGCACACGAGTACACCTAGACGGCTTCATATATGGACCAGTTGAGTCGCTTCAGTCGCTAACCAGTCCTGCAGGCGTCTCTGACCTGCGTTTTCTCCCAGCTACTGAACAGCGATCGAAGTGCGCTCAGCAGCTGGCCGTCAGTCGCTGTGCCCCAACGCGTCCTCAGGCGGCAGCGACTCACGAACCGGCGGAGCTGCTCAAGCGACTCTCAAGCAACCCTCGAACGACTGAAGCATGTACTGCAACGTTCAACGAATTCTGTCAGCGCGATTGAGCCGCCGCGTCGGATCCGGCGAAATCCGGGTTCTGGCGACTCCTGGTGCGTGTCGTCAAAGGCATCGCCAGAGGTCGTCCCTGGTCTGCAGGCCGCCTTCTTGCCGGTGGCACTCCCCCGCCCTCGCTCCCCGAGGCTGCGCGTCGAGGCTTCTGAGCCCCGGCCGTTGGGACGCGGTGTGCGGGCAGTCTCCAGGTGCTGTGAAACCGCTGGGCAGAGCAATCTCCATAAGGTCTGACCTCTCATAGCCCTCCCCCGAGCAGGCGCCTGCCTCTGCCTGCCCGGCCTTTCGCTGAGTTCACGGCAGGAGCTCGCATCACGCCGACAGACGGGTTTACGCGAGAACAGACAGGTTCCGCCGCATCAACCTGGCACGGCGTAGACGCTCCCACCCGGCCGCCGGGTGGTGAAGCATGGCGCCCCTGGGGAGAACGAGCCCCCTGTCGCGTGTGCCGCCGAGGACGAGGGGGGCGGACTGCCCGGCGAGACGAACTGGACGAGCACTTGGCCGGAGGAGCCTTCCACTCCCCCAGGGCACGCGCGGAGCGACGAGAGGTGCTGGGCGAGTGATCCGTCCCACGCCGCCAACCCTCTCGTCCCCGTGGGCGCTGACCCCAAGACGCGGCGGCACCGAGGGCGTAGAGGTGGGCCGTGCCGCGCGCCGACGCCGGTTGAGGCCGGCGAGTCCGGACAGGACACGTGGCTCGTCATTGCCCCGCAGTTGAGCAGGAGCATTGACTCCTCGACTACGCCACACCGCGGACTGCTCGCTCAACCATGCACCACGTGGGCTGCTTGTGCCTGCCCTCTGGTCCTGTAGCCAGGGCCGTGGTCACAGGTCGAACTAGTGTCAGGAACAGGTTCGCGCAGTGGCGTGCCGATGCGGCATCAGGGATACGGCGTTGACTTTTGGAGGCCACCGTGATCAGTGGAGAGAGCTGGTGAGCCGCATGGACCGAGTGGCGAGCACGTGACCGTTCCCGGATCGCTGGAGGAGCTCGGCCGGCAAGGATGATGAGGCAGTACGAGTCCTGGGTGGTGAGGGTCGACCCCGGGCTACTCCCCCGGTTTCACGCTAGGGGAACGAGCGCTGCGTAGGCTCTGTCTGCCTGCACGTCGGTATCGATCAGCCGTCGGCGGTTGTACTCGTGACGCTGCTCGTTGTCCGTACCCCGCAATTATGAAGGTGGTGCTGGGCGAGGCGTGCGACCGAACCATGACTGCCCCCGCTGCAGCGTGAACTGTGATGCTCGGGTACGCAGTCAAGACGCACCGGACACCTTTGGTGCCGCGCAGCATGCTGATCGCGAAGATGATGCGGCAAGACGCGTGAGCGTGAGGGTGGCGGCACCAGGCGCCGCCGGTGATCGGCATCAGCAGGAGTAGTGATGGCACCCTGGTGTCTTTCGTCGTGGAACGGATCGTTCAATGCTCTGCGGTAAAGCGGGCATCGCGGATGGGGTCTGCGGAGCACACTCACTTGAGGTGCCGGAGGAGTACGGGGTCGAAGCGAGCCGATGGGAGTAGCGAGTCGTGGCCCATGAGGGAGGCGAGAGAGTCCGTCATCAACTATGCTTTTGCTTGGCTTCTTGGGGTAGAAATTGGCCTCTGGCCAGGCAGAATAAACATCTCTGCAAACATCTCCCCAAGCTTGCGTGCAACTAGGTACAAAGGTGTGTCCACGTCCCCTTCTCCTCGCCTGGAGGTCGACTTGCTTGAAGGTCATCCTGCAGATGTGGAGCTAGGTAGTGATCGAGGTGCTGAACAAGGCCTTTGTGTGCGCAGGGGTGCAGGCCTGCTTCGAGGTGTTCGACAAGGCCTGTACCTATGTCTGTTTGCAGGCCAGTCGATGGGTCAGGGTGTAGACGAGTACCTGTGCTGGCAGGGTGACCCGGCAGCGAGTGGAGTAGTCCGCCGAGCTGCTGGTTTGTTCCCTGACCTGCCTAGCGGCGGGGACGCCGACCCGTCGGCCTATCTGTGTCGCCACCTGCTTCGCCACCCGTTCACAGGCCAGGCTAACGGCAGGCATGTCTATCCGGACACAGGATTGCCTCTCTCTAGGCGTGTGTGCCCACAGGTCGGCCTGGATCCCCACATATATGCCGACCGGCGTGGTGACAGGGCTCGCAGTCCGGGCGTAGACCGGTATGTAGGTGGAACTGGAGGCCGGTCTCTCTGCCGGGCACTCGGCAGGCTTGGCTCATTGGTGACGTGTGGGCACTCCAGTAAGATGCTCTGCCGGGCGCGAGACTTGAAGAGGGGCAGGGTCCCGAGTTGGTCTGTTCGCAGGCCTATGTGCATGGACTGGCATAGATTCACGCACCGATGCGGGTGTCAGTCTCTCTGTCAATCTCACGGCCGAATTGCCGACTTGACTGGCGGCAGGTCCGTAGCCCTGCCACTGGGTACGGGAGTCGGCCAGCAGCGAGGCAGACCTGCCACCCTGCCTCGCTGTCCGCAGGTAACCAGGTGCCAGGGCAGGCAGACGAGCCTGTACCCAAGTCGAGTTCCTGGCGGACATGCTCGCGTGCCGCGACAGATGCCCGGCTAGTTGCAAGCGGGTTGGAGCGCTCGTAGGAACCACAGCCGACATGCCTGGTGAACTGCTCACTGATGCGGCTACAGGAAGTGCTGCGGGCTCGCACTGGCACGTGCCGACAGGCACCCTGGCCCGTTCAACTCCGTGGCAGCTTGCCCGTATGATGGTGTGTCGGTAGACGGGAGCGTTGATCTCCTTGGTAGTCTGCACACTCCCTTGTGACACGACTGCTTTGGAGGTGACTGTCCTGATGGAGGTGTCAGGTGGTGTCTTCGCGCGGCAGTTGACGCGTACGGAAACGAAGGCCTACGCGTTCCAGGCGGTCAGGGACACAACGTTCGCAATCGTGTTCGCCTCTGCTTGTATCCCATCCCGAGATGCTCGGTTGACCTGCAGGACAGAGGCTCGAGGGCCGATTCCAGGGCCTGATCGGCACCCTCGGACCCTACCCAGACCCTCTCTTGGGACCCTGCGGAGCGCAGGATCGTTCTGAGCGAACTTTTCGCTACCCGAACCACCTCAAATAGGACACATCTCGTCCCGGCCTGAAGCAGAGTGAGGACCCATGGCCAGCCCCTTCGAAGCACCTGACGCGCAGGCGCAGCAGCCCGGCATCCCCTGGGGGTCGCTGTCGCACATCTTCATGTTCGGCAACGGCAAGGGCGGCGTCGGCAAGTCCTCCGTCTCCGCGAACGCCGCGGGCAAGGCGGCGCGCAGCGGTCTGCGGACGCTCATCATCGACTGCAACGCGCAGGGCAACATCGCGCGCGAACTCGGGTACAAGCGGGCCGAGTGGAACGATGGGGGAGCGGGGCTGCTCGAATCGCTGCGGACCGGTGCGCCGCTCACGCCGCGCGAGAACGTCCGGGAGAACCTCGACGTCGTGATGGGTGGCCCCGCGCTCGGCGACGAGTTCGGGATCTTCTTTCACACGATGCTCGCAAAGGAAGGCCCGCACGCTTATCTGCGGCTGCTGATGTGCCTGCTGCCGATCGCGCACAGGTACCAGATCATCATTCTCGACACCCCGCCGGAAAACCCGTCGCTGCAGCGCCTCGCACTCTCCGCCTCGCGCTGGCTGGTCATCCCTGTGAAGAGCGACGGCGGCGCGGAGGACGGCCTCGCGCAGATCGGGCTCGAGTTCTCGTACGTCAAGTTCGTCAGCCGGATCAACCCGCACATCGCGCTTCTTGGGGTACTGCTCTTCGATACCGGGCGCACGTACACCGGTATCCACGCCGACGTGCGGCGCCAGGTGCAGAAGGTGCTGGGCGAGGAGGCCCACATGTTCAAGCATCTGATCGGGCACACGGAGTCGGTGGCGCGGCTCGTGCGCAAGCGCGGACTCCTGGTGCAGGAACTGGCGGAGCGCCGGGCGAACGGCGATCGCTCGATTCCCGAGACCGCCGAGGGGCTTTCCGCAGACTACGAAGGATTCACCGAAGAGATGTTCGCCAGGGCGCTCGAACTGAGGAAGGAAGCCGCGGCATGACACCGCCGAAGAACAAGAAGGCCAACGTGGACAAGGACGACGAGCAGACCATGTCCGACGAGGGCGTCGGCAACCTGTTCAGCGGGGGAGCGGCGTCGTCCAACGCGCTCGCGGGCTGGGCCACCCCGCAGACCTCGGCGCCGGCCGCCGCTCCGGTGCAGCCGCACCCTGCTCCGGTGGCGCCCGTGGCCGTCGTGCCGTCGCCGACGCGCGAGTTGGCCGAAGAGCCGCCGCCGGCGGTCAACGACGCGGACACCGCCAAGCCGGCCGGCTTCTACGTCTCGACGAACGTCGCCAACCGCTTCCGGAAGCTGGGCAAGCAGAGCGATCTGACACACACGCAGATCGTGTTCCTCGCCGTGGAGGCGGCGGTCGAGAAGGGGCTCGCCCAGGTCGTCGAGGACGCGCGCAGGGCGCCCAAGTTCCAGTCCAAGCTGTTCGCCGTGGCGCCCGACAACACGGACCTGCGCGGCCTGGGGCCCGTACAGCTCCAGTACAAGCCGACTCGGGCGCAGCGCGCGGTCATCGACGGGCTCGTGGCCGAGTCGGGGCTCCCGGACCACACGAAGTTCCTGGCAATCGTGCTCGATCAGTACCTGCCGGGGCGCAGGGACGCCTGAGGTCGATGCCGCCGCGCCGGTGAGACCAGTCGCGCCACTCCAGCGAAGCTCGAGTGCGCGCAATTAAAGCTGGGTGCACCACAGTGGCACGACCATGAAGGTCGCGTGCCAAAGGACGCTTCCCGAAAGGAACTTCTGGCCGTGCCTCAAGCACCGGTGCAATTCGGAACATGGGTCCGCCGATTCCATCCGGCGTCGGACGCGCGTGCCCGCCTGCTGTGCCTACCGCACGCCGGCGGGTCCGCGAGCTTCTACGTACCGCTGTCCAAGGCGCTCGCGCCCGAGGTGGACGTGCTGGCGGTCCAGTACCCGGGTCGGCAGGACCGCTACCACGAGCCGAGCGTCAGCAGCGTCCCCGAGCTGGCCGACCAGATCTTGGAGGCGGTACGCCACCTCGACGACCGGCCCCTCGCCCTGTTCGGGCACAGCATGGGCGCCGTCCTCGGCTACGAGATCGCGCTGCGCCTTCAGGACGTCGGCCTTCCCGCGCCCGTACGGTTCTTCGCCTCCGGCAGGCGGGCCCCGTCCCGTGACCGCGACGAACGGCTCCACCTGGGGACGGACGCGCAACTCCTGGCCGAGGTACGCAGGCTGGGCGGCCCCAACGTGGAGCTGCTCGCCGACCCGGAGATGCGGGAGCTGGTCATGCCCGCGATCCGCGGTGACTACCACGCCGTGGAGAACTACCGCCACGCACCGGGCCGGAAGCTGACGTGCCCGGTGACGGTGCTGACCGGGGACAGCGATCCTCGGGTTTCGATCGACGAGGCGACGGCCTGGGAAGAGCACACCACCGGCCTGACAGAGCTCCAGGTGTTCCCGGGAGGCCACTTCTTCCTTGTCGACCAGAACAAGCGCGTGAGTGGGCTCCTCGCGGACCGCTTGGCCCGCCTGGGCGTCGGCAGCCGGGGGGCCGCGTCGGCGGCCTGAGCTTGGCTCTCTCCTCGTAGGGAACAAGAATCCAGAACCGTTCCAGCGGGCGGTGGGGGAGGGGCGGGGGTCCGACCTGGACGGCATCGTCGGGGCGGACGATCCCTCCGCGGCGGACCACAGCCATGACGCCACTCTTGAACGTGAACTCGCCGGACACGGGGTCCATGGCGAAGACCTCGCCGAGCAGCCCCTTGCGGAAGTCGTTGATCTTCGAGCACGGGTTGCGCAGTCCCGTCACCTCAAGCACCGCCTGCTCTCCGAGGTGGAGCAGAGCGCCGGTGGGCAGGCCCATCAGGTCTACCCCGCGCGTGGTGATGTTCTCACCGAGCTGGCCTGCAGAGACCTTGAAGCCCTTGAGCGCGAGCTCGTCGAAGAGTTCCTCGTGCATCAGGTGGAGCCCCCCACCTGTTGTCGTCCTGCGGCCGGTCGATCTTAGAAGCGGTGCACCTTGCCTGTGGCATCAGTAAGGGTACGGCTCCAGGGGGCGGCGGTGCAGGTCGTCCTGGGCCCGACCTCAGGGCCGGGTGTCAGTGGCTCATGCCAAGGTGCCCGCATGGAGTCTTCGGAAGTGATCGAGGCATTGTGGGATCGGATCCAGGCGCGCGATTGGGCGGCTGTCGCCGGCCTGGTCGCAGAAGACGCCGTGATCGAGTGGCCGGTCAGCGGGGAACGCATCGTCGGCAACAAGAACTTCGTCGCGGTGAACAGCTCGTACCCGGGGGGCTGGTCGATTCGGGTCCTGCGCATCGTGGCCGACGGCAGCGAGGCGGTCTCGGAGGTCGAGGTGCCACATGACGAGCTTGGCGTGTTCCGCGCGGCCTCGTTCTGGACCGTCCAGCAGGGGCGGATCGTGCGCGGCCGGGAGTACTGGACGAGTCTTGGGGCTGATCCGCGCCCGCAATGGCGAGCGGCTCTGGTCGAGCCCATGTGAGGCGCGGAGCGCCGAACGAGGGGCGTTCAAGCGCTGGTGAACGGGTCCTTGCGCTGGGACACGGCATGCAGGTGCCCGGCCTGCGGGTTCGAGGTGGCTGCATGTGGTGGTGAACTACCCGCCGAACTGCGGGGCCAGCTGCTCTCCGAGCACGGACCAGCCCGCCTGCGGGTAGATCCATGGGCGAGGAACGCGGCAATCATGCGCGTTCTGCGGGCAGAGCTTGGCCTCGGCCTGAGCGAGATCAGGTCCGTGCTGAGCGAGGTCGTGGCGGGAGCCCACTCAGGCACGATGCCTGAGATGGAGTTCCTGGCCCGCAAACTGCGGGCGTCGGGCATTGATGCGGTTGCTGACAGGCCGGCGAGTTCCTGAGCCAGCCGGTCAGGTAATTTTCCCGGGTCGGGTGCCGACCTCTTGACCTGACTCGCTGAAGGTTCCCCGTCCCGATCGAGTCAGGACTCAAGCCAACGCGTCGCCAGCGTCAGGGCCGTCATCAGGCAACGGGCCTGTACGTTCAGGTGGTTGCCGTGCCGCAGTAGCGCCTGCACCTGCGGCACCGACACCCAGCAGAAGTCCGGTGGCAGGTCGCGAGTGACTGCCCAGGCCGCCCTGTCGCCCCCGGCCACCTCGTCGTCCCCGGCCAGCTCGACGATCAGGTTGCGGGTCACCGCGTGGTGGAAGCGCCCGCCCTCCTCGCACTGCTCGGTGTCGAACAGCACCCGCCCGGCGCGCGGCGCGAGCAGCGTGTCCAGGAACTTGGGGCGGCGCGCGCCCCGTCCGTGCAGATGACGCGTCGAGCACTGCACCGTGGGCCCGAACTCGGCCACGTTCAGGCTGCCCGCTTCGACCCGGGCCCGCAGCAGCACGTGCGGCAGTCCGTCGATGCGCCGCACGAGCAGCCCGGCGAGCCCCGCCACCGGGGCGAGCAGCGGCTGGGACCAGCTGGCCACCTCGCGCGCCTGCGCCTGAACGGTCACACCGAGCACCGTGAAATGCCGGCCGTCGGGTCGCCTGATGACGCCGTCCCCGGTCCGTGCCCACGGGCTCGTGGCGTCCTCCAGGACCTTCCGCAACGGAACCTGCTCCTGGGTCAGTTCGTACCTGAACCGGGCGTCGGCAAGGACCGAGAGCACCTCGGAGAACGAGTGGAGCGCGTCGTCCTCGCCCACCGGGCCCGGCGGCCCGCCGCGATGCGCGATCTGCTCCCGCGGCAGCGTCGACAGGACCGTGCGGCTGTCCATGTTCACCAGGTGGTCGCGGAGCAACAGTGCGCCGACCTGACGCAGCGACAGCCAGCGGAACCCGTCGCGAGCGGGCACGTCTTCGTCCGTCATGACGACCACGTTGCGGTTCCGCTTGTGCAGGAACCACCAGCCCTGTTCGGACTGGAGCGAGTCGGCGAGCACCCGCCCGCCGCGCCGGTCCCCGGTGAAGTACTCCGTGTACGGCACGGGACGGCCCCGGTGCACGCCCGTGAAGTTGCTGCGGGTGGCCTGCACGGTCGGCGACAGCTGCAGTCCGTTGAGGTTGCCCGGCTCCGTCTTGGCCTGCAACAGGCAGTGCACCTCGCCGCGGGATTCCTTGAGCAGCATGCCGAGCAGCCCGACCTCGCGCTGCACGATGACGGGCTGGGACCAGGTGAGCGGCCGTTGCCCGGCGGCGTCGAAGTCAGTGGTGGCGCGCAGCCCGGAGACGGAGAAGAAGCGGCCGGATGCGTGCACCAGGTCGCCGGTTTCCCGGCAGAAGCGCCAGCTGGGCAGGGTGTCGAGCGGCGCGCGCCGCACGGAATGGTGATGCCCGCGGCGCTGCTCGTCCAGCCACCGGTCGAAGGAGGCGTCCCCCAGCTCGGTGGGAGGCGGTGCGGTCTTCGTTGAGGTCATGCGGGCATGCTCCATGCCCGCGCTCGAGGCCCGGTCGACGACGGCCTGGAAGCCCATCGAGCCCGGCACCTCGGGGCAGCCCGGGCGCCCGGCGCTCCGGGCTGCGTCAAGCTTTCCTTGAGGAGCCACCAGCACACTCACGGAATATGAAGGCGCTCATACTGTCAGGGGGGACGGGGTCCCGGCTACGCCCCTTCACCCACTCGACCGCCAAACAACTGCTGCCCGTGGCCAACAAGCCCGTGCTCGCGCACTGTCTGGAGAACATCCGCGACGCGGGCATCACCGAGGCGGCCGTCATCGTCGGCACGCACGCCGCGGAGATCTCCGGGGTGATCGGCGACGGTTCCGCGTTCGGCCTCGACCTCACCTATCTGCACCAGGACCAGCCGCGGGGGCTCGCCCACTGCGTGCAGCTCGCTGCCGACTTCCTCGGCGACGACGACTTCGTCATGTACCTGGCCGACAACGTGTTCGCGGACGGTATAGCGCAAGCGGCGAAGGCCTTCGCCGCCGACCGCGCCGACGCGTTGCTCCTCGTGCAGCCGGTGGCCGACCCGCGTGCCTACGGGGTGGCCGAGGTCGGTGCCGACGGCCGGGTGCACCGCCTGGTCGAGAAGCCGGCCGAGCCCGCCAGTGACCTCGCTGTGCTCGGCGTCTACTTCTTCACCTCCCGGATCCACCGGGCGGTCACCGGGCTGTGCCCCAGCGGCCGCGGCGAACTGGAGATCACCGATGCCATCCAGCGCTTCGCCGACGACGGCGCGCTGGTGCGCGCCGAATGCTACGACGGCTATTGGAAGGACACCGGGAAGGCGGAGGACCTGCTCGACTGCAACCGCGAACTGCTCGGACGGCTGACCGGGTCCGTCATGCACGGGGACATCGACGCGGCCAGCACCCTGAGCGGCCCGGTCGTGATCGAACCGGGAGCCCGGGTGCGCGGCAGCCACCTGGTGGGCCCGCTGGTGATCGCCGCCGGGAGCACCGTGACCCAGTGCACCGTCGGGCCGTACGTCTCCGTCGGCCGCGACTGCGTTCTGCGGCACTCCTCCGTCGCCGACTCGATCCTCCTGGAGGGCGCCGCCGTCGACGGCGTCCCCGCCCTCGACCACTCGATCATCGGCCGCTGGGCGCGGATCGGCCGTTCCGCCGCCGGACATCAACTGCTCGTCGGCGACCATGCCAACGCGGAGGTGGCGGCGTGAAGTCGCGCGTGCACGAGCCCAGTCAGGCATAACCGCCCGCGTACGGGCACTCCGACGAGGCGCGAGTGGCAGGCGAGTCACTCCGAGGAGAGTGGCAACGCCGTGCCCCGTTCTCCCGTCGCGCCTCATCCCTCCTACAAGAAATCTGGAGAACCATGTCCCGTCGCCTGTTCACCTCGGAGTCCGTGACCGAGGGCCACCCCGACAAGATCGCCGACCAGATCAGTGACACCATTCTCGACGCGCTGCTGCGCGAGGACCCCACGTCCCGCGTCGCCGTCGAGACGCTCATCACCACCGGCCAGGTGCATGTGGCCGGCGAGGTCACGACCAAGGCGTACGCGCCGATCGCGCAGCTCGTGCGCGACAAGATCCTCGAGATCGGCTACGACTCCTCGAGCAAGGGCTTCGACGGCGCTTCCTGCGGCGTATCGGTCTCCATCGGCGCACAGTCCCCGGACATCGCGCAGGGCGTCGACACGGCGTACGAGAACCGGGTGGAAGGCGCCTCTGCCGGAGGCAAGGGGGACGAGCTCGACCAGCAGGGCGCGGGGGACCAGGGCCTGATGTTCGGCTACGCCAGCAACGAGACCCCGAACCTGATGCCGCTGCCGATCGAGCTGGCCCACCGCCTCTCGCGCCGCCTGACCGAGGTCCGCAAGAACGGCACCGTCCCCTACCTGCGCCCGGACGGCAAGACCCAGGTCACCATCGAGTACCAGGGCAGCCGCCCGGTCCGGCTCGACACGGTCGTGGTCTCCTCGCAGCACGCGAGCGACATCGACCTGGGCTCGCTGCTCACGCCCGACATCCAGGAGCACGTCGTGGAGTACGTCCTCGACGGCCTCGCCGAGGACGGCATCAAGCTGGAGACCGAGGGCTACCGGCTCCTGGTCAACCCCACCGGGCGGTTCGAGATCGGCGGTCCGATGGGCGACGCCGGCCTGACCGGCCGCAAGATCATCATCGACACGTACGGTGGCTACGCCCGCCACGGCGGCGGCGCCTTCTCCGGCAAGGACCCGTCCAAGGTGGACCGCAGCGCCGCCTACGCGATGCGCTGGGTCGCCAAGAACGTCGTCGCCGCCGGGCTCGCGGACCGCTGCGAGGTCCAGGTCGCCTACGCGATCGGCAAGGCCGAGCCGGTCGGCCTGTTCGTCGAGACCTTCGGCACCGCATCCGTCCCCCAGGCCGACATCGAGCGGGCCATCTCCGAGGTCTTCGACCTGCGCCCGGCCGCCATCATCCGCGACCTCGACCTGCTGCGCCCGATCTACTCCCAGACGGCCGCCTACGGCCACTTCGGCCGCGAACTCGACGACTTCCCCTGGGAGAAGACCGACCGCGCCGAGCGACTCAAGGCCGCGGCCGGACTCTGACCTGCCCTCCACCCACCGACGGCCGGCCCCAGACCGGCCGACCGACCGAAGGGCCCTAGCCCCGGCCCACGCACCCAACGGGAGTGCTCACGTGCGTATCGCCGTGTCCGGCTCGATCGCCACGGACCATCTGACGGTGTTTCCCGGCAGATTCGCGGACCAGCTGGTCCCCAGCCAACTGCACCATGTCTCCTTGTCGTTCCTCGTCGACGACCTCGAAGTGCGACGCGGCGGCGTCGCCGCCAACATCGCCTTCGGGCTCGGCGGCCTCGGCCTCGCACCGCTCCTGATCGGCGCGGTCGGCACCGACTTCGGACCGTACGAGGTGGTGCTCAAGGAGCAGGGCGTCGACACCAGTGGCGTCCTGGTCTCCGGCGAACGGCAGACCGCCCGGTTCATGTGCACCACCGACCAGGACGCCAACCAGATCGCCGCGTTCTACGCGGGCGCCATGGCCGAGGCGCGCGACATCGACCTGACCACCCTGATCGGGAACGCCGCCCCCGATGCCCGGCCGGACCTGGTCCTGATCGCGCCCAACGACCCCGAGGCGATGCTCCGCCACACCCGGCAGTGCCGGGAGCTCGGCATCCCGTTCGCCGCGGACCCCTCGCAACAGCTCGCCCGCCTCGACGGCACTCAGGTGCGGGACCTGGTGGACGGCGCCCGCTGGCTCTTCACCAACGAGTACGAGGCCGCCCTGCTGCTCGAGCGCACCGGCTGGACGCGCGACGACGTGCTCGACCGGGTCGGCACCTGGATCACCACGCTCGGCTCTCACGGCGCCCGCGCCGAATGCGCCGACGGCACCTCTCTCCGCGTCCCCGCCGTGCCCGACGTCCCGGTCGTCGACCCGACCGGTGTCGGCGACGCGTTCCGGGCCGGCTTCCTCGCCGCTACCGCCCGGGGCCTGGCCCTGAAGGCCGCGGTACGGCTCGGCTGCTCGGTCGCGGCCGAGGTGATCCGCACCGTCGGCTCCCAGTCGTACGACGCCGCTGCCGACCGCCTCCTCGCCAACCTCACGGCCGCGTACGGCACGGACGCCGCCGAGGAGATCGCGCCCTACCTGGCGGTCGTCACCCGCGAGGGTGGCGACAGCTCGTGACCGCTTCTCCGGAAACCCTCAGGGAGGCCCTCGCCACCCGCGTGGTGGTGGCCGACGGCGCGATGGGCACGATGCTCCAGGAGCAGGACCCGAGTCTGGACGACTTCGAGCAGCTGGAAGGCTGTAACGAAGTCCTGAACGTGACGCGCCCGGACATCGTCCGGTCGGTGCACGAGGAGTATTTCGCGGTCGGTGTCGACTGCGTCGAGACGAACACCTTCGGTGCCAATCATGCGGCGCTGGGGGAGTACGACATCCCCGAGCGGGTCTTCGAGTTGTCGGAGTCCGGTGCGCGGGTGGCGCGTGAGGTGGCCGATGAGTTCACCGCGTCGACGGGGCAGCAGCGTTGGGTGCTCGGTTCGATGGGCCCCGGCACGAAACTGCCGACCCTGGGCCACGCCCCCTACACGACGTTGCGGGATGCCTATCAGCAGAATGCGGAGGGTCTGATCGCGGGCGGCGCGGACGCGCTGCTGGTGGAGACCACGCAGGACCTGCTGCAGACGAAGGCGGCGATCCTGGGCGCCCGCCGTGCCCTGGAGGCCACCGGCGCGAATCTGTCGCTGATCTGTTCGGTGACGGTGGAGACGACCGGCACGATGCTGCTGGGTTCGGAGATCGGCGCGGCGCTGACGGCGCTGGAGCCGTTGGGCATCGACGTGATCGGCCTGAACTGCGCGACGGGTCCGGCGGAGATGAGCGAGCACCTGCGCTACCTCTCCCGCCACTCGCGGATCCCGATCTCGGCGATGCCGAACGCGGGCCTTCCCGTGTTGACCAAGGACGGCGCGCACTACCCGCTGACGGAGGCGGAGCTGGCCGATGCCCAGGAGACCTTCGTCCGGGAGTACGGCCTGTCCCTGGTCGGCGGCTGCTGCGGCACGACGCCGGAGCATCTGCGCAAGGTCGTGGAGCGGGTGCGCGGGGTGGAGGTCTCCCGCCGTGAGCCGCGCCCGGAGCCGGGTGCGGCCTCGCTCTACCAGACGGTGCCGTTCCGTCAGGACACTTCGTATATGGCGATCGGTGAGCGAACGAACGCCAATGGGTCGAAGAAGTTCCGTGAGGCGATGCTGGAGGGCCGCTGGGACGACTGTGTGGAGATGGCCCGCGACCAGATCCGCGAGGGCGCCCACATGCTCGACCTGTGTGTCGACTATGTGGGCCGGGACGGGGTGAAGGACATGGAGGAGCTGGCGGGCCGTTTCGCCACCGCCTCCACGCTGCCCATCGTCCTTGACTCGACCGAACTGCCGGTCATCCAGGCAGGGTTGGAGAAGCTGGGCGGCCGGGCGGTCATCAACTCCGTCAACTACGAGGACGGCGACGGGCCGGAGTCGCGCTTTGCGAAGGTGACCGCGCTGGCCAGGGAGCACGGGGCGGCGCTGATCGCGCTGACCATCGATGAGGAGGGCCAGGCCCGCACCGTCGAGCACAAGGTGGCCATCGCCGAGCGGCTGATCGAGGATCTGACCGGCACCTGGGGCATCCATGAGTCGGACATCCTCATCGACTGTCTGACCTTCACCATCTGCACCGGTCAGGAGGAGTCGCGGGGGGATGGCATCGCCACCATCGAGGCGATCCGTGAGCTGAAAAAGCGCCACCCGGACGTGCAGACCACGCTGGGCCTGTCGAACATCTCCTTCGGCCTGAACCCGGCCGCCCGTGTCGTGCTCAACTCGGTCTTCCTGGATGAGTGTGTCAAGGCGGGTCTGGACTCGGCGATCGCGCACGCCTCGAAGATCCTGCCCATCGCGCGTCTGGAGGAGGAGCAGGTCAAGGTCGCCCACGACCTGATCTACGACCGGCGCGCCGAGGGCTATGACCCCTTGCAGAAGCTCATGGAGCTTTTCGAGGGCGTCAACATGAAGTCGATGAAGGCGGGCAAGGCCGAGGAACTCTTGGCGCTGCCGCTGGATGAGCGCCTTAAGCGGCGCATCATCGACGGGGAGAAGAACGGCCTGGACGCCGATCTGGACGAGGCCCTGCAGACCCGCCCGGCCCTGGACATCGTCAACGACACCCTGCTGGAGGGCATGAAGGTCGTCGGTGAGCTGTTCGGTTCCGGGCAGATGCAGCTGCCGTTCGTGCTGCAGTCCGCCGAGGTGATGAAGACCGCGGTGGCCCATCTGGAGCCGCACATGGAGAAGTCGGACTCCGAGGGCAAGGGCACCATCGTGCTGGCCACCGTCCGCGGCGACGTGCACGACATCGGCAAGAACCTCGTCGACATCATCTTGTCCAACAATGGCTACAACGTGATCAACCTCGGCATCAAGCAGCCGGTCGCGGCGATCCTGGACGCCGCGGCCGAGCACCGCGCGGACGTGATCGGCATGTCCGGCCTCCTGGTGAAGTCGACGGTGATCATGAAGGAGAACCTGGAGGAGCTCAACCAGCGCAAGATGGCCGCCGACTTCCCCGTCATCCTCGGCGGCGCGGCGCTGACCCGGGCCTACGTCGAGCAGGACCTGCACGAGATCTACGAGGGCGAGGTCCGCTACGCCCGCGACGCGTTCGAGGGCCTGCGCCTGATGGACGCCCTCATCGCGGTCAAGCGCGGCGTCCCCGGCGCCACCCTGCCCGAGCTCAAGCAGCGCCGCGTACCGAAACGGGAGCTGATCATCGAAGAGCCGCGGGACGTCGGCCGCTCGGACGTCGCCGTCGACAACCCGGTCCCCACCCCGCCGTTCTGGGGCACCCGCGTCGTCAAGGGCGTCCAGCTCAAGGAGTACGCCTCCTGGCTCGACGAGAGCGCCCTGTTCAAGGGCCAGTGGGGGCTCAAGGGCGACACCATCGAGAGCGAGGGCCGGCCGCGGCTGCGTATGTGGCTCGACCGGCTGCGCACGGAGAACCTCCTGGAGGCGGCCGTGGTCCACGGCTACTTCCCGTGCGTGTCCAAGGGCGACGACCTGATCATTCTGGACGACCAGGGCGGCGAGCGGACCCGGTTCACCTTCCCGCGCCAGCGCCGCGGCCGGCGCCTGTGCCTGGCCGACTTCTTCCGCCCGGAGGAATCGGGGGAGACCGACGTGGTCGGGCTCCAGGTGGTCACGATGGGTTCGAAGGTCGGCGAGGCCACCGCCGAGCTGTTCGCCGCCGACTCCTACCGCGACTACCTCGAACTGCATGGCCTGTCCGTGCAGTTGGCCGAGGCACTCGCCGAGTACTGGCACGCCCGCGTCCGCTCCGAACTCGGCATCGCCGGCAGTGATCCGTCCGCGATGGAAGGCATGTTCCGCACCGATTACCAGGGCTGCCGCTACTCGCTCGGCTACCCGGCCTGCCCGGACCTGGAGGACCGCGCCAAGATCGCGCAGCTGCTCGAACCCGAGCGGATCGGCGTGCAACTCTCCGAGGAGTTCCAGCTCCACCCGGAGCAGTCCACGGACGCGATCGTCATCCACCACCCCGAGGCGAGCTACTTCAACGCGGGAGGCCGCGCATGACGACGTTCTCCTTCGAGTTCTTCCCGCCGAAGACGGCCAAGGGCGAGCAGGCCCTGTGGCAGGCCATCCGCCGCATCGAACCGCTCGCGCCCGACTTCGTGTCCGTCACCTACGGCGCGGGAGGCTCCTCACGGGAGCGCACCATCGAGGTCACCAAACGGATCGTGGCCGAGACGACGCTGCGCCCGGTGGCGCACCTGACGGCCGTCGGGCACTCGGTGGCCGAACTGCGCCGCATCATCGGCCAGTACGCGGACGCCGCAGTGCACGACGTGCTCGTGCTGCGCGGCGACCCGCCGGGCGACCCCAAGGGACCTTGGACCCCGCACCCGGACGGTTTCACCCACGCGTACCAACTCGTGGAACTGGTGCGGTCGCTGGGGGACTTCACCATTGGGGTCGCGGCCTTCCCGGAGATGCACCCGCGTTCCCCCGACTGGGACAGCGACATCCGGCACTTCGTGACCAAGTGCCGCGCCGGCGCGGACTACGCCATCACCCAGATGTTCTTCGACGTGGAGGACTATCTGCGGTTGCGTGACCGGCTCGCGGCCGCCGGCTGCACGACGCCGGTCATCCCGGAGATCATGCCGGCCACCGACGCCCGCCAGATCCGGCGCTTCGCCGAGCTCTCCGACGCCGCCTTCCCGGAGGACCTGGCCCACCGGCTCGAAGCCGCCCGTGAGCGCCCCGAAGACGCGTACCGGATCGGGGTCGACCACGCCACCGCCATGGCGGACCGGCTGCTCGCCGAGGGCGCCCCCGGCCTGCACTACATCACGCTCAACAAGTCCACCGCGGCCTTGGACATCCACCGCAACGTACTGAACAGCTCAAGGAGCCTCCATGTCATCTAAGTTCACCGACTTCAAGGTCGCCGATCTCTCCCTCGCCGAGTTCGGCCGCAAGGAGATCACCCTCGCCGAACACGAGATGCCCGGCCTGATGTCGATCCGCAGGGAGTACGCGGACGCGCAGCCCCTCGCGGGCGCACGCATCACCGGTTCCCTGCACATGACGGTCCAGACGGCCGTCCTCATCGAGACCCTGGTCGCCCTGGGCGCCGAGGTCCGCTGGGTCTCCTGCAACATCTTCTCGACCCAGGACCACGCCGCCGCCGCGATCGCCGCCGCCGGCATCCCGGTCTTCGCCTGGAAGGGCGAGACCCTGGAGGAGTACTGGTGGTGCACCGAGCAGGCCCTGACCTGGCCCGGGCACGCGGGCCCGAACATGATCCTCGACGACGGCGGCGACGCCACCCTCCTCGTCCACCTGGGAGTCGAGCGGCACAAGACGGGCAAGCTGCCCGAGGCCTCCAACGAGGAAATGGCTGTCGTCCGCAACCTGTTGGAGAACAGCACGCTCGACTGGTCCGTCATCGCCTCGGAGATCCGCGGTGTGACGGAGGAGACCACGACCGGTGTCCACCGCCTGTACGAGATGCACCGCGAGGGCTCCCTGCTGTTCCCGGCGATCAATGTGAACGACGCCGTGACGAAGTCGAAGTTCGACAACAAGTACGGCTGCCGCCACTCCCTGATCGACGGCATCAACCGCGCCACGGACGTTCTCATCGGCGGCAAGACCGCTCTCGTCTTCGGTTACGGCGACGTGGGCAAGGGCTGCGCGGAGTCCCTGCGCGGCCAGGGCGCCCGCGTGATCGTCACCGAGATCGACCCGATCTGCGCCCTGCAGGCGGCGATGGACGGCTTCCAGGTCACGACGCTGGACGAGGTCGTCGACCAGGTCGACATCTTCGTCACCACGACGGGCAACAAGGACATCATCATGGCCTCGGACATGGCCAGGATGAAGCACCAGGCGATCGTGGGGAACATCGGCCACTTCGACAACGAGATCGACATGGCCGGCCTCGCGAAGATCCCCGGGATCGTCAAGGACGAGGTCAAGCCGCAGGTCCACACCTGGACGTTCCCCGACGGCAAGGTCCTCATCGTGCTGTCCGAGGGCCGCCTGCTGAACCTGGGCAACGCGACGGGCCACCCGTCGTTCGTGATGTCCAACTCGTTCGCGGACCAGACCCTGGCCCAGATCGAGCTGTTCACCAAGCAGGAGGAGTACCCGACCGACGTCTACGTGCTTCCCAAGCACCTGGACGAGAAGGTCGCCCGCCTCCACCTCGACGCGCTCGGCGTGAAGCTCACGACGCTGCGCCCCGAGCAGGCCGCGTACATCGGCGTCGAGGTAGAGGGCCCGTACAAGCCGGACCACTACCGCTACTGATCACGTGACCGCCGGGGCGCCACACGGCCCCGGCGGTCACCTCCGTGCGACGGCGGCCTCTACAGCGCCGCCTCCAGCTCCAGGCAGGTCGCGTAGTCCGGCAGGATGCCCGCCTCCAGCGCTTGGGCCAGAGTGGGGGCCGCGACGTCGCGCTCGGACATGACCGGCTCCACGCCCTCGAGCGTGAGAGGCAGGGCGAGTTCCGGATCCAGCGGGGAGACAGCGAGTTCGTGCTCCGCCACGTACGGCCCGGACATGAGGTACACCATCGTGGTGTCGTCCTCGAGTGCGACGAACACGTGGCCCACGCCGACCGGCAGATACGTCGACCGGAAGGTGTCCTGGCCGAGCTCGACCGTGTCCCACTCGCCGAAGGTGGGCGACCCCACCCGCAGGTCGACGACGAAGTCCAGTGCCCGGCCGCGCCCGCACGTGACGTGCTTGGCCATGCCCGGCGGCGTCGCCGTGAAGTGCACACCGCGCACCACACCGCGGCTCGACCGGCTCTGGCAGGTCTGGAAGACGGGGAAGGCGTGCCCGCTCGTCTCGGTGAACTGCTGCTGCTGATACGTGGTCACGAACAGGCCGCGCCGGTCGGGGAAGATCTTCGGGGTGAACTCATAGGCGCCCTCGACGGCGAGTTCCCGGACGGTCGTGGGCGCGGTCGTGCCGATGGATCGAGTCGTCATCACAGATGCCCGCGATCCGATCACTCGCCCCACTTCATGTAGACGACCGGCGGCTCACGGCCCGGAAGCTGGCGCAGAGGCGCGCAGTCCAAGCCGAGGACCTCCCGCAGCGCGGTGGTCTCACCGGGCCACTTCGGGTGGGCCAGCTCGTCGAACGCGAGGATGCTGCCCTTGGTCAGGTGCGGCCGGATCGCCTCCAGGAGCTCCTTGGTCGGCTGGTGGAGATCCAGGTCGAAGTAGGCCATGGCGATGACCGTCTCCGGGTTTTCCTCCAGGTACTGCGGCACCGTTTCGCGCACGTCGCCCTGCACGACGAAAGAACGCTGCGTGTGCCCGAACGGCTCGGAGGCCTCATGGGCCGCAAGAACCTCGCGCAGATGGTCGACCTCGTTCTCCGGCACCGCGAAACGCCCGGCGACGGCACTGGTGCTGACCTTGTCCACGTCCTTGATGTCGTCCGGGAAGCCGGTGAACGTGTCGAAGCCGATGATGCGCCGCAGCGAGTTGTACGGCTCGTAGATGCTGCGCAGGGCCGTCAGCGTGGCCAGGTGACGGCCGTGCAGCACACCGAACTCCATGATGACGCCCGGCACTTCGGGCAGCATGCGGTAGAGCGCGTCCATGGAGAGCAGGTCGGCGAGCTGGTGGCGGCGCAGGTAGATGGGCAGGTTGTCGATCAGATACTGGGGCGGTATGGGGCTGTCGACGAGGAGCTTCGTGAGCCGCTCACGCGCGTCACGCTCGTGATCCGACTCGTGGGGGACGATGCGCGGGTCGGTGAATCCGTCCTTGGCCATGAGAGGGCTCTTCCTTTCGCTGGTGGGTCGTACCGTCCCACGGGGCGATACGACGCAACAGCGGAATCAGCCGCGGATGGAGCCGTTCTCCAGGTGCACTGTGCGCCCGCTGAACCGCCGTTCGAGCATGCGGTCGTGGGAGACGACGACCAGCGCTCCCCGGTAGTGCGACAGGGCCTCTTCGAGGTCCTCCACCAGCGCCGGTGACAGATGGTTCGTCGGCTCGTCAAGCACCAGCAGATCGACGGGGTCGTGCAGCAGTCGGGCCAGGGCGAGGCGCCGGCGCTGCCCGACGGAGAGCCCCGCCACCGGCGTCGCCAGATCCGACGGCCTGAACAGCCCGAGGCCAAGGAGCGCCCCGCGGTGCGCCTCCACATCGCCGGGCAAGCCCGCCCGGAACCCGTCCAGGAGACTGAGCCCGGGCTCGGTGACAGCTGTCTCCTGCGGCAGCCAGCCGGTGCGCGCCGGACGCGTGCCCGTGCCCCGGTCCGGTTCCAGATCGCCGACCAGCACCCGCAACAGGGTCGATTTGCCCGCGCCGTTGGGGCCGGTGATCAGGACGCGCTCGCCCGCACGTACCTCGAAGTCCGGCGCGCGGAGCCGCTGTTCCACCACGACGTGGTGCAGTCCGGCGATCACCGGGTCGCCTGCGGCGTCACCGCCCTGGATCCGGGGTGCGAAGCGCATCGGCCGCGGCGGGCGGGGAACCGGGTTCTCCTCGAGCCGACGCAGCCGCTCCTTGGCGTTGCGCACGCGGGCGGAGATCTGCTTCTCCACACTGCGCTGGTGCCGGCCGTTCGTCCGGTCGGTGTTGGCCCGTGGCCCGGCGGCCACGTGGTTCGCCGCGGCGCGCGTCAGTTCGCGCTGGCGGGCCAGATCGTCCTTCCACTCCTGGTGCTGCTGCTCCCGGCGCAGCCGCAGGGTCTCCTTGGCCTTGAGGTAGCCGGCGTAGCCGCCGCCGTGGCGGTGGACCGTGTGCCGCTCGGCATCCACGTCCCACAGGGCCGTGGCCACCCGCTCCAGGAAGACGCGGTCGTGGGAGACGACGAGGATGCTGCCGCGATGGGAGCGCAGGTGTTCCTCGAGCCATTCCAGGGCGGCCCGGTCCAGATGGTTGGTGGGCTCGTCGAGCAGCATCAGCTGCGGTGCGGCGGCGAGCACACAGGCCAGGCCGAGGCGAGCCTGCTCGCCGCCGGACAGGCCGGCCAGGCGCCGGGTGGCGTCCACGGAGGCCAGACCCAGGCCGTGCAGGGCGGCCTGCACCCGGGAGTCGGCCGCGTAGCCGTCCCGGGCCTCGAACGCCTCCGTGAGATCGCCGTACTTGGCCAGCAGGGCCGCCAGATCATCGCCTTCGGCCTCGGCCATGGCCCTCTCGCAGCGGCGCAACTGGCGCTCCAGCGTGCGTAGTTCGGTCAGGGCGTGGTCGATGGCGTCCCGCACCGTGTCGTCGGGTGCCAGCTCGGGGATCTGCGGGAGGTAGCCGATGCCGCCCGGCGCACGTACCAGGACCCGGCCCCCGTCGGGCTTGTCCACCCCGGCGAGCAGACGCAGCAGGGTGGTCTTGCCCGATCCGTTCTCCCCGATGACGCCGATGCGCTCGCCGAGGGTCACGGACTGGTGCACCCCGCCCAGCAGGCGGCGGGTGCCGCGGGAGTGCTGGACGTCGTCCAGGACCACCTGGAAACCGCCCTCCGACGTCGTGGTCGGCACCGGCGGGAGGAAGCTGTCCGCAGAAGACTCCGTAGAAGAGTTCATGGAGGAGTTCGTGAAAGAGGAGTCATGCATGGATTCGCACGCCGTTTCATCCGTAGTCCGAAGAGGCCGACCGAGGCGGCATGACCGCATGGCACAGGACAAGAGACTGTCGTGAAAGGGCAGTGCGGCGCTTGAGCGGCGGAAGAGGGCCGCTGGAGAAGCGGCGCTCGCGGTGCCTGTGACGCCCGGCGAGGAAGTGCCCACGGGGCGGCAATTGGCCAAGTTCCGGTGATTTTCGGCTGTTGTCGGCGAGGTGTCCGTCACCGGTGCGTGGCCCGGCGTCCGCGCCGGGAGGCCGTCCTCGATCGGCCGTTGGGCGCTCAGCACCTGCGCAAATGATCAGGGGCACGGAGCGCGACGGTATGCGACGCGGGCGGCCGCACCCGCGGGCGGACCGCGACGTCCGGCACTTCTCCGGAATCGGTGGGTGTGGTTAGTGTCTGCGGCATGCACTTTCCCCAGATCTACGGCTGACGCGGGCCGCGGCGCCCACCCCCCTCTTCTGTCGATAAGCCGTAGCACCGAAAAGAGTTATTCCTTATGTCCCGTCGCCACATCGCGATGATCGGCAGCCCCATCGTCAGCCACGTCCTGCCCGGCATCGAGGTCATCCGTGAACTCGTCGCGCGCGGGCACCGGGTGACGTACGCCGACGACCCGATCGTCGCCGACCAGATCACCGCCACCGGTGCCGAGTTCGTCCCCTGCACCACCACGCTCCCCGTCGTCGACAACAACTGGCCGCAGGACCCGATCTCGGCCATGACCCTCTTCCTCGACGACGCGATGCAGGCGCTTCCGCAGCTGCGGGCCCACTACGACGAGGACCCCGCCGACCTCTACCTGTACGACATCGGGTCCTACACGGGCCGTGCGCTCGCCGAGGCGCAGGGCCGCCCGCTCATCCAGCTCTCCCCGACCTTCGTGGCCTGGAAGGGCTACCAGGAGGAGGTCGGCGACCAGCTGATGCGGCTGCCGGGCGCCGACGCGTACCGGCAGAAGTTCTCCTCCTGGCTGGCCGGGTGCGGAGCGACCACCCTGGACGTCGACGCGTTCAGCGGCATGCCCGCCCGGTCCGTCGCGCTGATCACCAAGGCCATGCAGCCCAACGCCGACCGGGTGGACACCGACGTGGTGACCTTCGTCGGCCCCTGCCTCGGGGACCGCTCCGACCAGGGGAGCTGGACCCGCCCCGCCGGCGTGGGGAAGGTGCTGCTGGTCTCCCTCGGCTCCGCCTACACCCATCAGGTGGAGTTCTACCGCCAGTGCCTGGCGGCCTTCGGCGACCTGGACGGCTGGCACGTCGTCCTCCAGATCGGCAAGCACACCGACGCCAAGGAGCTCGGGGACATCCCGTCCAACGTCGAGGTGCACAACTGGGTGCCGCAGCTGGCCATCCTGGAGCAGGCCGACGCCTTCGTCACCCACGCCGGCATGGGCGGAAGCAGCGAGGGGCTCTACACCGGCGTGCCGATGATCGCCGTGCCGCAGGGCGCCGAGCAGTTCGGCAACGCCGACCAGCTCGTCGCGCTCGGCGTGGCCCGGCGTCTGGACACCGCCGACGCCACAGCCGAGGCACTGCGCACGGCGCTGCTGGAGCTCACCGGCGACCCGGAGGTCCGCCGGCGCTCCGACGGGCTGCGCGCCGAGTTGCTGGCCGAGGGCGGGACCCGGCGGGCCGCCGACCTCATCGAGGCCGCCCTGCGCTGAGTCCGGCGAGCAGTCGCACCGGCCGGTGGCCCCGCCTGCGGGGCCGTCGGCCGCGTGCTCGGGAACGGGGGAGGGCGGCCATGGGCAGAGTACGGATGGGCGTGCTGGGATGCGCGGACATCGCCTGGCGGCGCATGCTGCCCGCGCTCGCCGCCGACCCCGAGGTGGAGGTGGTCGCCGTCGGGAGCCGGGACGGGGCCAAGGCGGCCGCGTTCGCCCAGCGGTTCGGCGGTGAACCGGTGACCGGGTACGAGGCCGTGCTCGGCCGCTCCGACGTCGACGCCGTCTACGTACCCCTGCCGCCCGCGCTCAACGCCGACTGGACACGGCGCGCGCTGCAGGCGGACAAGCACGTCCTGTGCGAGAAGCCGCTGACGGGCAGCGCACAGCAGGCGTCAGAGCTCTGGGATCTCGCCCGCGCCCGCGGCCGCGCGCTGTTCGAGAACTACATGTTCCTGTGCCACCCCCAGCACCAAGTGGTCGACGAACTGCTCGCCGCCGGGCGGATCGGCCACCTCAGGTCTCTGACCGCCGAGTTCACCATCCCGGGTAAACCGTCCGACGACATCCGTCACTGCCGCGACCTGGATGGCGGCGCGCTCACCGGCGTCGGCGGCTATCCGCTGCGCACCGCGCTGCGCCACCTGGGGCCCGGCCTTGAAGTGGCTGGCGCGCACCTCAAACCGGACCCGCGTACGCGTGTCGACACCGGCGGGGCGGCGCTGCTCACGGCGCCCGACGGGGCGGTGGCCCAGCTCGGGTTCGGCCTGGAGCACGCCTACCGCGGCCGGTACGAGCTCACGGGCTCGCAGGGCCGCATCATGGTGCCCCGCGCCTACACGCCGCCCGTGGACCACACGGCGGTGATCCACCTCGAACGGAACGGCTCCCACGCGGAGTTGCTCGTGCCCCCGCACGACCAGTTCCGCTCCGTGGTGACGGCCTTCGTCGAGGGCATCCGCTCGGGCGCCCCGTCCCCGCTCACGGGCGGGGCACTGGTCGAACAGGCCCGGCTGGTCGAGAGGGTCCGCGCCGTCGCGCTGCGCGGGGAATGACGGACCGGCCGGTCAGCCCGCCGCCGCCCGGCGCCGTGTGACGGCCGACACGACGTCGTCGACGGCCCGGTGCAAGGGCACCTCGGGACGCCACCCCGTCACGTCCCGGAAGACCGACGAGTCGATGTCGAGGTCGCGAAAGTCACCGGTCTCGGCGTAGTCGGGCGGTTCCACGGACAGTACCGGGACGGGTGGCCGTCCGGTGTGCAGGGCCGCTCTGTCGGCGATGGCCCGGAACAGATCGCCGAGCGCGACGACGTGCCCGCCCACCGCGCAGGCGCGGCCGTCGAGGGCCGCCGCGTGGTCGAGCGCGACGGCGAAGGCGCGGGCCGCGTCGCTCACATCGAGGAACTCGCGCCGCACAGTGCCGTCGTGCCACATGGTGAGGGCCTCGCCGGACAGGGCCCGGCCGGCCATCGCGGGCGCCACCCCCGCCTCGCTGCCGACAGCAGTGGGCAGGCGCAGCGCGACGCCACGGACAGCGCCCCGGGCCGTGGCGTCGAGCAGATGCCGCTCAGCGGCGGCCTTCTGCCGGGCGTAGGCGCTGCGTTGGGGGCCGCCGTCCGCCACCTGGTTGGTGCTGGCCAGGAGCAGGGTCGGGGGAGGGCCCCCGCCGGGCGCCACCGCGCACTGCGCGATCACGTCACGCACCAGGCCCACGTTCACCCGCTCCGCCCGGGGGTCCGACGAGGCTGACCGCCACGAGCCCCGTCCTGTCATGTGCGCGACCAGGTGGATCACCGCGTCGGCGCCGCGGACCGCGTCGGCGACGGCGCCCTCCTCGGTGAGGTCGGCGCGCACCACCTCGGTCGCCGCCCGGCCGCCGGCCGGCACGGCGAACGGACCGCGCGCCACCGCGCGCAGCCGTATCCGGCGGCGGGACAGCTCCCGCACCACGGCGGAACCGATGTACCCGGAGGCGCCTAGGACGACGACCAGAGGGCGGTGGGACGCGTCCCACCCGGCGTCGGAGGAAAGGGGACCTGCCATTGCTGCTGCCTCTTTTCGTGACGTGCTGCCGCTTTTCGTGACGGGACGCCGCCCGCCCGCTCAAGGAGTACTCGTCCCCGGGTCCAGCGGGGACGGCTCAGCGTGTTCACAGCCCGGGCGTCGCGGCACAATCGGCGACGTCCCGTCCATCGATCCGGCCCCCTGGGGGAGTTGTTCATGCGTGTGCTGATCGCGGCTTTCGCGCACACCTCGCATTTCCATGGCTTCGTGTCGCTCGCGGGGGCCTTGCGCGCCGCGGGGCACGACGTGCGTGTGGCCAGCCAGCCCGGTTTCGCGGACGCGATCACCGGGGCCGGGCTGACCGCCGTACCGGTGGGCGACGACCACCGGCTGCTCGAAGCGATGCAGGAGAAGGGCGCGGAACTTCAGAAGTACTCCGCGGACATCGATCTGTCCCGGCCCGAAGCGTTCGACTGGGACTACCTGTTCAACCTGTACGACCTGTCCGTTCCCTACTTCTACTCGGTCATCAACGACGAGTCGTTCGTCCGGGACCTCGTCGGGTACGCCCGCCAGTGGCGCCCGGACCTGGTGCTGTGGGAGCCGTACACGTTCGCCGGGGCGATCGCCGCCCGGGCATGCGGCGCCGCCCACGCACGGGTGCTGAGCGCGAGCGACCTGAACGCGCACTTCCGCCGGGAGTTCGTGGAGCGGCTCGCGCAGCGGCCCGCCGGGCAGCGTCCCGACCCGCTGCGCGACTGGCTGACGGAGGCCGCCGAGCGCCACGGGGTGGCGTACGACGAGGAGTTGGTGGTCGGCCAGTGGTCGGTCGACATGCTCCCGGAGCGGTTCCGGCTCGACCTGTCGCTGCCGACGGTGGGCATGCGGTACCTGCCCTACAACGGCCGGGCCGTGGTGCCGGACTGGCTGAAGGAGGCCGCGCCGCGACGCCGGGTGTGCGTGACGACCGGGTCGACCGGGAGCAGCTTCACCGCCGACCCGGACGTCTTCCACTCCTACCTCCGGGTTCTCGCGGAGGTCGACGCCGATCTCGTCGTCACGGCCGACGCCGCCGCTCTGGCCAAGGTCGGCCCGCTCCCGGACAACGTCCGGGTCGTCGACTTCGCCCCGATGGACGTACTGCTGGAGGGCTGCTCCGCCGTCGTCCACCACGGCGGCAACGGCACCTGGTCGACGGCCCTCTACCACGGGGTGCCGCAGATCATGGTGCCGTACCTGTGGGACACCGTCCTGCGCGCGCAGCAGACGGCCGCCGCGGGCGCGGGCCTGCACCTCAAGGAGGGCGAGGTGAGCGCCGAGGACCTCCGCGACAGCGTGGCCCGGGTGCTCGCCGACCCCTCGTTCCTCGACCGGGCCCGCGTGCTGCGCGACGAGGCTCGTGCTGAGAACAGTCCCCAGGACGTGGTGTCCGCCTTGGAGGAACGGGTGGCCGCACGCTGAGCCCGGCGCGGCGCGCTCACCCCGCGGTGTCCGCGCCCAGCAGGCCCCGGTGCTCCTCCCACCCGTCGGCGATGTCCTGCTCCATCTGGTTGAGGCGCGCGGTCACGGCCTGGTCGAAACCGTCGAGGAAGTACTCGTCGCCGGGTCGCGGCTCGATGTGCGGATGCCGCTCGACGAACTCGTGGACCACCTCGTGCAGGCTCTTGGCCGGGGTGACGCGCCCGGCGATGTAGCGGTGCGCGCCCACGAGTTCGGGGAATCCCGACTCGCGGTAGAGGTAGACATCGCCCAGCAGGTCGACCTGCACCGCGACCTGCGCGTGCGCGGAGCCTCGCATGGTCTGCGGGCTGATGCGCAGGAGCTTGGTGTCCACCCCGCTGCGCAGACTCTCCAGGGCGTAACCGAGATCGATGTGCAGCGCGGGAGTTCGCTCTCGCGCGTACGCGGTGAAGTCCCGCAGCGCATCGCGCAGTTGGGCTCGCTCGCCAGGAGCGAGCAGGCCGTCCTCGCGGCCGCTGTAGTCCTCGCGCACCGTCACGAAGTCCAGGGGACGGTCGGGGGAGTGCTCGTTCAGGTCGGCCACGAAGTCCACGAGGTCCATGAGCCGGTCGGCCCGCCCCGGCAGGATGATGTAGTTGAGGCCGAGCCGGAGCGGGGCGCCGCGCTGCGCCCGCTGCGCCATGAACGAGGCCAGGTTGGCGCTGACCCGCCCGAAGGCGCGCGGTTTGGTCGTGGTGGCCTCGTACTCGGTGTCGTTCAGGCCGTACAGCGAGGTGCGGATCGCGTGCAGCGACCACAGCCCCGGCTGGCGTTCGAGCGTCCGGTCGGTGAGGGCGAAGGCGTTGGTGTAGAGCGTCATGTCGAGCCCGCGTCCGCCGCCGCGCGCCGCCAGTTCACCGAGTCCGGGGTTGGTGAGCGGTTCGAGCCCGCCGGAGAAGTACACCGTGGAGGGCTGGGTGTCGGGCACCTCGTCGATGACGGAGGCGAACATGGCGTTGCCCGCGTCCATGGCGGAGGCGTCGTAGCGCGCACCGGTGACGCGTACGCAGAAGTGGCAGCGGAACATGCAGGTCGGACCGGGGTAGAGGCCGACGCTGTAGGGGAAGGCCGGGCGCCGGTGCACCACTGCGTCGAGCGCACCCGTCCGTTCCAGCGGAAGGATGGTGTTGGACCAGTACTTCCCCTCCGGGCCCCGCTGGACGGCCGTGCCGAGCTCGGGTATGCGGCGGAAGAGTCCGAGCAGCGTCGTGAAGGCGGTGCGGTCCACGTCCAGCTGATGACGGGCCTGCTCCAGAGTGGTGAAGGGATGGGAGCCGTACCGCACGGCCAGGTCGACGAGGTGACCGGCGCGGTCCCGGGCCCCCTCGCCGGTGTCGCCGAGCAGGGCGAGGCGGGTGCGCAGGACGCGGATCGCGGCGGCACGGTCCCCGCCGGGACGTGCCACGTCTTCGATCGCCTGCGCGGGCGTGATCGCTTGGGCGGTGTCCACGAGAACTGTTACCTCCGGGTCGGGCTCCGGACCGATGGCGCTCATGCGGGCACTGCCTGCGCCCACATCGCCTCGATCTGCTCGCCGCGCTCTGCGGCGAGCCGGATGATGCTGCACACCCGGCGGATGTCCTCGAAGGACACCGACGGCCCGGTGGGCAGCGCGAGTACCCGCTCGGACAGGCGCTCGGTGTGCTCGAGCCGGAGCGGGGGATCGGTCCGGTAGGCGGGCATCAGGTGGCAGGGCGGCGAGAAGTACAGCTGGGGGAAGACCTTCTCGGCCTGCAGGAGGGTCCGCAGCCGGTCGCGGTGCAGACCGGTGACGGCACGGTCGGTGAGCAGCATCAGGTACTGGTGGTTGTTGCGCTCCTTCTCGTCGAAGGGCAGCACCTCGATGCCGGGGACCCCGCGCAGTTCTGACCGGTAGAGGGCGTGGTTCTCACGGTTGCGTACGCGGGTCTCCTCGAAGGCGTCGAGGGAGGTGAGGCCCATGGCGGCCGAGCACTCGCTCATCTTGGCGTTCACGCCGACGGCGGTGACCGACTTGTCCCGGTCGATACCGAAGTTGCGCAGGGCCACGAGCCGTTCGGCGAGCTCGCCGTCGTCGGTGGTCACCGCCCCGCCCTCGAAGGCCATGACCGTCTTGGTGGCGTGGAGGCTGAATACCTCCGCGTTCCCGAAGCTGCCGATCGGCCGGTCACCGGAGGTGCAGCCGAAGGCGTGGGCCGCGTCGAAGAACAGTTTCACCCCGTGCTCCGCGGCGAGCTTCTCCAGCTCGGTGACCGGTGCCGCCCGGCCCCACAGGTGGACGCCCAGGATGGCGCCGGTGGCGGGGGTGAGGAGCTCCTCGACCCGCGCGGGGTCCAGGCATCCGGTGACCGGGTCGACATCGCAGAAGACCGGCTCGAGCCCCACCCAGCTCGCCGCGTGGGGAGTGGCCGCGAAGGTCAGCGACGGCATGATGACCTGGCCGGTGACCCCCGAGGCCTTCAGGACCAGCTGGAGCGCCGCGGTGGCGTTGCACGTGGCGACGCAGTACCGCACGCCGGCCAGGTCGGCGATGCGGCCCTCCAGCTCGGTGGTCAGCGGGCCGCCGTTGGTCAGCCAGTCGTTGTCCAGGGCCCATTCGAGACGGGCGAGGAACCGGGCCCGGTCGCCGACGGTGGGCATGCCCACCAGAAGGGGGCGCAGGAAGGCCTCAGGGCCGCCGAAGAGCGCGAGATCGGTGAGGGCACGCTTCACGGGGTCACCGCCAGGAGACGGGCAGCTCGAGCGGACCGCGCATGAAGACGTGACGCCACGTCAATTCGGCGCTGGGAACGGAGAGCTCCATGGCCGGGAAGCGCTTCAGGAGCACGTCGAAGAAGACTTCCGCCTCCGCCCGCGCCAGCGCGGCGCCGAGGCAGTAATGGATGCCGTGGCCGAAGGTGAGGTGGCTGCCGTCGTTGCGGTCGGCCCGGAAGGACTGCGGGTCCGTGAACCGTGCCGGGTCGCGGTTGGCGGCGGCCAGGTTGATCAGGACCGTGCTCTGCGCGTCGATGGACTCCCCGCCGATCTCGACGGGCTCCAGGGTGTGCCTGCTCGTCATCTCGATGGGAGCCATGTAGCGCAGGATCTCCTCCACGGCGGACCCCAAAAGACCGTCGTCCGCACGGAGGCGGGCGAGCTGGTCGGGGTGGGTCAGCAGGAGGAAGGACCCCGTGCCGAGGACGTTGACCGTGGTCTCGATCCCCGCGACGAGCAGCAGGAACGCCGTCGAGATCAGTTCGTCCTCGGAGAGGCTGTCTCCGGAGTCGCGCAGTTCGACCAGGGCCGACAGCAGGTCCTCGCCCGGCGCGTCGCGCCGGCGCCGGATCAGCGAGCGGATGCACTCGAAGAGGCTGCGGTACGAGACGGCGTTGCGCTCCGCGAACGCCGGGTCGCTCTCCACGACGTGCTGGGACCAGAGCTGGAAGTCCGCGCGGTCCGCCTCGGGGACGCCGAGCAGTTCGCACATGACGGTGAGCGGCAGCGGGCGGGCGAGCGCGCCCACCAGGTCCCCGCCGCCGGTGGCGGCGAACTTCTCCACCAGGTCCTCGGCGATCTCCTGGATCCGCGGCCGGAGCGCGTTGATGCGCCGCATGGTGAATTCCCGGGAGACGAGCTTGCGCAGCCGGCCGTGGTCCGGTTCGTCGCTGCGGAACATGTTCCGCTGGAAGTACTCGACCAGGTCCGCCGGGATGCCGGTGGCCGCGGAGAGGTCGATGTCCGACTGTTTGGTGGGGTCGTTGCTCAGCCGGGGGTCGCTCAGGGCGGCGCGTACGTCCTCGTAACGGTTCACGAGCCAGACGAAGGAGCCGTCGTAGAAGCGCACCTTCGTCACCGGACGGTGCTCGAGGATGTCCCGGTACGTCGCGTACTGGTCGGTGTGGAAGAGCTCGCCGCTCAGGTCGAGGACCTCGGGCAGTTGCGGCTGGTTCATGGTGTCCTTTCACCGGTGAGGGGCTCGGAGTGCCCGGGTGCCGGGTGGGGCGTGAGAGGTCCGTGGGGGGTTGCCGACGGGCGGCTCCAGCTGCGCATGGCGGGCAACTCGACCGCGGTGTGCAGGAGCCAGGCAGCGGCCCAGCAGACGAAGAACAGCACGACCGCCAGGCCGGTCAGCGCGGGCAGGCCCGGCCGGACGTCGTCCGGCAGCGCGGCGAAGAAGGCCGTGAGGATCATGTGGTGCACGAGGTAGAAGGCGAAGGAGAGTTCGCCGAGCCGCACCAGGCGCGGACGGCGCGCCAGGGAGGGCAGATTCTTGCGGTCCAGGACGGCGGCCGTGGGGATGAGCACGGCCAGGGGGAGGACCGTGGCACTCGTCATCGCCCACAGGTGGGGCATCTCGGTGACCATCGTCGTCACCCCGGCCACCGCATAGCCGGCCACGCACAGGGCGGCGGCGAGCTTGACGCTGAGGACGGGCCACATCCCTTCGCGTACGAGCAGCGCGAGCACGATGCCGAGCGCGAACTCCAGCAGCCGCACGGGGGGTGCCGTGTAGACCAGCCAGAACTGGGTCTGGGTCCAGCCCGCGAGCGGTACGACCTCCCCGGGCAGCAGCCGCGCCAGGTGCGGAACGGCCATGACCAGGGCCACCAGGATGGCCGCGGCCGGCCACAGCCGGCGCCGCGGCAGCCGGCGCAGTCCCCGGTACATAAACGGGAACAGCAGGTAGAAGAACAGCTCACAGGCGAGTGTCCACGAGATCGGGTTGACCGTGGCGGTGAGGATCATGTCCGGCACCCAGGCCTGAACGAGCAGCAGGGCGGCGGCCGTCGTCGATGTGGTCACGACGGCGCCGGTGACCCAGGCCAGGACGAGACCGGCCGACCAGGTGGCGACGTGGCTCGGGTAGATCTTCACCACCCGGCGCCGCCAGAAGCGCCGCACCGTGTCGCCCGGCCGTGCCGCGTACGTCAGGACGAACCCGCTGAGGACGAAGAAGAAGGAGACGCCGACCGGTCCGGCCGGCAGCAGGAAGTAGGCCAGGTCGTGCGAGGCGGGATCCGCCTGCGGGTTGAACTGGCTGAGCGCATGGCAGACGAACACCAGGAACGCGGCGAAGAACCTCAACCCGGTCAGCGACGGCAGCCGTTCGGACGGACTTCCCCGGTCGTCGGTCGTATCGGCAGGGGATGGTGTGTGGGATTTTTCCTCGGGTAGCAAGGCTCACCGGCCCTTCAATTGGTTGCCGCTGTCCAGGAGTTGGCATCGCCTTTTACGGCCGGTCAAAATTGCTTCGGCCATATCATTGCGCAGGCCGGTCGAGACCAACTAAAGGGAAGCTTGAGGATCAATATTCCATTGCTGGGATATGCGTGCCCTGTCGCTGAACTAACGTCTGTGACCTGGGGTGTCTCGAAATCGAGTCGATTTGGTCGACCGTAGATACCTTGGGCGGTGTGGCTGGCTGGTGTACGTTCAACTGGCCACTGATCAAAGGTAGTCGACCACTTATGACGTACGGGTCGATCGGCTTTTTCTGTGGTGACGCTCCCCGTCGGTCAGGTCGCAGTCGGTGTGGCCGGCATTTCCGCGGGCCATGTTTTGCAGAGGCCCGCTCCCTGGTAATGCGCGGACGACTAGGAGTCAGGTGTGAACGGCAGTTCCCGTCAGGTTGAGAACACTTCCGCATCCGCCGAAGGGGCGGCCCGGCCGTGGGCCCTGTCGGGAGCGGATGACGGCGCGCTGCGCGCCTGGGCGCGCCGGCTCATCGCCCACCTCGACGCACGACCGGACCTCGGCGCCGACGCGTTCGGCGCCGCGCTCGCCCGCCAGGACCGGTGCCTGCCCCACCGCGCGGTGATCGTCGGATCCACCCGCGCCGAACTCCTCGACGGCCTGTCCGCCGTCGCCGACGGCAGCCCGCATCCGGCGGTCGCGCGCGGAGCGGCAAACGCCGTGGCGCCCGTCACCTTCGTCTACCCGGGCCAGGGTTCCCAGTGGCCGGGCATGGCCACCGAACTCGTCGGCGGGTCACCGGTGTTCGCGGACGCGATCGCGCGGTGCGCCGACGTCTTCGCCGCCGAGTCGGGCTGGTCGCTGACCGAAGCCCTCGACACGGCGGCCGCCGCCGGCACCACGCCCCGGGTCGAGATCGTCCAGCCCGCCCTCTACGCGGTCAGCGCCGCCCTCACCGAGCTGTGGCGCTCCTTCGGTGTCCGGCCCGACGCCGTCGTGGGACACAGCATGGGCGACCTCGCTGCCGCCCACGCCACGGGAAGCGTGGACCTCCCAGACGGCGCCCGCGCGGTGGCGCTTTGGAGCAAGGAACTCATGCCCCTCGTCGGCAACGGGGACATGGCGTCGGTGGCCCTGCCCGCCGACGAGATCGCGCCGCGCCTCGCCTCCTGGGGCCCGGACCTCGTCCTGGCCGGCGTCAACGGCCCCCGCTCGGTGCTGCTCGCCGGGGCGACGGAACCGATCGTGCGCTGCGTGGCGGAGCTGACAGCCGAAGGGGTCCGCGCCCAGGTGATCGGCGTCTCGATGGCCGCGCACACCCCGCAGATGGACGACGTCACCGACGGACTGCGCTCGGCGCTCGACTGGTTCACGCCCGGCGCGGGCACCGTCCCCTTCTACTCCAGCCTCACCGGCAGCACCCTCGACACCCGCGAACTGACGGCGGACTACTGGTGCGAGAACTTCCGCAGCCGCGTGCAGTTCGAGCGCTCGGTGCGGACCTGCGCCGACGACCGCGAGGGCGTCTTCATCGAAGTGAGCCCGCACCCCGTCCTCGCGTCCGCCGTGCGGCAGACCCTCGACGCGGCGGGCGCCGGGCACGCGGTGCTGCCCACGCTGCTTCGCGGCCAGGGTGGGCTGCGGCGCTTTCTGACCGCGGCGGCGGAGGCGTACGTCCACGGGGTGGAGGTCGACTGGACGGCCGCCTTCCCCGGCGTCGAACAGACCCCGGGTGCCGAGCTGCCGGACCTTCCGCCCGCCGGGACGGACCTCGGCGCACAGCCCGCCGGACCCTCCCGCTCGGGGCTCTTCGCGGCGGACGCACCGGAGCACGAGATACGTCAGCGGCTGGCCCGGCTGGTCGACGCGGAGACCGCCGCGGTGACCGGCGCCGGGGCACAGGCCGCGGGCGGCTCGCACACCTTCGCCGAGCTCGGACTCGACTCCGTCCTCGCGGTGCAGCTACGCAACCGCCTCGCGGCGGCCGTCGGTCAGGACATCGGCATCGCCACACTCTTCGACCACCCCACCCCACGCGCCCTCACCGACGCGCTGTACGACCTGCTGCGCCCGCGCGTACAGCACACCGGGCCGGGCGCAGAACCGGCCCAGCAGCAGCGGGAGCCGGGAGCCGGTCACGCGGCGGACGAGCCGATCGCGGTCGTCGCCATGGCGGTGCGGCTGCCCGGCGGAGTGCGCACCCCCGAGCAGTTCTGGGAGCTGCTCTCGGGCGGACGCGACGCCGTGGCGGGCCTGCCCACGAACCGCGGCTGGGACCTGGAGGCGCTCTTCCACCCGGACCAGAGGCGCCCGGGCACGGTGCGGCAGCGCTCCGGCGGGTTCCTGCACGAGGCCGCCGACTTCGACGCGGACTTCTTCGGCATCTCGCCACGCGAGGCGCTGGCCATGGACCCGCAGCAGCGGCTCCTCCTGGAGGTCAGCTGGGAAGCACTCGAACGGGCCGGTATCTCCCCCGAGGCGGTGCGCGCCACGCCCACCGGCGTGTTCACCGGCGTCATCGCCCAGGAGTACGGCCCGCGCCTCGCCGACGGCGCCGCGGACGTCGGCGGCTATCTGGTGACCGGCACCACCACCAGCGTCGCCTCCGGGCGCATCGCCTACACCCTGGGCCTTGAGGGACCGGCCGTCACCGTGGACACGGCCTGCTCGTCCTCGCTCGTGGCCCTCCAGCTCGCCTGCCGCTCCCTGCGCGCCGGGGAGACGGACCTGGCGCTGGCCGGTGGCGCGACCGTGATGCCGACGCCCGGCATGCTCGTCGACTTCAGCCGTCTCGGCGCGCTCGCTCCCGACGGCCGGTGCAAGGCGTTCTCCGCCGACGCCGACGGCTTCGGGATGGCGGAGGGTGCCGGGGTGCTCCTCCTGGAGCGGCTCTCCGACGCCCGGCGCCTCGGCCACCCCGTCCTGGGCGTGATCCGTGCGGTGGCGGTCAACCAGGACGGCGCGAGCAACGGCCTTTCCGCGCCCAACGGCCAGGCCCAGTCCCGGGTGATCCGGCGGGCACTCGCCGACGCCGGACTGTCCGCGGCCGACGTCGACGCAGTCGAGGCGCACGGCACCGGCACCCGGCTCGGCGACCCGATCGAGGCGCAGGCCGTGATCGAGACGTACGGGACGGGCCGCCCCGCCGACCGCCCGCTGTGGCTGGGCTCGGTGAAGTCCAACATCGGGCACACCCAGGCCGCCGCCGGCGTGACCGGCGTCATCAAGATGCTGCTTGCGATGCGTCACGGCACACTGCCGCCGACCCTGCACGCCGACCGCCCCTCCACGGAAGTCGACTGGTCCGGGGGCGCGGTGCGGCTGGCGACCGAACCGGTTGCCTGGCCCGACGGGCCGGGGCCCCGACGGGCGGGTGTCTCGTCCTTCGGCATCAGCGGCACCAACGCGCACGCCATCGTCGAGGCGCCGCCCCGGCCGGAGCCCGCCGCCGGTGCGGTGGGTGACGAGGCTGCGGGAGGCGACCGGCGGCGCGACTGCGTCGTGGCGCCGTGGGCCGTATCGGCGCACAGCGAGGCCGCGCTGCGGACACAGGCGCGCCGCCTCGTCGCGCATGTGCGCGAACACCCCGAACTCACCGCCACCGATGTGGCGTTCTCGCTGGCCACCACCCGCGCGGCGGCGCGCCACCGCGCCGCGTTCGTGGCGCACGGGCGAACCGAGGCACTGGCCGCGCTCGACGCGCTGGCCGAGGGCGACAGCCAGGCCGCGGCCGTGGGGGTCGCCCGGCCGCAGGCCTCGCCCGTCTTCGTCTTCCCCGGCCAGGGATGGCAGTGGGCGGGCATGGCGGTCCATCTCTACGACTCCGTACCGGTGTTCGCGCGCGCTCTGGACGAGTGCGCCGCCGCACTGGAGCCGCACCTGGACTTCCACGTCCTGCCGTTCCTGCGCGCGGAGGCCGCTGCCGCGGACGGCAGCCCCGACGCCGGTCTGTCCACCGACCGCGTCGACGTGGTACAGCCCGTCCTCTTCGCGGTCATGGTGTCGTTGGCCTCGCTGTGGCGGGCCCACGGTGTCGAGCCGGCCGCGGTGATCGGGCACTCCCAGGGTGAGATCGCGGCCGCCTGCGTCGCAGGCGCCCTGTCCCTGGACGACGCCGCCCGCCTGGTGGCCGTCCGCAGCCGTGTCATCGGCCGGCTGCGCGGACACGGTGGCATGGTCGCGGTCGCCACCACCCCCGACGACCTGACGCGCCGACTCGGCGACTACGACGGCCGGTTGGAGACCGCCGCGCTGAACGGGCCGCGCTCCGTGGTGGTGGCCGGTCCCGACGACGACCTGAACCACCTGGTCGCCGCCCTCGACGCGGAGGGCGTACGGGCCACGCGCCTGCCCGTCGGCTACGCGTCGCACACCGCGCACATGGAGGACGCCCGCGCCGACCTGAACGAGGAGTTGGGGCGGATCGAGCCGCTGCCCGGCGCCGTGCCCTTCTTCTCCACGGTGACCGGCGACTGGGCGGAGCCCGGGACGCTGGACTCCGCGTACTGGTTCCGCAATCTCCGCCGGACCGTCCGGTTCGAACCCGCCGTACGGGCGCTCGTGGAGCAGGGGTACCGGGCCTTCATCGAACTCAGCGCCCACCCGGTGCTCACCACCGCCATCGAGGAGACCGGGCACGACGCCGGTGCCGACCTGGCCGCGGTCGGGACCGTACGCCGCGGCCACGGGGGACCGGAGGACTTCGCCGGCGCCCTGGCGACGGCGTGGGCCGCGGGCGTCCCCGTGCGGTGGGACTCGGTGTTCCTCGGCGTCCCGGCGCGCCCGGTGCCGCTGCCCACCTCGACGTTCCAGCCGGAGCGCTTCTGGTGGGAGCCCGCCCCGGATGCGGGCACCACTGCTGGCGGGACGGGACGCGGCGCGGCGGCCGACGCGTTGCGCTACCGCATCGACTGGCAGCGGGTGCCCGCCCCACAACCCTCCGCGGCGGGCCCGCGCACCTGGCTCGTCGTCCGCGGCGCCGGGGCCGCGGACGCGGTCGCACAGGCCGCGCGCGCCTCCCTCGAAGCGGCCGGTGCGACGGTGACGGACCTGGTGCTCACGGCCGCGCCGACACGGACGGACCTGGCAGCGGCCCTGCGGAGCGCCGCCGAGGGCGCGGACCGGGTCGGGGTGCTGTCACTGCTCGCCGTGGACGAGAGCGTGGACGAGGCCCTCGGCAAGACCGGTGAGGGCGCCGGCACACCCCTGGGCCTGCCGTCGCTCGGCGGCACCGTCGTGCTCGCCCAGGCGTTCACCGACTCCGGTCTCGACGGCTCGCTGTGGTGCCTCACCGAGGACGTCCAGGTCACCTCCGCCGACGAGCGGCCTGCCGACCCCGCGCGAGAGGCCCTGTGGGGCCTGGGGCGGGTCATTGCCCTCGAACACCCCGCACTGTGGGGCGGGTTGGTCGACGTTCCCGCCGGATCCACGGCCGGGATCGTCCGCTCGCTCGCCGGTGTGCTGATGGGCGCAAGCGGCGAGGACCAGGTCGCGCTGCGGGACCAGGAGGTGTTCGTACGCCGCTGGAAGCGGGCCGCGCCCAAGGCCGCGCCGAGCACGTGGGAGCCCACCGGCACGGCGCTGGTCACCGGTGGCACAGGAGGCATCGGCCGGCACGTCGCCCGGTGGCTCGCCCGCCGCGGCGCCCCGCACATCGTCCTCACCAGCCGCAGCGGGCCCGACGCCCCGGGCGCCGACGAACTGGCCGCGGAAATAAGCGCTCTGGGATCGAAGGTGACCTTCGCGGCGTGCGACGTCACCGACCGCGACGCGCTGCGCTCGCTTCTCGGGAGCCTGTCCGATGACCAGCCGCTCACGTCGGTGTTCCATACCGCGGCCACGCTGGACGACGGCACTCTCGACGCCCTGACCGGCGAGCGGATCGAACGGGCCGGCCGCGCCAAGACCCTCGGCGCCAAGAACCTGCACGACCTCACGGCGGACGCGCCGCTGACCGCGTTCGTCCTGTTCTCCTCGTTCGCCTCCGCGTTCGGCGCGCCGGGCCTGGGCGGCTACGCCCCGGGCAACGCCTACCTCGACGGCCTGGCCCGGCAGCGGCGCGCCGAAGGGCTGCCCGCGACGTCGGTGGCCTGGGGCACCTGGGCCGGCAGCGGCATGGCGGAGGGCCCCGTGGCGGAGCGCTTCCGCCGGCACGGAGTCGTCGAGATGGCTCCCGAGGAGGCCCTCGACGCCCTGCAGACGGCGCTGGACCGGGCGGAGGTCTGCCCGGTGATCACCGGTATCGAATGGGAGCACTTCCTGCTCGCGTACACCGCGCAGCGGCCCACCCGGCTGTTCGACGCGCTGCCGGAGGCCCGGGACGCGCGGGAGGCCGTCCGCCGTGAACACGGCGCGGCCGGCACACCGCTCGGCGGCGTCGCGGACCTGCCCGCCACCGAGCGCGGGCGGGCGCTCCTGGACCTGGTGCGGCAGCACGCCGCGTCGGTGCTCGGACACCGGGACCCGGAACGAATCGATCCGGAACGGGCGTTCCGTGAGCTCCGCTTCGACTCGCTGGCCTCGGTGGAACTGCGCAACCGGCTCACGGCCGCGACCGGCCTGCGCCTGCCCGCGACCCTCGTCTACGACTACCCGCACGCCCGGGCCGTCGCCGCCTTCCTGGAAGCCGAACTCTTCGGCGGGGCGGAGTCCCGGCCGGACCCGCGGCCCGCTGCCGGTGCCGCTGCCGGTTCCGTGGGGGACGAGGACGACCCGGTGGTCGTCGTGGGGATGGCCTGCCGGTTCCCCGGCGGGGTCAACTCCCCCGAGGATCTGTGGGAGTTCATCACCGCTAACGGCGACGCGTCGGCCGCGGCACCGGACGACCGGGGCTGGGAACGGCGCGGCGCGCCGGGCGCCGGTGCGGACCGCCCCATGGGCAACTTTCTCGACGCGGCGGGGGACTTCGACCCGGCGTTCTTCGGGATCTCGCCGCGTGAGGCGCTGGCGATGGACCCGCAGCAGCGCCAGGTGCTCGAGGTCACCTGGGAGGCGTTCGAACGAGCGGGCATCCGGCCGGAGACCCTGCGCGGCAGCGACACCGGGGTCTTCGTCGGCATGTCGCACCAGGGGTACGCGGCCGGACCGGTCGAAGGAAGAGACGAGGTCGAGGGCTACCTCCTCACCGGCAACACCGCCAGCGTCGCCTCGGGGCGGGTGGCGTATGTGCTGGGGCTCGAAGGCCCGGCGTTGACGGTGGACACGGCGTGTTCGTCGTCGTTGGTGGCGTTGCATCTGGCGGCGAGGTCGTTGCGGGACGGTGAGGCGTCGCTGGCGGTGGCCGGCGGGGTGTCGGTGATGGCGGGCCCCGAGGTGTTCACGGAGTTCGCCACACAGGGCGCGCTGGCCGCCGACGGACGCTGCAAGGCGTACTCCGAGCAGGCGGACGGCTTCGGCATGGGCGAGGGCGTGGGTCTGGTGGTGCTGGAGCGGTTGTCGGACGCGCGGCGCAACGGGCATCAGGTGCTTGCGGTGGTGCGGGGGAGTGCGGTGAATCAGGACGGGGCGAGTAATGGTCTGTCCGCGCCCAGTGGTCCGGCCCAGCGGCGCGTGATTCGTGGGGCGTTGACGAGTGCGGGGTTGTCCCCGGCGGATGTGGATGTGGTGGAGGGGCATGGGACGGGGACGGTGCTGGGGGATCCGATCGAGGCGCAGGCGCTGCTGGCCACGTATGGGAGGGATCGGGATCATCAACGGCCTTTGTGGTTGGGGTCGTTGAAGTCGAACATTGGGCATGCGCAGGCGGCTGCGGGGGTGGCCGGTGTGATCAAGATGGTGCTGGCGTTGCGGCATGGGGTGCTTCCGGCGTCGTTGCATGCGCGGGAGCCGTCGTCGCATGTGGAGTGGTCTGCGGGTGGTGTGGAGGTGTTGCGTCAGGCGCGGGCGTGGCCGGTGGTGGCGGGTCGTCGGCGGCGTGCGGGGGTGTCGGCGTTCGGTGTGAGCGGGACGAACGCGCATGTGATCGTGGAGGAGCCGCCCCGGGCGCCGGTTCGCCGCGAGGCGGGCTCGGTGGGTGTGCTGGAGGCGGCGGGTGTGGTGCCGCTGGTGCTGTCCGCGCGTACGGACACCGCCCTGGCCGCCCAAGCAAGCCGTCTCGGCGACTATATGACGCGCCATCAGGACGTGCGTCTGCCGGATGTGGCCCGCGCGCTCACCGCTTCACGGCAGACCTTCGACCGGCGGGCCGTGGCCCTCGTACGTGACGTGGAGGACGCAGGCGACACCCTGCGCGCCCTCGCCGAGGGACACCCCGTGTCCCGCGCCGTCACCGGTGTGGGTGGTGGGGGGCGTCGTGTGGTGTGGGTGTTTCCGGGTCAGGGTTCGCAGTGGGTGGGGATGGGGCGTGGGCTGTTGGAGGTGCCGGTCTTCGCCGAGGCGTTGTGGGAGTGTGACGCGGCGCTGGCGGAGGTGGGGGGTTTCTCGGTGGTGGATGTGGTCCGTGGTGTCGAGGGTGCGCCGTCCTTGGAGCGGGTCGATGTGGTGCAGCCGGTGTTGTTCGCGGTGATGGTGTCGTTGGCGCGGTTGTGGCGGGCGTGTGGTGTGGAGCCGGATGCGGTGGTGGGGCACTCCCAGGGGGAGATCGCGGCGGCCTGTGTCGCGGGGGCGTTGTCGTTGCGGGACGCGGCCCGGGTGGTGGCCCTGCGCGCCCGGGCACTGACCGAACTGCGCGGCCACGGCGCCATGTTGTCGCTTCACCTGGGTCGTGCGGAGGCGGAGAAGCTGCTGAGCGTCGCCGCGTCCGGCGCACTGGAGCTGGCCGCGGTCAACGGCCCCGACGCCGTGGTGGTGGCCGGTGACCCCGAGGCGGTGCACCGCTTCAAGGAGCACTGCGCCGGGGCGGGCATCGACGCGCGGGTGCTCCCCGTGGACTACGCCTCCCACACCTCCCACGTGGAACGCCTGCGGGAGGCGGTCACCGCACCGTTGTCCGGCATCACTCCCCGTACGCCCGACATCCCCCTCTACTCCACGCTGCGGGGCGCGTTCGCCGACGGCCCCGATCTCGACGCCGCCTACTGGTACGAGAACCTGCGCCGCACCGTGGAGTTCGAGGCCGCGATCGAGGCGCTCGGTGCGGCGGGCCACGACGCGTTCGTCGAGGTGAGCACTCATCCGGTGCTGTGCGGCAGCATCCAGGACACGCTCGGCGACGCGAGCACCGTGGTGGGCTCCGTCCGGCGCGGCGACGACATACCCGAACGCTTCCTGGCCTCCCTCGCCGAGGCGCACGCGGGCGGGGTCGCGGTGGACTGGCGGGCCGTGCAGGGCGACGGCGGCCCGGCCGACCCGGTGGACCTGCCGACGTACCCCTTCGACCACGAACGGTTCTGGTTGCTGCCCGACGTGACCGGCCCCGCCCGCGCGGCCGACGCATGGCGCTACCGCGTCGGCTGGCAGGAGACCACCCCCGCCACCGTCGGCGGCCCGGCCGGACGCTGGCTGCTCCTGCTGCCCGCCGCGACCGGCGGCAGCGCCGAGCATGTCTGGTGCGCCGCCGCGGTACAAGGCCTCGCCGACCACGGGGCCGTGCCCCACCCCGTCACCGTCCCGCTCGACGATCCGCATGCGTTGACCACCGCCGTACGCGACGCCCTCGCCGGCCAGGCCGAGTCCGGGGCGTACGCAGGGGTGCTCTCGCTCCTCGCCCTCGGGGACGCGGACGCCGGAGCCGAGGCCACGCCGGACCTCCTGCGCGAACTGGAGGCGGCGGACATCGACGCACCCGTCTGGCTGGCGACGTGCGGCGCGGTCACCACCGGCGCGGACGACCCCGTGACGTGCCCGGCCGGAGCGCAGATGTGGGGCCTCGGCCAGGCCGCCGCCCTCGAACGCGGAGCGCGGCACACCGGTCTCGTGGATCTGCCGCAAGAGGCAGGCGAGGCCCAACGCGCTCTGTTTACCGACGCGTTGACCGGCGTGGAGGACCAGATCGCGGTCCGGCCGGGCGCCGTCCTCGCGCGCCGGCTGCTGCCCGCCCCGCTGGCTGCGGACCGGGCGCCGGGCGCCGCCGAAGCGGTCGTGCCGCAGGGGACGATCCTCGTCACCGGCGGCACCGGAGGCCTCGGAGCGCTCACCGCCCGCCGTCTCGCGGCCCGGGGAGCCCAGCACCTGGCCCTGGTCAGCCGCCGCGGCGAGGCGGCACCGGACGTGGCCCCGCTGGTCGACGAACTCACCGGCCTGGGCGCCCGGGTCACCGTCCATGCCTGCGACATCGGCACTCCGGAGGCGGTGACCTTCCTGGTCGACAGGTTGCGCGCGGACGGCGCGACGATCACCGGGGTCGTGCACGCGGCCGGGCTGAACCAGCGGACCCTCCTGCGGGACATGACCCGCGAGGAGTACCGGGAGGTCCTGGCCGCCAAGGTGCACGGAGCGCGCAACCTCGCGGACAGCTGCCCCGACCTGAGTCTCTTCCTGCTCTTCTCCTCCGGCGCCGCCGTGTGGGGCAGCGCCGGGCAGGGCGCGTACGCCGCGGGCAACGCCTTCCTCGACGCCTTCGCCCAGCACCGCCGCGCCCAGGGCCTGGCCGCGACCTCCGTGGCCTGGGGACTGTGGGCGGAAGGCGGCATGACGGACGACGAGCAGGCCGTCGCCCGGCTCCGGGATCAGGGCGTGCGCCCCATGCCCGGCGACCGGGCGCTGGAGGCCCTCGAAACGGTGCTGGCCGGCGGCGAGAGCGCCGTGGTCGTCGCCGACGTCGACTGGCCGCGGTTCACCGGGACGTACGAGGCCCTGAGGCGACGGCCGTTGCTCGACGCGCTCCCGGGAGCCCGCGCCGCCGTGTCCGTCGCACCGCAGGCACCGGCGGCGGGAGCGGCCCTGCGTGAGCGGCTCGGCGGGCGGCCACCCGCCGAGCAGCACCTCGAACTGACCCACCTGGTGCGCTCCCACGCCGCCGCGGTCCTGGGACAGGAGGACACCCGCACGGTCGGGGTGGACACGGCCTTCCGGGAACTCGGCTTCGACTCGCTGGGAGCCGGGCGGATGCGCAAGAGCCTGAGCGCGGCCACCGGCCTCGCCCTGCCCTCGACCCTGATCTTCGACCACCCCAACGCGGCCGCTCTCGCGGACCACCTCCGGTCCGAGCTGTTCACGGGCCCCGGCCACGAGGACGTCGTCACGGCGACGCTCGGTGGCCTCGACCGGCTGGAGGCGCACCTCGGCCACGTGGCCGGGCCGCAACGTGCAGAACTGGCCCGGCACCTCGACCGCGTACTGACCGCCCTGCGGACCGGCCCCGGCCACCACGGCGAGTCCCGCGGCACCCCGCCCTCCCCGGAGCCGGACCTCGCCGAGGCCGGATTCGACGAACTGCTGGAGGCCCTCGGGCGCGAGCTCGGTGACAACGGCCAGCCGACGGCGAACAGGTAAGGAATCAACACGGTGACGAACGACAACGACAAGGTCGCTTCATACCTGCGTCGCGCGACCCTTGACCTGCGCGCGGCCCGGCAGCGCATCCACGAGTTGGAGGCCGACCCGATCGCGATCGTCGGCACGGCCTGTCGCCTGCCCGGCGGGATCGACACACCCGAGGACTTCTGGAAGGTGCTCGCGGCGGGCGAGGAGCGGCTGTCCGGCTTCCCGGACGACCGCGGCTGGGACCTGGCGGGTCTCTACCACCCCGACCCCGACCACCCCGGCACGACCTACGTGCGCACGGGGGCGTTCCTGGAGCGCGCAGGGGAGTTCGACGCCGCCTTCTTCGGCATATCCCCGCGCGAGGCCGCCGCCATGGATCCGCAGCAGCGCCTCCTGCTGGAGACGTGCTGGGAACTGGTGGAGAACGCCGGCCTCGATCCGCACGCCCTGCGCGGCACGGACACCGGTGTGTTCCTCGGCGTCGCCCGGCACGGCTACGGCGATGCCGCGGGCTCTGCCGAGGACGCCGAGGGATACACGGTCACGGGAGTGGCGCCGTCGGTGGCGTCCGGCCGGATCGCGTACACCCTCGGGCTCGAAGGGCCTGCCATCACGCTGGACACCGCCTGCTCCTCCTCCCTCGTGGCCCTGCACCTGGCGGTGGCGTCGCTGCGCCGCGGAGAGTGCGAGGCGGCGATCGTGGGCGGCGCCGCCGTGATGGCCGGCCCCGAGGTGTTCATCGACTTCGCCCGGCAGCGCGCCCTCGCGTCCGACGGCCGCTCCAAGGCGTTCGGCGTGACCGCGGACGGTTTCGGCTTCGGCGAGGGTGTCGCGGTGCTACTCCTTGAGCGGCTGTCGGTCGCGCGGCGCAACGGGCACACCGTGCACGCCGTCGTCCGCGGCACCGGCATCAACCAGGACGGTGCCAGCAACGGCCTGTCCGCACCCAGCAGAGCTGCGCAGCGCAAGGTGATCGAGCAGGCGCTGGCCAACGCGGGCGTCGCCCCCGGCGACGTCGACGCGGTCGAGGCGCACGGCACCGGCACCACCCTCGGCGACCCCATCGAGGCCCACGCCCTGTTCGACACGTACGGCCGAAACCGCGACAGACGGCGACCGTTGTGGCTGGGCTCGGCGAAGTCGAACATCGGCCACACCCAGGGCGCCGCAGGCGCGGTCGGCATCCTCAAGATGGTGCTCGCCCTCCAGCACGAGCGGCTGCCCAGAACCCTGCACGCGCAGGAGCCCTCGCCGCACGTCGACTGGTCGTCGGGCGCGATCGCCCTGCTGGCCGAGGAGCGGGCCTGGCCGCGCGGCGAGCGGCCCCGGTACGCCGCCGTGTCGGCGTTCGGCATCAGCGGCACCAACGCCCACGTCGTCCTGGCGGAGGCCACAGAGCCCCAGGAGACCGAGGAACGTGCGACGGTGCCGCAGTCGGTGACGGAGCGCTGCCCGGTGCCGCTGGTCGTCTCCGCGCGGACCGAGGAGGCGCTGCGCGCCCAGGCGCAACAGCTGTCCGCCGTCGTCGCGGACGAGACCGTCCCCCTTCCCGATCTCGGCCTCTCGCTGGCCACGACCCGAGCCCGGCACGAGCACCGCGCGGTGGTCCTGGCCGGCTCCCGGGAAGCGGCCGTGCGGGCAATGAGTGACGTGGCGGCCGGCCGTGCGCGCGTCAGGGGAGCCGTCGAATCGGGCGGGCGCTCCGCCGTGTTCCTCTTCCCCGGCCAGGGCTCGCAGTGGGCCGGGATGGGCGCCGACCTCCTACAGTGGTCCCCGGTCTTCGCCGAGACGATCCGAGCCTGCGACGAGGCGATGGCCCCGTGGCAGGACTGGTCGGTGGCCGCGGTGCTCCGGCAGGAGCCCGGCGCCCCCGGGCTCGACCGGGTCGACGTGGTGCAGCCCGCGCTGTTCGCGGTGATGGTGTCGCTGGCCGCGCTGTGGCGCTCGTACGGTGTCGAACCGGCGGCGGTGGCGGGGCATTCGCAGGGCGAGATCGCCGCGGCGCACGTCGCCGGGATCCTCACGCTCGAGGACGCCGCCCGGCTCGTCGTCCTGCGCAGCCGTTTGCTGCGGTCCCTCGCCGGGCAGGGCGCGATGGCGGCCGTGGCGCTCGGCGAGGCGGCCGTACGCGATCTGCTCGCACCGTACGAGGGCGCCATCGAGGTGGCCGCGGTCAACGGGCCCGCCTCCGTCGTCGTCTCCGGTGAACACGAGGCCGTGCACGCCCTCGTGGCGACCTGCACCGACCAGGGGGCGCGGGCCCGGGTCATCGACGTCGACTACGCCTCGCACTCCGCGCAGATGGAGCAGGTGCGCGAGGAACTCGCCGACGCGATAGGGGACATGAGCCCCGCCCGCGCGCGCGTACCCTTCTACTCGACGGTGACCGGCCGCCCGATGGAGGGCGAGGAGCTGGACGCCGACTACTGGTACCGCAATCTGCGCGAGCCGGTGCGCCTCCACGACGTCGTAGGGCTCCTCGGTGACGCGCACCACGACGCCTTCGTCGAGATCAGCCCGCACCCGGTGCTGGCCGCGACGGTCGAGGAGACGCTCGACGCGCAGGGTCGTGAGCCGGGCGAGGCCGTGGCCGTCGGCACGCTGCGGCGGGCCGCCCCCGGCCCGGAGTCGTTCCTCACTTCCGTGGCCAGTGCCCACGTCGCGGGCGTGGACGTGCGCTGGCAGCCCGCCTTCCCCGACGCGCGGCGCGTGCCGCTGCCCACCTACCCCTTCCGGCGGAAGCACTACTGGACGTCCGCCGCCGCGCCTGCCCGCGGCGCCGGTGACGTGACCTACCGCGAGGCATGGACTCCCCTGCCGGCGCAGCCGCCGCCCACCGCGCAACCGGCCGCATCGCACGGGACCTGGCTGGTCGTCACCCCGGTTGCCGTCCCCGCCTGGGCCGCCGCGCCGCTGGTCGACGCGCTGCGCGAAGCCGGCGGTACACCGCTGGAATGCGTCCTGGCCCCGGGCCTGGACCGCGCCGAGGCCGCCGCGGCCGTCACCGCCGCCACGGCTCGCACCACCGGGCTGCGGGGTGTGGTGTCGCTGCTCGCGGCCGACGAGACGGACCACCGCGGCCTCGCGGGTGTGCCCGCAGGGGCGGTCGCCACCCTGACGCTCCTTCAGGCCCTCGGCGACGCGGGCGTCGAAGCGCCGCTGTGGTGCCTCACCCAGGGCGCCGTACAGACGCCCGGCGACGACGGCATCGGATCGTTCGCGCAGTGCGCCGTGCACGGCCTGGGCCGGGTCGCCTCCCTTGAGCTCGGGCAGCGCTGGGGCGGCGTCCTGGACCTGCCGCACGACGCCGTGGACGAGGCCCTGCTCGCCCGGCTGCCCGGCATCCTGGCGGGCGGGCAACGGGGCGAGGACCAACTCGCCGTACGTGCCGACGCGTTGTACGGGCGGCGCTTGGTGCGGGCTCACCTGCCGGCCGCCGCCGGGCCGGCCGTGCGCCCGCACGGGACCGTGCTCGTCACCGGAGCGGACAGCCCAATCGGGCAGCGGCTCGCCCGGTGGGCGGCCGACAGCGGCGCCGACCACCTCGTCCTGGTGGGCGAGGCGGACGAGGACCTGTTCGGCGCGGTGCACGACAGCACGACGACGGTCACCCGCTGCGCGGCGGACGAGGACGCCGTCCGTGCTGCCGTCGAAGCCGCCCCGCACGATGTCACCACCGTCCTGCACGCCGCGACCCGCCTGGAGTTCGGGCCGGTCCTGGAGACCGCCCCGGAAGACTTCGCGGCCACCGTGCACGCCAAGACCGGCCTGGCCCTGACCCTCGCGCGGGTCCTCGAAGGACAGCCGGTGGAACGGGAGATCCACTGCTCCTCCGTGGCCGGCGTCTGGGGCGGCGCGGGCATGTCCGGATACGCGGCCGGCAGCGCCTGGCTCGACGCGTTCGCCGCGCACCGGCGCGGCCGGGGCCACCCGAGCACCGCCGTGGCCTGGAGCCCCTGGGCCCTGCCCGGCTCCCCGGACGGCACCGCACGGCCGGCGGCGCAGCGCGGACTGCGCGCCCTGACGCCCGAGCGCGCCCTGACCGTACTGGAGTCTGTGCTGGACGCAGGGGAGAGCGCCGTCGCGGTGTCCGACGTGGACTGGCCCGACTTCGCCGCGGGCCGTCGCGCCATCCGGCCGACCGCACTGTTCGGGGAGATCGCCGAGGCGCGCGAGATACCGGAGCCCGCGGCGGCCGGCGGCCAGGGCGGCGGCCCGGCCACCGAACTGGCCGGCCGGCTGGCGGCCCTGTCACCCGCCGAACAGGAGGATCTGCTGATCGGCGTGGTCGGCGAGGCCACCGCGGCCGTCCTCGGACACGACAGCGCACGCGACGTCGACGGGCGGCGGGCGTTCACCGAACTGGGCCTGGACTCGCTGGGCACCATGCAGCTGCGCAAGCGGCTCGCCGCCGCCACCGGCCTGCGCCTGCCCGCCTCCCTGGTCTTCGACCACCCGACCATCACCCGCCTCGCCCGCCATCTGCTCTCCCTGCTGGTCACCGGAGCCCGCCGGGAGAGCACCGCCGAGGCGGCCGGCACCCCGCGGGCCGGCGAGCAGGAGCCGATCGCCATCGTCGGCATGGGCTGCCGCTTCCCCGGCGGCATCGGCTCGCCCGACGAGCTGTGGCGGGCCGTCGCCGACGGCCGGGACCTCACGGGCGGCCTGCCCCGAGATCGCGGCTGGGACCTGGGCGCCCTCGTCCACCCCGACCCCGACCACCCCGGCACCAGCTACGCCGACCGTGGCGGATTCCTCACCGATGCGGCGGGCTTCGACGCGGACTTCTTCGGCATCACCCCGCGCGAGGCCCTGGCGATGGACCCGCAGCAGCGGCTGATGCTCGAGGTCGCCTGGGAGGCCGTGGAACGGGGCGGCATCGACCCCGACCTGCTGCGCGGCAGCCGCGTCGGCGTCTTCGTCGGATCCAACGGCCAGTCGTACATGCCCCTTCTGGAGAGCGAGGCCGCCCGGGCCGAGGGCTACCAGGGGCTCGGCAACTCGGCCAGCGTGCTGTCCGGCCGGCTCGCCTACGTCTTCGGCTGGCAGGGCCCGGCGATGACGGTGGACACGGCGTGCTCGTCGTCCCTGGTGGGCATCCACCTGGCGATGCGGGCGCTGCGCAGCGGCGAGTGCGCCATGGCCCTGGCGGGCGGGGTCACCGTGATCTGCGACCCGTACACGTTCGTGGACTTCAGCAGGCAGCGCGGCCTTGCCGCCGACGGGCGGTGCAAGCCGTTCGCGGCGCAGGCGGACGGCTTCGGCCTCGCCGAAGGCGCCGGCGCGCTGCTCCTCGAACCCCTCTCCCAGGCTTTGGAGTCGGGGCACCCCGTGCTCGCGGTGCTGCGCGGCAGCGCGGTCAACCAGGACGGCGCGAGCAACGGTCTGGCCGCGCCGAACGGTCCCGCTCAGGAGGCCGTCATCCGGCAGGCGCTCGCCGACGCCCGGCTGTCGGCGGCCGACATCGACGTGGTGGAGGCACACGGCACCGGCACCCGGCTCGGTGACCCGATCGAGGCCGGAGCGCTGCAGGCGACCTACGGGGCACAGCGGCAACGGCCCCTCGCGCTGGGCTCGGTAAAGTCCAACATCGGCCACACCCAGGCTGCCGCCGGTGTCGCCGGAGTGATCAAGACGGTGCTCGCGATGCGGCACGGCGTGCTCCCGCGTAGCCTGCACGCGGAGGAACTCTCCCCCGAGATCGACTGGTCGGCGGGGACGATCGAGGTCCAGCGGGAGAACGAGGACTGGCCGCGGGGTCCGCGGGTGCGCCGGGCCGGGGTCTCCTCGTTCGGCGTCAGCGGCACCAACGCCCACGTCGTCCTGGAAGAGGCCCCGGCAGAACCGGCCCCCACCGGCGACCCGGCCCAACTGCCCACGGGCGGCGCCCTGGCCGCGGACGCCGTGGCGCTCCCGCTCTCGGCCCGGACGCCGACCGCGCTGGCCGCGCAGGCGCGTGCGCTGGCCCACCTGCTGCGCACCTCACCGGAGATCTCCCTGGCCGACACCGCACGCACGCTCGCGGCAGGCCGGGCCCGGTTCGAGATCAGGGCCGGGGCACTCGCCGACGACCGGGAGGCGGTGTGCGCGGCCCTCGACGCCCTGGCCGACGGTGAGGCCGGGGCGGACGTGGTGCCACCGCGCGCGGCGGCCGACCGCAGGGCCGTGCTGGTCTTCCCCGGCCAGGGCTCGCAATGGACCGGCATGGCCCGCGACCTGCTCGGACACTCGGAGGTCTTCGCCGCGTCGATGGCGGAGTGTGCGGCGGCGCTCGCCCCGTACACCGACTGGGACCTGCTCGCCACGTTGCGCGGCGACGGGCCCGAGGACGCGTTCGAGCGGCCCGATGTCGTCCAGCCCGTGCTGTTCGCGGTGATGGTGTCGCTGGCGCGGCTGTGGCGGGCCCACGGGGTGGAACCGGCCGCCGTGGTCGGCCACTCGCAGGGTGAGATCGCCGCCGCCTGCGTCGCCGGAGCCCTCACCCTCGACACCGCCGCGAAGATCGTGGCGCTGCGCAGCAAGGTGCTGCGCGAGCTCAACGGGCAGGGCGGCATGGCCTCGGTCACCGCCACGCCCGACGCGCTCGAGGCGGCCCTGGCACCGTGGGACGGCCGGCTGAGCGTGGCCGCGGTGAACGGGCCGCGCTCCCTCGTCGTCGCCGGACAGGCCACCGCCCTCGACGAGTTCCTCCGGTCGCCGCGGGGCGAGGGAATGTCCCCGCGGCGGATCGCCGTGGGCTACGGCTCCCACTCCCCGCAGGTGGAACAGATCGAACGGCGGCTAGCCGACGAACTGGGCACGATCGACTCCCGGTCCGCCGCCGTGCCCTTCTGCTCCACCGTCACCGGCGGCCCGCTCGACACCGCCGGGCTCGACGCGGCGTACTGGTACCGCAATCTGCGCGGGACAGTCCGCCTCGACGAAGCCGTACGACACCTCATGGACCAGGGCTTCGACACCTTCATCGAGGTGAGCCCGCACCCGGTGCTGCTCCCGGGCATTGAGCAGACCGCCGACGACCTCGGCCGGGACGTCGTCACCTTCGCCTCCCTGCGCCGGGGCCGCCCCGGGCCGCGCACCTTCCTGCGCAACCTGCTGGAGGCCCGCGCCGACGGCCTGCCCGTCGACCTCGCACCGGCTGTGGGGCCCGGCGGCACGGCGGCGCCGCTGCCGACCTACCCGTTCGAGCACACCTCCTTCTGGCCGCGGCCGCGCCGTACCCTCGCCGACGCCGCCGCACTGGGCATGGACCCCGTGGCCCACCCCGTCCTGTCCACGGCGCTGGAGACGCCCGACGGCGGACACGTCCTGACCGGGCGGATCGTGCTCGGCGACCAGCCGTGGCTGGCCGACCACGCCGTCGGCGGCGAGACGCTCTTCCCCGGCAGCGCGCTGGTCGACCTGGCCCTGACGGCCGGCCGGCACGCGGGCACGCCCGCCGTCGAGGAACTGGTGCTCTGCGCCCCGCTGGTGCTCGGCGCGGCGACCGCCGTGCGCGTCACCGTCGGCGCCCCCGAGGAGCACGGCACCCGCACCGTGGACGTGCACGCCCGCGACGCGCGCACCCCCGACGCGCCCTGGACCCGGCACGCGACCGGTGTCCTCGGCGAGGCCGCGTCACCGCCGGCGGCCCCGGCGGCCTGGCCGCCGCCGGACGCCCGCCCCATCGACCTCGACGCGGCCTACACGCGCCTGGCCGAGCGGGGTTACGCCTACGGGCCCGCCTTCCGGGCGCTGCGCGCCGCGTGGCAGCGCGGCGACGAGGTGTTCGCCGAGGCCGAACTCCCCGCTGCCGCAGGGGACGAGGGGACCGGCGACGACGGCTACCCGCTGCACCCCGTCCTCCTCGACGCCGCGGCGCAGACCCTCGGCCTGAGTTCCCTGGCCGACCGGGAAGGGGCGTTCCTCCCCTTCTCCTGGAGCGGGACCAGCCTGTACGCGTCCGGGGCCACGGCCGTGCGCGTGATGGCGGCCCCGGCCGACGGCGCCGCGATGAGCCTGTCGGTGACCGACCCCACCGGAGCGCCGGTGGCCCAGGTCGGCGCCGTGACCGTGCGCCCGGCCGGCGCCGCGCCGCGCCACGGCGACGGCGAGGAAGCGGGCGCCGACGACCTCTATCGGCTGTCCTGGCGCCCCCTGCCGGAGACCGGCGGCACGGTCGTGCGCTGCGCGACCGTCGGCGGCGGCCTGCCCGGCCTCGGCAAGGACCACCCGGACCTGGCGGCCCTGGCGGCGGCGGTCGCGACGGGCGAGCCGGAACCCGAGGCCGTCTTCGTGCACTGCCGTCCGTGGCGGGCCGCGGACCCGGCCGCCTCCGTACGTGAGAGCGTGCTGCACGCGGCCGGACTCGTCCGTCAGTGGCTCGACGCACCGGAGCGCTCCGGCCGCCTGGTCTTCCTCACCCGGCACGCCGTGGGCGCCGGCCCCGCCGACACGGACGCGGACCCCGCGCAGGCCGCGGTCTGGGGCCTGGTCCGCTCCGCACAGGCCGAGTCGCCGGGGAACTTCGTACTCGTCGACAGCGACACGGACCCGGCGGCCCTCGCCCGGTTCCCCGCCGTGCTCGACCATCCGCAGGTGGCGCTGCGCGGCGACCTCGCGCTCGTGCCGCGCCTGTCCGCCACCCGCGGCGCGGCGGCCCTGCTGGCGCCCCGGACGCCCGCCCGCCTGGAGCCCGCCGGCACCTCCCTGGACGCCCTCTCCTTCGCGGCGGCGCCGGACGCCGGGCGGCAACCGGGCCCCGGCGAGGTGCAGGTCGAACTGAGGGCCACCGGCGTCAACTTTCGCGACGTCCTGATCGCCCTCGGCATGTACCCCGGTGCCGCCGTCATGGGCACCGAGGGCGCCGGGGTCGTCACCGCCACCGGACCGGACGTCACCGGCATCGCGGTGGGCGACCGGGTCATGGGCCTGTTCGAAGGCGCCTTCGGACCGGTGGCGGTCACCGACCACCGCCTGGTGGTCCCCGTCCCGCGGGGGTGGAGCACCACCGAGGCCGCCGCCCTGCCCATCGTCTTCACCACCGCCCACTACGCGCTGCACGACCTCGCCGGTGTGCGGCCCGGGCAGAGCGTCCTGGTGCACGCCGCCGCCACCGGCGTCGGCATGGCCGCGGTCCGCCTGGCCCGCCTCGCCGGGGCGGAGGTCTTCGCCACGGCCAGCCCCGCCAAGCACGACATCCTGCGCGGACTCGGCCTCGACGACGACCACATCGCCTCCTCCCGGGAGACGGGGTTCGGCGAGCGGTTCCGGTCCGTCCGGGACGGCCGTGGCATGGACGTCGTGATCAACTCGCTGACCGGCGCACTGCTCGACGAGTCGGCCCGTCTCCTCGCGGAGGGCGGGGCGTTCGTCGAGATGGGCAAGACCGACCCGCGCGCCCCGGAGCACTTCCCCGGGCGCTACCTGCCCTTCGACCTCGCCGAGGCAGGTCCCGACCGGCTCGGCGCGATCCTGGCCGAGGTCGCCGCCCTCGTCGCCGACGGGAAGGTCGGCCGCCTCCCGGTCACGGCGTGGCCACTGCAGCGGGCCTCGGCCGCGCTGCAGCACATGAGCACGGGGCGGCACACCGGAAAGCTGGTGCTCGTCCAGCCGGCCCCGCTCGACCCCGAGGGCACCGTCCTGGTCACCGGCGGCACGGGCACCCTGGCACGGCTCCTGGCCCGCCACCTGGTGACCGAGCACGGGGTACGCCACCTGCTGCTGCTCGGCCGCCGGGGGCCCACCGCACCGGGAGCGGCGCAATTCGCTGCGGAACTCGGCGAGTTGGGTGCGACGGTGACCACGCTCGCCTGCGACGTCTCCGACCGCGCCGCGCTCGCGGCCGTACTCGACGGCATCCCGGCCGACCACCCGCTGACCGGCGTCGTCCACACCGCGGGGGTCCTCGCGGACGGCCTGGCCGCCTCCGTGGAGCCGGACACGCTGGCCGAGGTCCTCGCGCCGAAGGCTGACGCCGCCTGGCACCTGCACGACCTCACCGCGCAACGGGAAGTGAGCTTCTTCGTCCTGTTCGGCTCCGGTGCCTCCGTCCTGGCCGGTCCCGGCCAGGGCGCGTACGCTGCGGCCAATGCCACGCTGGACGCGCTGGCCCGCCACCGGCAGGCGCGCGGGCTGCCCGCGACCTCCCTCGGCTGGGGCCTGTGGGAGGAGGCCAGCGGCCTGACGGGCGCCCTCGACGAGCGGGACACGCGGCGGATGGCCCGGGCGGGCATGCGGCCCCTGCCGACCGCACGCGCCCTGGCCCTGTTCGACCTCGCGGTCCGGCGCGGCGACCCGGTCCTGTTCCCCCTGCACCTGGACACCTCCCGGCCGCAGGACCCGGACGGTGTGCCCGAGGTGTTGCGCGGGCTGCTGCACACGCCGTTGCGCAGGGCCGCCCGCGAGCAGGCCGGCGGCGACGGGCTCGCCGCGCGCCTCGCGCCGCTGCCGCGCCCCGACCGGCTCACCGCCCTGACGGAGGCCGTACGGGTTCAGGCCGCCGCCGTCGCCGGATACGACACGGCCGAATCGGTGGCGCCGGGGCGGCAGTTCAAGGACCTTGGCTTCGACTCGCTGGCCTCGGTCGAGCTGCGCAACCGCGTGGGCACCGCGGTCGGCCTGAAGCTGCCGAGCACGCTCGTCTTCGACCACCCGACCCCCGAGGCGGTGGCCGTCTACCTGGACGGACGGCTGTTCGTGGACGCGCCCGGCGCCTCGCCCACGGATCCGAGCCGCCGGGTCATCGAGCACCTGAACGCGCTGGAGGCGGCGCTGGACGGCTGGCACGACGGCACCGGGTCCGGCGAGGCCGCCGAGGCCACCGAGGAATGGGCAGGTCGACGCAGGTTGATCGAGGCGCGGTTGACCGCCCTGCGCGGCAGGTGGAGTGCCACCGGCGGCGGGGAGTCCCGTACGGCCGTCGACGTCATTGATGACGTCGACGACGAGGAACTGTTCGAACTTCTCGATCAGCGGTTCAGTGAGGGGAAACGATGAGCGGGGAGCAGGAGACCACCGAGGGCAAGCTGCGCCGCTACCTGCGGCGCACGGTCGGGGACCTGGAGGCCGTCAGCGCACGGCTGCGGGAGACCGAATACTGGGCGGGCGAGCCGATCGCGATCGTCGGCATGGGCTGCCGGTTCCCCGGCGGCGTCGACAGCCCCGCCGCCCTGTGGGACTTCCTCACGGCGGACGGCGACGCCGTCTCGGGCCCGCCCGCCGACCGCGGCTGGGACACCGCCGAAGCCGACGCACGCAGCGGCGGGTTCCTGCACGACGCCGCCGGCTTCGACGCGGACTTCTTCGGCATCTCGCCGCGCGAGGCGTTGGCCATGGACCCGCAGCAGCGGCTGCTCCTGGAGGTCGCCTGGGAAGCCCTGGAGCGCGCCGGCTTCGACCCCGCGTCGCTGGCCGGCACCGCCACCGGGGTCTTCGCCGGGGTCGGCGCCGTCGACTACGGGCCGCGCCCCGACGAGGCGTCACCGGACGTCCTCGGCTACCTGGGCACCGGCACGGCCACCAGTGTGGCCTCCGGCCGGGTGGCGTACGCGCTGGGTCTCGAAGGCCCGGCGCTGACCGTGGACACCGCCTGCTCCTCCTCCCTCACCGCGACCCACCTGGCCATGCAGTCGCTGCGCCGCGGGGAGTGCACGACCGCGCTCGCGGGCGGTGCCACCGTCATGAGCACCCCCGGCGCGTTCACCGAGTTCCACAGCCAGGGCGGGCTCGCCGCGGACGGCCGGTGCAAGCCCTTCGCCGAGGCCGCCGACGGCTTCGGACTCGCCGAGGGCGTCGGCCTCCTCGTACTGCAGCGGCTGTCCACGGCCCAGCGCGAAGGCCGCCGGGTGCTGGCCGTGCTGCGCGGCTCGGCGGTCAACCAGGACGGTGCCAGCAACGGCCTCACCGCCCCCAACGGCCCGGCGCAGCAGCGGGTGATCCGCCAGGCGCTCGACGATGCCCGGCTCGGCCCCACCGACGTCGACTATGTCGAGGCGCACGGCACCGGAACCACCCTCGGCGACCCGATCGAGGCACACGCCCTGCTGGAGACCTACGGCGCCGGGCGGCCCGCGGACACCCCGCTGTGGATCGGCTCGGTGAAGTCCAACATCGGCCACACCCAGGCCGCCGCCGGTGTCGCGGGCCTGATCAAGACGGTCCTCTCCCTCCGGCACGGCCTGCTGCCCCGCCTCCTCCACCTCGACGCTCCCTCCTCGCGTGTCGACTGGGAGACGGGCGCCGTCGTCCCGCTCACCGAGAGCAGACCGTGGCCGCGCAGCACCCGCACGCGGCGCGCGGGCGTCTCCTCGTTCGGCATCAGCGGGACCAACGCGCACCTCCTCGTCGAGGAGGCACCGGAAACCGCCTCGGCCCCCGAGAGCCAGGGCCCGGCCCCCGAGAGCCAGGAAACGGGCCCGTATCCGCTGCTCCTGTCCGCCCGGACCGAGGACGCCCTGCGGGACCAGGCAGGGCGCCTCGCCGCCCACTTGGAGCGGCCCGACGCCGCCCGGCTGCCCGACGCCGCCCTCACCCTCGCCACCCGGCGCACCGCGTTCGCGCACCGCGCCGTCGTCGTCGGTGACCGCACGGACGCCCTGGCCGCCCTGCGCGCCGTCGCCGGGGAAGAGCCGCACGCGAAGGCTGTCACCGGCCCGGCCCGGCCCGGCCGCAAGGTCGCGATGGTCTTCCCCGGGCAGGGCTCGCAGTGGGCGGGGATGGCCGCCGAACTGCTCGTCGCTTCGCCGGAGTTCGCCCGTTCCATGCGGGAGTGCGAGCAGGCACTCGCCCCCCACGTCGACTGGTCGCTGACCGAAGTGATCGCCGAGGGCGCGCCCCTGGAGCGGGTGGACGTCGTCCAGCCCGCGCTGTTCGCGGTGATGGTGTCGCTGGCCGCGCTGTGGCGCTCGTACGGTGTCGAGCCGGCCGCGGTGATCGGGCACTCCCAGGGTGAGATCGCGGCCGCCTGCGTCGCCGGCGCCCTGTCCCTGGAGGATGCCGCGGCGGTGGTCGCCGTGCGCGCCAAGGCGCTGCGGTCCCTCGCCGGCACCGGTGGCATGGTCTTCCTGGCCCGCACCGAGGCGCAGGCCCGGACGCTGCTCGCCCACTACGGCGGCGCCCTGTCGATCGCCTCGGTCAACGGCCCGGGTTCGGTCGTGGTGGCCGGCCCCCGCGCGGACCTGGACGCGCTGCTCGACGCCTGTGCGGCCGACGGCGTCCGGGCGCGGAACATCCCGGTGGACTACGCCTCCCACTCGCCCATGGTTGAGCCGCTGCGCGAGGAGCTGACGGCTGCCCTCTCCGGTGTCGTCGCCCGGTCCGCAGCCGTGCCCCTGTACTCCACGACGACCGGCGAGCCGATCGACACCGCCCTCATGGGCGCCGACTACTGGTACCGGAACCTGCGCGATCAGGTGAGGTTCGAGACGGGGACGCGCCTGCTGGCCGAGGCGGGCTTCGACGCCTTCGTCGAGGTGAGCCCGCAGCCCGTCCTCACCGCCGGCATCGAGGCGACCGTGGAGGCGCTGGGCGCCGACGCCGCTGTCCTCAGCACCCTGCGGCGGGACGCGGGGGGCGCGGACCGGTTCCTGGCGGCGCTCGCCGAGGCCCATGTGTGCGGCATACGGGTCGACTGGCGGCCCGTGCTGCCGGACGCCGCCGTGGCCGAACTCCCCTCCTACCCCTTCCAGCACCGCTCGTACTGGCACACGGCACCCGGCCGCCGCGCCGAACCCGCCGACCAGGGGCGGCGCTACCGGGTGGAGTGGAGGGACGCCGCGTGGCAGGCGGCACCGCCCACCGGCCACGTGCTCCTGGTGACGGGCCCTCATGTCCCCGACGCCTGGCACGCCTCGGTCCGCACGGCCCTCAAGAGCGCCGGTTCCACGGTCGACTCCGTCGACTGCGGCGGACAGGGACGCGGTGCGACGGCGGCAGCCGTGCGCTCGGCCGCCGGGGAACCGACGGCCGTGGTCTCGCTGCTCGCCCTGGACGCCGCCGATGACGGAACCGCCGACGTACCGCAGCTGCCTGCGTGGCGGACCTTGACCCTCGCCCAGGCCCTGGGCGACGCCGGCGTCGAGGCGCCCCTGTGGGTGCTGACCCGGCGCGCCGTGACCGTGAGCGAACAGGACGGCGAGCCGGACCCCGCGCAGACGGCGGTGTGGGGTCTTGGCCGGGTCATCGGCCTGGAACACCCCACGCGCTGGGGTGGGTTGATCGACCTGCCCGCACCGGACGAGGACCTCGTGGCACCGCTGGCGGCGGTCATTGCGCGGCCACGGGACGAGGACCAAGTGGCACTGCGCGCGTCCGGCGCCCAGGTCCCCCGGCTGGTGCCCGCCCCGGCCGACACCTCCGCCCCCTCCGCAGCCGACGCCCCCGCTGCGGCACGCGGCCGGTCGCCGCGCGGCACGGTCCTGGTGACCGGAGGCACCGGCGGCGTCGGCGCCCATGTCGCACGCCGCCTGGCGGGCGCGGGCGCCGCACATCTCGTCCTCACCAGCCGTGGCGGGCCCGACGTTCCGGGCGCCGACGAACTGGCCGCGGACATACGCGCATCGGGCTCCGGAGTGACCCTGGCCGCTTGCGACGTCACGGACCGGGCCGCACTGGCCGCGCTGCTCGCCGCCGAGCGGGAGGCGGGCCGGAGTGTCGACGCCGTCTTCCACGCGGCCGGCGTCCCGCAGTCCACGCCGCTCGATGACATCACCGAGGAGGAGTTCACGCACGTCACCGCCGCCAAGACCGCCGGGACGGCTCACCTCGACGAACTCTGCCAGGACGCAGCCGAGTTCGTCCTGTTCTCGTCGAACGCCGGAGTGTGGGGCGCGGCCCGGGCGGGCGCCTACGCGGCGGCCAACGCCTTCCTGGACGGCTTCGCGCAGCGGCGTCGTCACCGTGGGCTGCCCGCGGTGTCCGTCGCGTGGGGGCTGTGGGACGGACCCGGCATGGCCGGTGCGGCGGGCCAGGACTTCCTGCACCGCCAGGGCGTACGGCCGATGCCGCCCGAGCAGGCCCTCGCCGAACTGGACACGTGCCTGGAGCGTGACGAGGTCTGTGTCTCCGTCGCCGATCTCGACCGGCCCGCGTTCCTCGACCTCATGGGCGCCGCACGGCACCGCCCGCTGTTCGACGAGCTCGCACCCGCCGCGCCCTCGGCGGGGGAGCCGACGGAGGAAGCGCGCCAGGGCCGCTCCCGGCTGCACGAGAAGCTGCTGCCGCTGTCGGCCAAGGAGCGCCGGGGCCACCTGCTGCACCTGGTGCGGGGCGAGGCGGCCGCGGTGCTCGGGCATACGGACGCCAAAGCCGTCGACCCGGACCGGGCCTTCAGGGACGCCGGGTTCGACTCGATGACCGCGGTGCAGCTGCGCAACCGGCTGACCGCGGCGACCGGCCTGCGCGAGGCGTCCACCCTCGTCTTCGACCGGCCCAACGCCACCGCTCTCGCCGACTACCTGCTCGATCGGCTGTTCGGCTCCGAGCAGTTCCCGGCCGACGAGCCGGACCCGCGGCCCGCTGCCGGTGCCGCTGCCGGTTCCGTGGGGGACGAGGACGACCCGGTGGTCGTCGTGGGGATGGCCTGCCGGTTCCCCGGCGGGGTCAACTCCCCTGAGGGCCTGTGGGAGTTCATCTCCGCAGGCGGCGACGCCGTCTCGGAGCTTCCCACCGACCGGGGCTGGGACCTCGACCGCCTCACGGACGCAGCCGCCGACGGCACGGCAGGCCCCCGCTACGGCAGCTTTCTCGATGCCGCGGGGGACTTCGACCCGGCGTTCTTCGGGATCTCGCCGCGTGAGGCGCTGGCGATGGACCCGCAGCAGCGCCAGGTGCTCGAGGTCACCTGGGAGGCGATGGAGAACTCCGGCATCGACCCGCGCTCGCTGCGCGGCAGCGCCACCGGCATCTTCCTGGGCGCCGCCTACCAGGGCTACGGCCACGGGGTCGAGCTCCCCGAAGGCAGCGAGGGCTACCTCCTCACCGGCGGCTCACCCGCCGTCACTTCGGGGCGGGTGGCGTATGTGCTGGGGCTCGAAGGCCCGGCGTTGACGGTGGACACGGCGTGTTCGTCGTCGTTGGTGGCGTTGCATCTGGCGGCGAGGTCGTTGCGGGACGGTGAGGCGTCGCTGGCGGTGGCCGGCGGGGTGTCGGTGATGGCGGGCCCCGAGGTGTTCACGGAGTTCGCCACACAGGGCGCGCTGGCCGCCGACGGACGCTGCAAGGCCTACTCCGAGCAGGCGGACGGCTTCGGCTTCGCCGAGGGCGTGGGTCTGGTGGTGCTGGAGCGGTTGTCGGACGCGCGGCGCAACGGGCATCAGGTGCTTGCGGTGGTGCGGGGGAGTGCGGTGAATCAGGACGGGGCGAGTAATGGTCTGTCCGCGCCCAGTGGTCCGGCCCAGCGGCGCGTGATTCGTGGGGCGTTGACGAGTGCGGGGTTGTCCCCGGCGGATGTGGATGTGGTGGAGGGGCATGGGACGGGGACGGTGCTGGGGGATCCGATCGAGGCGCAGGCGCTGCTGGCCACGTATGGGAGGGATCGGGATCATCAACGGCCTTTGTGGTTGGGGTCGTTGAAGTCGAACATTGGGCATGCGCAGGCGGCTGCGGGGGTGGCCGGTGTGATCAAGATGGTGCTGGCGTTGCGGCATGGGGCGCTTCCGGCGTCGTTGCATGCGCAGGAGCCGTCGTCGCATGTGGAGTGGTCTGCGGGTGGTGTGGAGGTGTTGCGCCAGGCGCGGGCGTGGCCGGTGGTGGCGGGTCGTCGGCGGCGTGCGGGGGTGTCGGCGTTCGGTGTGAGCGGGACGAACGCGCATGTGATCGTGGAGGAGCCGCCCCGGGCGCCGGTTCGCCGCGAGGCGGGCTCGGTGGGTGTGCTGGAGGCGGCGGGTGTGGTGCCGCTGGTGCTGTCCGCGCGTACGGACACCGCCCTGGCCGCCCAAGCAGGCCGACTGACCACCGTGTTGACGGGCGCGGACGAGTTGGCGGACGTCGGCCGCTCCCTCGCCACCGGCCGCACTCACCACGAGCGGCGCGCCGTCGTCCTGGCCGAGGGCCACGAGAGGGCACAGGACCTCCTGGAACGACTCCAGGAAGGGCTGCCGGCCCCCGACCTCCTCACCGGTGTGGGTGGTGGGGGGCGTCGTGTGGTGTGGGTGTTTCCGGGTCAGGGTTCGCAGTGGGTGGGGATGGGGCGTGGGCTGTTGGAGGTGCCGGTCTTCGCCGAGGCGTTGGGGGAGTGTGACGCGGCGCTGGCGGAGGTGGGGGGTTTCTCGGTGGTGGATGTGGTCCGTGGTGTCGAGGGTGCGCCGTCCTTGGAGCGGGTCGATGTGGTGCAGCCGGTGTTGTTCGCGGTGATGGTGTCGTTGGCGCGGTTGTGGCGGGCGTGTGGTGTGGAGCCGGATGCGGTGGTGGGGCACTCCCAGGGGGAGATCGCGGCGGCCTGTGTCGCGGGGGCGTTGTCGTTGCGGGACGCGGCGCGGGTGGTGGCCCTGCGCGCCCGCGCTCTGGCCGACCTGCGCGGCCACGGCGCCATGACCTTTGTCTCGCTGTCCGAGGACCGAGCGCGGGAACTGATCGCCGACTGGCCCGAGCGCATCAGCGTCGCCGCGGTAAACTCCCCGGCCTCGGTCGTGGTGGCCGGTGACCCCGAAGCGCTGACCGCGTTCGAGGAGCGCTGCGCCGCCGACGGCATCCGCGCCCGGCGCATCCCCGTCGACTACGCCTCGCACACGCCCCACATGGAGCGGGTCCGCGAGCGCGTCCTCACCGACCTGGCCGGCGTGACCGCGCGGCCGTCCGGGACGCCGCTCTACTCCACGCTGCGCGGCGCACGCTGCGACACCGGCGTCATGGACGCCGCGTACTGGTACGACAACCTCCGCTCCCCGGTCCGCTTCGAGGAGGCGATCGACGCCGCCCTCGCCGACGGCTACGACACCTTCGTCGAGGTGAGCCCGCATCCGGTGCTCACCACCAGCGTCCAGGAGACCGCCGAGCGCTCCGGGAGCGGGGCGCTGGTCCTGGGCAGCCTCCACCGGGACGCGGGGAGCCGGCACTTCGTGCGCGAACTCGGCCGCGCCCACGCGGGCGGGGTGCCCGTCGACTGGGCTGCTGTCTTCCCGGACCGTGCACCCGTGCCGCTGCCCAACTACCCCTTCGAGCACAAGCGTTACTGGCTGGCGCCCGAGATACCCGACCGGGTGGCCGACTGGCGCCACCGCGTCGAGTGGCGGCCCTTCTCCCCGGCCGCGGCCCCGCTCACCGGCCGGTACCTGGTCGTCGGCTCCGGCACCGACCCGCGGCAGGACACCGTGGTCCGGGCCGTCGAGGAGGCCGGCGGCACGGTGCTGCGACTCACGACCGACGCCGTGGCGGCCCAACGGGCCGGACTCACACAGGAGTTGCGGGAGTCGGCGCCGCAGATCACAGCGGTGATCTCGCTGCTCGCCCTGGAGGCGGAGGAGGACGACGACCTGCGGGCCGTCACTGCCACCCTCGCCCTCCACCAGGCGCTCGGCGACGCGGATGTCGGCGCGCCCCTGTGGCTGGTGACGCGCGGGGCCGTGGCGGTCGACGAGGCCGAACCGGCCGACCCGGCGCACGCCATGGTCTGGGGGATCGGACGGGTGATGGGCCTGGAGGCCCCCGAGCGCTGGGGCGGCCTGCTCGACCTGCCCGAGCAGCTCACCGAGCCCGTACTGCACCGGCTCACCGCCTGCCTCGCGGACGCGGGCGACGAGGACCAGATCGCGCTGCGCGAGACCGGCTGCCACGTCCGGCGCCTCGTCAGAGCCCCCCTCGCGCCCGGCGCGACCCCGTGGCGGGCCACCGGCACGGCGCTGGTCACGGGCGGCACCGGCACCCTCGGCGGGCACGTCGCCCGGCACCTCGCCGGCACCGGGACCGACCACCTGGTGCTGGTCGGCAGGTCGGGCGGACAGGCACCGCACAGCGCGGAGCTCGAGGCGGAACTGACCGCCCTGGGCGCCCGGGTGACCTTCGCGGCCTGCGACGTCACCGACCGCGGCCGGCTGACGGAACTGATCGAGGGACTGGAGCGCCAGGGGGAGCGGATCGGGACGGTGATGCACCTGGCCGGCGTCCCCGACGGCCGGGCGGTTGCCGACCTCGACCCGGAGGAGTTGGCGCGCGTGACCCGGGCGAAGACAGTCGGCGCCCGGCTCCTGGACGAACTCTGCCCGGACGCCGAGACGTTCGTGCTCTTCTCCTCCAACGCGGGGGTCTGGGGCAGCGGCCTGCTCGGCGCCTACGCCGCGGGCAACGCCCACCTCGACGCCCTCGCGCACCGGCGGCGGGCCCGGGGGAAGGCCGCCACCAGCATCGCCTGGGGGGCCTGGGCGGACGGCGGCATGGCCGACGCCGACCTGCCCGGGCTGATCCGCCGCGGGCTGCGCCCGATGGCGCCCGACAAGGCGGTCCGGGCCCTCCAACAGGCCCTGGACCAGCGGGACATCTGCATATCGATCGCGGACGTCGACTGGAACCGGTTCGCCGTCGGTTTCACCGCCGCCCGCCCGCGCCCGCTCATCGAGGACCTGCCCGACGCCGTCCGGCAGGCGCCCGCCGCGTACGCAGAGGACGGGCCCGGACACGGCCCCACCTGGAAAGAACGGCTGTCCGGCCTGCCCGCCGACGAGGCCGAGGCGACGCTCGCCACGTGGGTCCGCGCACAGGTGGCGGCCGTGCTCGGCCACCCGGACCCGGAGGCGGTGGAACCCCACCAGCTCTTCACCGAGCTGGGGTTCGACTCCCTGACGGCGGTGGGGCTGCGTAACCGGCTCCAGGAGGCCACCGGTCTGGCTCTGCCCACCACCCTGGTGTTCGACCACCCCTCCGTCACCGACGTCGCGGCCCACCTGCGGCCCCTGCTCACGTCCGGAACACCGCAGGCCCCGGCCACCGCCGACGGCGGCATGCTGCGCACCCTCTACGAGCGGTCCGTACAGGAAGGACGCTTGGACTCCTACCTGGAGCTGCTCGGTGAACTGGCCGGCCACCGGGACCGGTTCGAGGCTCCCGAGGACCTGGCCGCCCCGGTCGACCTCGTGGACCTGGCGGCCGGTCCGGGACAGCTCCGGGTGATCTGCTGTGCCGGTACGGCACCCGTGGCGGGACCGCACGAATTCCTCCGGATCGCCGCCGCCCTCAAGGGCAGGCTGCCGGTGTGCGCGCTGCCGCAGCCGGGCTACGAGCCGGGCGAGCAGTTGCCCGCGTCGATGGCGGCGGTCCTCGGCGTCCAGGCGGACGCCGTCCTGAAATCGGCGGACGGCCCGTTCGTGCTCGTCGGCCACTCTGCGGGCGCTCTGATGGCGTACGCCCTGGGCGCCGAACTCGCCGACCGGGGCCGCCCGCCGCAGGGCATCGCCCTGATCGACGTCTATCCGCCCGGACGCCAGCAGGCGGTGCACGGCTGGCTCACCGAGCTGACCGACACGATGTTCGGCCGCGAAGGAGTGCGGGTGGACGACACCCGGCTCACCGCGCTGGGTGCGTACCACCGCTTCACCCGCGTCTGGCGGCCGCGGGACCTCGGCGTACCGACGCTGCTCGTCCGCGCCACCGAGGCGCTGGGGCAGTGGCCCGAGGACGAGACCTGGCAGTCCACGTGGCCGTTCCCGCACGACTGCGCGGACGTGCCCGGCAACCACTTCTCGATGGTGCAGGAGCACGCCGGGGCCGTCGCCGACCGCATCCACACATGGACAGGGAACCTGGCATGACAACCACAGACCGAAGCCGGCTCGGCAGCCGGCTCCAGATGGCCCGCGGCTGGTACTGGGCCTTCGGCGTGAACGGCGACCCGTACGCGATGCTCCTGTGCGGGCAGGACGACACACCGGGCCGCTGGTACGAGCAGATCCGTTCGGCCTCCGACGGGCTTTTCCGCAGCCGCTGCGGGGCCTGGGTCGTCACCCGGTACGCCGCCGCCGCTCAGGTACTGCGCGGCCCGGGGTTCACCCGGGCCGCGGGCGAGGCGGCCGCGGACTGGGCGCGGCCCTTCCTGGACGCGCGGCCGGCCGCGGGGTCGCCGCCCGCGGCAGTCGACGAACTGGTCCTGGAGCACCGGCAGGTGGCGGCGGAGGCGGGGGCGCGCTTCGATCTGCTGCGGGACCTGGCGCGCGAGACACCGGCCCGCGGCGTCACCGCGCGCCTCGGCCTGACCGGCGAGGACGCGCGGCGCGTCGCCGCCCTGCTGCGCTCCAGCGCCCCGGCATTGGACGCCCGGCTTACCCCGCAGCCGCTGGCCGTGACCGAACGGACCGTGGCCGCGCTGGCCGACGTGCGTCAACAGGCGGGCGCCGAGGGCGTCTGGGCGGCCGCCGGCTGCGAGATGGCGGCCAACACGGTGACCAACGCCGTGCTCGCCACCCTCCGCACCCCGGGACTGGCCGGCCGCCTCGCCGACGACCCGGACCTGGCGGACCGCATCGTGGCCGAGACGCTGCGCACCGCGCCCCCCATCCATCTCGAAGTCCGCCACGCCACCGCCGGACAGACGGTCGGGGGGATGGCGGTCGCGGAGGGCGATGAGGTGGTGGTGGCTGTCGCGGCGGCCAACCGCGACCCCCAGGTGTTCGCCGACCCCGACCGGTTCGACGTGGACCGCGCGGCCGCACCCCCGGCCCTGACCTCGGGCCTGGGCCACCCCGACGGACTGGACGAGTTCGCCGCCCGGCACGCGGCCGCGGCCCTGCGCGCCCTCGCCGATGTGCTGCCCGGCACGGCACTGACGGGCCCTGTGGTCCACCGCCGCCGTTCGCCCGTACTGCGGGGCATCAGCCGGTGCCCGGTCGAGATCTAAGGACTTCCGATGAGAATCGTCTTCTCCGCTATGACGAGCAAGACCCACTTCTACCCGCTCGTTCCGCTCGCCTGGGCCTGTCGCGCCGCCGGACACGAGGTACGGGTCGTCGGATCACCGGGGCTGACCGAGATCACCACCGCCGCCGGGCTGACAGCGGTGCCCGTGGGCCAGGACGTGGACCTCGTCGGGCACATGAGCGCGGTCGGCGAAGACATGATCAAGTACGTGCGGTCCCTGGACTTCGCCGACGGCACTCTGGCGAACGCGGGCTGGGACCACCTGCTGGGCATGCAGACCGCCCTGACGCCCAACCTCTTCGCGCTGATGACCCCCGACTCACTGATCGACGGGATGGTCGACTTCTGCCGCACCTGGCAGCCGGACCTGCTGATATGGGAACCGCTGACCTTTGCCGCCCCGATCGCGGCCAAGGTGACCGGCGCGGCCCACGCCCGGCTGCTGTGGGGCCCGGACATCACCACGAAATCCCGCCGCGCCTTTCTGGACCTGCTCGGCCGGCAGGAGCCCGAGCACCGCGAGGACCCCTTCGCGGAGTGGATCGAATGGACCCTGGACCGCCACGGGGTGCGGCCCGAGCCGGGTTTCGACGAGGAGATGGCCGTCGGCCAGTGGACCATCGACCCCGTCCCGCCCAGCATGCGCCTCGACCTGGGCCTGCCGACCGTGGGCATGCGCTACGTCGACTACAACGGCCCCGCCGTCGTACCGGACTGGCTGCAGAAGCCGCCGTCCAGGCGCCGGGTGTGCCTCACGCTCGGCGTCGGGGGCCGCGACAGCGGGGTGGAGGCCATCGCCACCGACGAGATGCTGGAGGCCGTCGCCGACATCGACGCCGAGTTCGTCGCCACGCTCGACGCCCACCAGCTGGAATCGGTCGCGCGCGTCCCGGACAACGTCCGCACCGTCGACTTCGTGCCGATGCACGCCCTGCTGCCCACCTGCGACGCGATCGCCCACCACGGCGGTCCCGGCACCTGGCACACCGCGGCGGTGCACGGCGTGCCCCAGGTGCTGCTGCCCCATGGATGGGACACGGACGAACGGGGCCGGATGGCCGCCGAAGCGGGCATGGCAGTGTCGTTGCCTGTCGGGGAACTGACGGTCGACCGATTCAGGGAAAGCGTCATCCGCGTCCTGGAGGACCCCGCATTCCGTGAGGGCGCCGCGAAAGTACGGGACGAGATCCTGTCCGAGCCCGCGCCGACGGAAGTCGTCCGTGTGCTGGAGAGGATGACCGCGGCGCGCAGGGCGTAAGAGCCGGGCACAAAAGGCCGCGCCCGAAATACCCGGACCTCACCGCGGATTAGTAACTCGCTAGTGCAGGACTTGAGTTGGGGACGAGGCTTCTTGTGGGGCGCACGGCGATCTCGCTAGCGTCGCCGCCGTCGCAACTTTATGGATACGGAGACACCACATGACGGGGAGAGGGAAATGAAAAGACGAATATGGGTGCCCTCCGTATTTCTGACGGTTCTGGCGCTGCTGAACCTGGGGGCCGCGCCGGCGGCTCCCGGCCGTATGGAAAGCGGTACCGACCGACTCGTCGCGCAGATGACGCTGGACGAGAAACTCTCGTTCGTGCACTGGGACTACTCCACCACGGACCCGACGGCCCTGGTCTATCTGCCGGGCGTACCCCGCCTTGGCATTCCGCAGGTGCGTGCCACCGACGGGCCCGCGGGGGCAACGATCCACCGGCCGTCGATCGCGATGCCCGCCCCCGTCAGCCTCGCCTCGTCCTTCGACGACGGGCTCGCCAAGCAGTACGGACAGGTCCTGGGCCGCGAGGGCCGGGCCTTCGGCGTTGACGTGATCTACGCCCCGATGGTGAACAGCATCCGGGTGCCGCAGGCAGGGCGGAACTTCGAGACGTTCAGCGAGGACCCGCTCCTCACCGCACGCACGGCGGCCGCCGAGGTCGGGGGCATCCAGAGCCAGGGCCTGATGGCGACGGTCAAGCACTACGCCTCCAACACCCAGGAGAACAACCGCATGGGTGTCGACGTCAAGGTGGACGAACGCACCCTGCAGGAGACGGAGATCCCCGGCTTCGAGGCCGCGGTCAAGGCCGGTGCCGCCTCGGTGATGTGCGCCTACCCCAAGGTCAACGGCGAAGCGGCCTGCGGCAACGGGCACTTGCTCAACGACATCCTCCGCGAGCAGCTGGACTTCAAGGGCTGGGTCACCTCCGACTGGATGGCCACGCAGAGCACGGACGCCATCACCAAGGGGCTCGACCAGGAGCTGGGCATCGACTCGACCGTCGCCATCCCGCCCGGCGGCGAGGTCCCCGGCGGCAAGTACTTCGGTGACACGCTCAAGAAGGCCGTCACGGACGGCACCGTCCCCATGGCGGTCCTCGACCGCGCGGTGAGCCGGATCGTCGGACAGATGGAGCGCTTCGGCCTCCTCGACGAGAACCCGGCGCCGCGGCCCGAGCGCGATGTCGCGGGCGGCACCAAGGTGGCCGAGAAGGTCGCAGAGTCTGGCGCGGTGCTGCTGCGCAACGAGGACCGGACGCTGCCCCTCGACCCGGCCACGACGGACGACGTCGCGGTGATCGGCCCGTCGGCCAAGGACCCCAAGGTGACGGGCCTCGGCAGCTCCTACATCGTCCCCGACGTGGCCACCCCGCCGCTGGACACCATCACCAAGAAGCTCGGCGCCGACGCGCACGTCTCCTACGCCGAGGGCGAGACCCTGGAGGGCGAGCCGATCCCGGCCTCCGCCCTGGAGCCCGACTTCACCTCGGGCAAGGTCCTGGATCCCGCCGAAAGCGGCGTCATCTACGACGGCAAGCTGACGGTGGCGAAGGACGGGCTCTACCGCATCGCGGCCCGCGTCACCGGCGGCAACGGCGCCATCCAGATCGACGACGGCGCACCGATCAGCGTCGGCGAGGTGTTCGGCAAGCTCACCAGCGTCCCGCTGAAGCTGACCGCCGGCACGCACACCATCAAGATCAGCGGCGGCGCGGTCGTCGGCAAGCCGATGACCCTTGACCTGCGCTGGGTGACCCCGGCCAAGGCCCAGGACGCGATCGACCAGGCCGTCGCCACCGCGCGCAAGGCCTCCACCGCGGTGGTCTTCGCCTACGACGACGGCGCCGAGGGCAGCGACCGCACCTCCCTTTCCCTGCCCGGCCGTCAGGACCAGCTGATCGAGGCCGTCACGGCCGTCAACCCCCGCACGATCGTCGTGCTGAACACCGGGTCGTCCATCACCATGCCCTGGCTCGACAAGACCCGGGCGGTCCTCGACATGTGGTACCCCGGACAGGCCGGGGCGGAGGCAACCGCCGACCTGCTGTTCGGCGACGCCGAACCGGGTGGCCGGCTCAGCCAGACCTTCCCCGCCTCCGAGAAGGCGACCCCGGTCGGCGGCGACCCCGAGCGCTACCCCGGAGTCGACGGCGTCGTGCGGCAGTCCGAAGGCATCTACACCGGGTACCGGTGGTACGACCACGAGGGCGTCGAGCCGCTCTTCCCGTTCGGCCACGGCCTGTCCTACACGTCGTTCGCCTACGAGAAGCAGGCGGTGAAGCGCACGGCCGACGGCCTCGACGTCGAGGTGACGGTGCGCAACACCGGCAAGAGGGCGGGCAGCGACGTGGTCCAGGTCTACCTCGGCCCCAGCCCGAAGCTCTCACTCGACCAGGCGGACAAGGCGTTGGCCGGTTACCAGAAGGTGGAGCTGAAGGCCGGGGAGTCCCGCCGCGTGCGCATCCACGTCGCCGAACGCGCCGTCCAGTACTGGGACACGTCGGCCGACGGCTGGAAGCTCGCCGGTGGCCAGCGCCGCGTCCTCATCGGCTCCTCCTCGGACGACCTCCCGCTCAGCGCGAGCGTCCGGGCCGACCGGCCCGCCGAGGGGAAGCGGCCGTGACAGAGGCCGTGACGGAGAACGAAGCCCCGCAGCCGGAGCCGGAGCCGTACGTACGGCTCGGCCGCCTCGCCACCCGGGTGAGCCGGCTGTGGCTCGGCACCGTCAACTTCAGCGGCCGCGTCGAGGACGACGACGCCCTGAGGCTGATGGACGAGGCGCTTGACCGCGGTATCAACTGCGTGGACACCGCCGACATCTACGGCTGGCGGGTGCACAAGGGGCACACCGAGGAACTGGTCGGGCGCTGGCTCGCCCAGAAAGGCGGCCGCCGGGACAACGTCGTTCTCGCGACAAAGGTCGGCGGCGAGATGAGCGAGCGGGTCAACGACGGCGGCCTGTCCGCCCGTCACATCGTCACCGCCTGCGAACAGTCCCTGCGGCGTCTGGGCGTGGAGCGCATCGACCTCTACCAGATGCACCGCATCGACCGCGCCGCACCGTGGGACGAGGTGTGGCAGGCCATGGACCACCTGGTGAGCAGTGGAAAGGTCCTCTACGTCGGCTCCTCCAACTTCGCCGGGTGGCACATCTCCGAGGCGCAGGCGAGCGCCCGCCGCCGCAACACGCTGGGCCTGGCCTCCGAACAGTGCCTGTACAACCTGGCGGCCCGCCACGCCGAACTGGAGGTCCTGCCGGCCGCACACCACCACGGCCTGGCGACCCTCGCCTGGTCGCCGCTGCACGGCGGCCTCCTCAGCGGCGTACTGGACAAGCTGAACTCCGGCACCGCCGTCAAGTCCGCCCAGGGACGGGCCCAGACGCTCCTGCCCGCGCTGCGCCCCGCCATCGAGGAGTACGAGGAGTTCTGCCGCCGTATCGGCCACCACCCCGCGGAGGCAGGCCTCTCCTGGGTGCTGTCCCGGCCGGGCATCACCGGCGCCGTCATCGGACCGCGCACCGTCGAGCACATCGACTCGGCGCTGCGCGCAACCCGCCTGCGCCTCGACGACGACCAACTCGCGGAGCTCGACCGGATCTTCCCGCCGGTCGGCCGGGGCGGCCCGGGGCCCGAGGCCTGGGCCGGCTGAGGACCGCCCGCCCGGCTTCCACCACCGCGACCACGACACGACCACCACACACGAAGGACGGATCGTATGACTTTTGGAGCGCAGGCGAACGAGGAGACGGTCGAGGACAAGGTCGTCGACTTCTACGACAACTTCACCGAGACGTTCAGGGACATCTGGGGCGACAACCTCCACGTCGGCTACTGGCTCGACGACGCCGACGACGCCCCCATCGAGAAGGCCACCGACCAGCTCACCGACCAGCTGATCGCGCGTCTGGCCCCGCGGCCGGGCCAGCGCATCCTGGACGTGGGTTGCGGCGTCGGACAGCCGGCCTTCCGGCTCGCCGGCGCGGCCGACGTCGAGGTCGTCGGCATCTCCATCAGCTCGTACCAGATCGGCCGCGCCGGCGAGCGGGCGCGCGAGCGGGGCCTTGCCGACCGGGTGACCTTCCAGCACGCCGACGCGGCCGAACTCCCCTTCCCGGACGCGTCGTTCGACGGCGCCTGGGCCTTCGAGTCGCTGATCCACATGCCGGACAAGGAGAAGGTCCTGCGCGAGATCAAGCGCGTGCTGCGCCCGGGCTCGACCCTCGTCCTCGCCGACATGTTCAGCCAGCCCGACACGGAGCTGACGTTCCAGGACATCATCACGAGCCCGGAGATGGACGACTACCGGGCCGTCATCGAACAGGCCGGACTCGTCGTCAAGGAGTTCACCGACGTCACGGCCAACACCCTGGCCCCCCAGGCGGTCCGGGAGAGCATCGCCGCCGCCCTGCTCGCGCGCAAGGACGACGTCATCCAGATGACCGGCCCCGAGGAGTTCGAGCGGATGGTGGACGGCGTGCGGGTCCCCAAGTCCTACGGCTACCTCCTCGCCACGGTCACCACGGACTGAAACGGGCAGACGATGATCATCACTCAGTGCCGTGTCTGCGGCAATCACGAACTGCTTCCGGTGCTCGACCTGGGAGATCAGGCTTTGACCTGCGTCTTTCCCAAGAGTCTCGACGAGAAGGTGCCCTCGGTACCGCTGGAGCTGGTGAAGTGCTCGCCCGCCGGCTGCGGCCTCCTGCAGCTGCGGCACACCCCGGACCTCGGCCTAATGTACGGCGAGGGCTACGGCTACCGCCCGGGCATCCGGCCCTTCATGGTGAACCACCTGCGCGGCAAGGCCGTCGCGGCCGCCGAACTGACCGGCCTCAAGGCGGGCGACATCGTCGTCGACATCGGCAGCAACGACGGCACGCTGTTGCACCAGTACCCCGTCGAGGGGCTGCGCCTGGTGGGCATCGACCCCTCGGGCGAGAAGTTCCGCGAGCACTACCCGCCCGCCGAACTGGTCGCCGAGTTCTTCACCCGCGAGGCGTTCACCGAGCGGTACGGCAAGCAGCGCGCCAAGGTCGTCACGACGACCGGCATGTTCTACGACATCCCGGACCCCCTGCAGTTCATGCAGGACATCCACGCGATCCTCGACGACGACGGCGTGTGGATGACCGAGCAGAGCTACATGCCGGCCATGCTCGACGCCAACGCGTACGACGTCGTGTGCCACGAGCACCTGGAGTACTACGGCTTCCAGCAGATCGAGTGGATGGCCCAGAAGGTGGGCTTCACCGTCCTGAAGGCCGAGGTCACCGACGTCTACGGCGGCAGCCTCTACGTCACCCTGGCCAAGAATCCCGGCCGCCACCCGCGCGACGAGGGCTCCCTGGTCGCGCTGCGCGAACGCGAGGCCGCCGCGGGCCTCGACACCATGGCACCCTACGAGGCGTTCGCCCGCAGGGTGCACCAACAGCGCGCCGATCTGCGGGGGTTCCTCGACGACTCCCGCGCGGCCGGCCTGGTCACCTTCGGGTACGGCGCGTCGACCAAGGGCAACGTGACCCTGCAGTACTGCGGCATCGGCCCCGAGGACCTGCCCTGCATCGGCGAGGTCAGCGAGGAGAAGGCCGGCCGCTTCACCCCCGGCAGCGGGATCCCGATCGTCTCCGAGGAGGAGGCCAGGTCCCGGCGCCCCGACCAGCTCCTCGTCCTGCCCTGGATCCACCGCGCCGGCTTCGTCGAGCGCGAGCAGGCGTACCTGAACAGCGGCGGCACGCTCGTCTTCCCCATGCCGACGCTCACCACCGTGACTGCCTGACCGGGCACCGGACACACCTCCGAGGGAAAGGGCCCCCGTGCCGATCGACACCTCGACCGCCGTCCCCAGTCTGGACAGCGACCTCTTCCACATCGACCAGTACGAGACCTACGCCGCGCTGCGTGAGCAGGGGCCGGTGAGCAAGGTCAGCTTCATCGGCCGAGAAGCGTACCTGATCACCCGTCACGCCGAGGCCAAGGCCGCCCTCGGCGACCTGCGGCTGAGCAACGACCAGAAGAAGCAGCCGCCCGAGGTGGAACTGCCGACCTACCATGGCATACCCGAGAACGTCCGGCCCTACTTCGCCAACAACATGGGCAGCAACGACCCGCCGGCCCACACCCGCCTGCGCAGGCTCGTCGCCCGGGAGTTCACGGCACGCCGCGTGGAGTCGATGCGCACCCGGATCGAGGAGCTCGCCGAGCAGCTGCTCGACGGCCTCACCGGCCAGGACGAGGCCGACCTCGTCGAGCGCTTCGCCTACCCGCTGCCGATCACCGTGATCAGTGAGCTGCTGGGCGTCGAGGAGCGCTACCAGGGCGACTTCGGCCGCTGGAGCAACGAGTTCCTGGTCATCGACGCCGACCGCGTCGAGCAGCGCGAGCAGGCGGCCCGCGCCCTGGTCGGCTTCATCCTCGACCTGATCGACCGGCGGCGTGCCGACCCCGGCCCCGACCTCCTCTCGGCGCTGATCAACGTCCACGAGGAGGACCAGGACCGGCTGAGCAACGACGAACTCGCCTCCGTGGTCCTGATCCTGCTCATCGCGGGCTTCGAGACCTCGGTCAGCCTCATCGCCATGGCCACCTACCTGCTCCTCACCCACCCCGGGGAGCTCGCCAAGGTCCGCCGGGACCCGGCCGTCCTGCCGAACGCCGTGGACGAGGCCCTGCGCTTCCTGGGTCCCGCCGAGATCACCACGCGCGGCTCGCTGGAGGACGTCGAGATCGGCGGCGTCCACATCCCGGCGCACAGCACCGTGCTCATCTCGGGCGCCGCCGCCAACCGCGACCCCCGCAAGTTCCCCGACCCCGAGCGGTTCGACGTCTCACGCGACACCACCGGGCACCTGTCCTTCGGCCACGGCATCCACTTCTGCGTGGGCGGCCCGCTGGCCCGCCTGGAGGGCGAGATCGCGCTGCGCGCCCTGCTGCGGCGCTTCCCCGACCTTGCCCTGGCCATCGAGCCGGAGCAGGTGAGCTGGCGCCGGTCCTTCCTGCGCGGCATCGACAGCCTCCCCGTGAGGCTGGGCGCGTGACCTCCCATGGCCCCCTGGCGGAGAGCTGGCTGCGGCGGTTCGGACTGGCGACCGAGGGGGCGCTGCGGCTCGTCTGCTTCCCGCACGCCGGCGGTGGCGCGAGCAGCTTCCACTCGTTCGCCCGTGCCCTGGGCCCGCAAGTGGAGGTACTGGCGGTGCAGTACCCGGGACGGCAGGACCGGCGGCACGAACCGCCGCTGCCGCGGCTGAGCGAGCTGGCCGACCGGACCGCCCAGGCACTGCTCGCCTCACCCGGCGGGGCACCGTACGCCCTGTTCGGCCACAGCCTCGGGGCGCTCGTCGCCTACGAGACGGCCCGGCGCCTGGACCGCGCCGGTGCCACCCCGCACCGGCTCTTCGTGTCCGCCCGCTGCGCGCCCACGACCGGGCCCGGGCCGACTGATCAACTGGCCGACGACGCCGCGCTGTTGGCCGAGGTACGCAGGCTCGGCGGCGACGCGCTCGACGACCCCGAGGTGCAGACCCTGGCGCTGCCCGCGCTGCGCGCCGACTACCAGGCCCTGCGGTCCTACACCTGGCGGGACGGGCCTGGCCTGCGCTGCCCGGTCACGGCGATGGCCGGCACCGAGGATCCCCTGTGCGCGCCCGGGGACGTGACCGACTGGCTGCGCCTTTCGGTCGTCCCCGGTCGCTCGCGGGTCTTCCCCGGGGGTCACTTCTATCTGCAGGACCGCGTCACCGAGGTGGCCCGGGCCGTCATGACGGACCTGGGACGACGTACGTCGCACGCCGCCCCTGCCCACGCGACCGCCACCTGAGAAAGGGAAGCCCCGTGTGATTGCTCGTCACCGGCGCCGCCGGATTCATCGGGTCCACCTATGTGCGCCACGCGCTCGCCGGAGCGTACGGCGACCCCGGCGACGTGCGGATCACGGCCCTGGACAAACTCACCTACGCGGGCAACCCCGCCAACCTCGCCGACGTCGCGGGCCACCCGGGCCCCCCGCGTCCCCTTCCCGGGCGGCCTGGCCCGGACGGGCGACTGGTACCGCGACAACCCGCAGTGGTGGAAGCCGCTGCGCCAGGAGCTGTCGGCGGCGGCCTGAGGAGACCTGAGGAGACGACGACGCGTAACGGCCCGGGCAGAACTGCCCGGGCCGTTTCGCGTGGTGGTGACGGTCGCGACGGACTGCGTCAGCGGCCGTCGAGGGTGAAGCGGTAGAGCTTGTTGTTGTGGCCGCTCAGGCCTTCGCCCACATTGGAGATGTAGTAGCCGGAGCCCCAGTAGACGCTGCCGTCGACCACGGCCGCCCCGCCCCAGACGGAACCGCCGCTGGCGTGGTCCCAGAGGATCTTGCCGGTCTCTCCGTTCAGCGCGTACATGTTGGTACCGCTGGGCGCCGATGAGCCCGCGTACATGACGCCGTTGGCGCTGGTGATGAAGGAGCTGTCAAGCCACTTGCCCTCCTTGCCCTGCGGGTCGGCGGTCTGCCACTCGATCTCGCCGGTGGCGGCGTCGACCGCCGCGAAGAACCCGCTCTCGACCGTGGACTTGGTGCCGTCGGCCGCCTTGATGGTCCAGGGCAGGTGATCACCGTTGCCGATGCCGACGTAGATGCGCTTCCCGTCGGTGGCGCTGCCCCACTGGATGCCGCCGAGCGCACCGCCCGGGCCGACCTGCGTCTCCCACACGACCTTGCCGGTGGCCGGTTCGAGGGCGTAGTAGACGCCGCTCTTCTGGCCTATGCCGAGCAGATCCTTCGGCTTGCCGTCGATCTTGGTGGTGTAGAGGTTGGGAGCGGAGCCGAAGTCGAAGTCCGGGGCCTGGTTCTGCATGTACATCATCCAGGTGTCGGCCGTCAGTGTGTGATGGGCCCACTTGATCTTGCCGGTCTTCAGGTCCAGGGCGATCACGCTGTCGAAGTGGTTGTCCTTGGACGGCGGGGTGCAGTCGGTCTGCTTCGGGTTGAGGCAGACGCCTTCCGGCGAGGTGTAGTTGTTGCCCGTGCCCACGAACACCAGGCCGGTCTTGTGGTCGACCACGGGCTGGCTGCCCCACACGGCGGCGCCGGTGTAGCCCTTGGGGATGGTGTGGGTCTTCCACAGGATCTTGCCGGTGCGGGCGTCGATCGCCAGGACGGCGCCGCGGAACTTCGGCTTGTCGTGCAGGGTCGACGCCTTGGAGGACGTCCCCACGTAGATGACCCCGTTGTCCACGGTGGGGGAGGAGGTGATGACGGTCGTCGGGTCGGCGTCGACCTTGGTCATCCACTTCTTGTCGCCGGTCTTGGCGTCGACGGAGATGACGTACGCGCTCTTCAACGACGTCGTCGTCAGCGTGCCGGTGCCGATGAACAGGTCGCCCTTCCAGTACGCGGGGCTGGTGCGGGACATGTGCCCCTCGACGCCGTCGTAACTGGTGATGCTGCGCGACCAGACCTTCTTGCCGCTGTCGGCGTTGATGGCCCACAGCTTGCCGCCCCAGTCCGGCACGTAGACCGTGCCGCCCACGACGGTGGGGGTGGCGGAGACGTCACCGTCGGTGGTGAAGGTCCACTTCGGCGCCAGCTTGCCCACGTTCTTCGTGCCGATGGTGCGCTCGGTGGCGGCATGGCGGGTGTTGTGGTTGTTCTGGCCCGCGCTGACCCACTCGGGCTTCACGGGGACGCTCGGGGCCTTGGCGGGCTTGGCGTGGCCGGCTGCGGGGGCGCCGGTGTCGGCGGACGCGACGGTGGCCAGCATGAGGGCGGCGCAGCCGGCCGCGGCGACGGACAGCCGCCCCCACAGCCTTCGGCCATGTATGGGCCGTCGTCCCGTACTGGGTTTCATGGAGTTTCCCTCGTTCCTGTGTGGGGCCGGCTGGATCGCCGGCCGCGTGTGGTGTGGTCCGACCGGTAGGGCGCGGCTACGGCGCGGCCACCGCGGGCGCGTCGGCCCAGTCGGCGACCCGGACGGCGATGACGCCGGGGTCGTCATCGGCGCCGATGACGCCGCCGGAGATCTCCTTGAGGAAATGGCGCGCGGGCGCGTTGCGCGGGGTGGGCCGGTACGGCAGCCGAAGGGTGCGACAGCCGGCCGCCGCGGCCTCGGCGCCGAGCATCCGCAGCATCCGGCTCTCCACCCGGCGGTTGAGGACCCGGCAGCTGAGCAGGAAGACCGGGACGTTCAGCACGTCACCGTCGGCCTGGGCGAGGACGAGACCGACGGTGCCGTAGTCGCCGAAGACGTCGCGGACCCGCACCGTCCAGCCGCGGCCGCCGCCGTCGAGCAGCCGCCGCAGCTCCGGCACCGTGAAGGCGGTGCCCGCCAGGGTGAACTGCGTGGTGCGGGTGGTCAGTTGGGCCGCCCGGTCCAGGGCGGAGTCCGTCAGCGCCTCCATCGAGACCTCGATGGCGCAGCGGGCCAGGAACTCCTCGTAGTCCACGAGCGACTGCTCCAGGGCCCGGCGCTCCGGTTCGGCCCGGTACCAGTCGGCCCGCAGCCGGTCCTCGTCGGTCACCGTGAGCTGGTCGAAGGCGGTCTCGTGGGCCAGCTGCCGAGGTGCCGCGTCCGCGTCCCGGGTCAGCTCCACCACGGCGACCTCGGGCAACGCCGCCCGCACCGAGGCGCATTCCACGGCGTCGTCGTCCACGAAGACGAACGAGTTGAGCGCGAGCCCCAGCTCCTGGGACAGCTCGTACAGATACTGGGCCTTGGGCTGCCAGCCGATCCGGTGGGCGGTGACGTCCTCCATCGTGAGGACCATGGCGGGGTTCTCGGCGAACACCGCCCGCACGTCCGCCTCTTCGTTGCGGCTGCACAGGCACAGCAGCTTTCCCTGCGCTCGCTGGTCCCGCATGAACTCCTGGACCGCGCGCCGCCCCGGGCCGATCTCCACCCCGAGCGGACCGTCCTCGCCGCACACCCCGGCCCACAGGGTGTTGTCGCAGTCCAGCACCACGACCTTGCGGGGCTTGCGCCACGTCGTGCCGGCCAGACGCACCAGCCAGTCGGTCAGCGCGTCGAAGTACTCGTCGGTGTAGGGGAGATGAGCGATGCGGTCGGCGTACTCGTCGTGCGTCTGCGGCACCTCGTAGCGGTCCGTGAGGTCGTCAAGCGCCACGAGGTGCATGCCCGGCAGCGGGGCGACGGTCTCCGTGACCCGCCGCGTGGCGGCCTCGACCCACCGGGCGCGGGCGGGGTCGGCGAGGGCGCCCGGCGACGGCGGCGTCAGGGCCACCAGCCAGGTGGCCGCGGAGCGGTTGGGGGCGGCGGACAGCACCGAGAGCAGCTCGTCCAGGAGCCGGTCACCGGCCGAGGGGTCCGCGCCGCCGCGGAACAGGTCCTCGGCCCGCAGCAGCACGACATTCACCCCGGCATGGGCCAGCAGCACACTGCCGGGGTCCAGCAGCGGCTCCAGGACCTGCCCGTACGGCGCCGCCATCACCTCGCGCCCGGTATCCCGAAGCCGCCGCGCCATGGCGTCCCCGAGCCCGTCCGAGGTGAAGGTCGCGGCCAGGGCGATGCCCGGTTTCCTCGCGTCGCTCATGCGGCCCGGCCGTCCCGGTGCGCGCGGATGGCCGCCGCGAGTTCGGCGGCGGTCGTGTCGTTGCCGAGCGCGTGCACGGGCAGCTCCACGTCCAGTTCGCGCCAGAGCCGCGACAGCACGCGCACGGCCCGCATAGAGTCCCCGCCCAGCGCGGCGAAGGGGACATCCGGGTCGATCGCGTCCAGGCCCAGGATCGCGCGGAACACCTCGAGCACCGTGCTTTCCACGGATATGGCCTTCAGTTCGTTCGCTTCCATCTGGAGAACACCCTCGTTTCGGCCGTGACCGGCCAACGCATTTGGCTGAAAAGGCGAACAGGCAGGGCGGATTTCACCGTGCGGGGAAAACGATGGATTCGGCAGCGTACCTGTTCAGGTTCTTTCGGACAGCGTGCTCCCCGCCGGTCAGGCGGCACTCAAGCCACGCTCAAGTCCGGGTGCTGCAAGGGAAGTTTGTGCGCTACGATACCGCCCGCGGTCGTTGTACCCCCCACCGATCTACGGGAGAATTACCCATGCGTAAAAGCGGGTTGGCCGGTCTCATCCCTCTTTACTTCATCATCCTGATCGACAACTTGAGCGTCAGCCTCATCATTCCGGTGCTGATTCCCATCTCTTATGACGCCGATATCGGCGTCCTGAGCAGTGGCGGAACCAGCACCCGCGACTTGTTCTACGGAGTCGCGATCGGCAGCTATTCACTGGCGATGTTCCTCGGCGCGCCGCTGCTCGGCTCGCTGTCCGACCACTTCCGCCGCAAGAAGACGCTGACGCTGTGCCTGCTGGGCCTTGCCCTCGGCTACGCACTGACCATCTGGGGGCTGGTGAGCCGGGACGTCGCCCTGTTCGTCGCCGGGCGTGTGGTCGGCGGCCTGTTCTCCGGTAGTCTGCCGGTCGCCCAGGCGGCGATCTTGGACGTCACGCCGAAGGAACGCCGCGTGAACTCCATCGGCCTGATCATGTTCTGCGTCTCGACCGGTTACGTGGTGGGCCCGCTCATCGGCGGCTACCTCAGCGACTCCACCCTGGTCTCCTGGTTCAGCCTCAAGACGCCCTTCATCTTCGTGGCCGGCATCACGCTGCTGAACCTGCTGGTGCTGCTGGTCTCCTTCCGGGAGGAGCCGGCTCCCAGGCCGACGGGACGCATGACCTTCCCGAACCCGGTCAAGCACCTCATGGAGTCCTTCACCTTCGCCGGGGTCAGGGTGCTCTCCGCGGCGCTTCTGCTCATGTCCCTGGGCTGGACGGCCTTCTTCCAGTTCATCGGCCTGTACCTGACGGCCAACGAAGGCTTCGACCAACGCGCGGTCACCAACCTCATCTCGATGGTCGGTGTCGGCCTCGCGGCGTCCTTCCTTTCCCTGGTGCCGCTCTCGATGAAGTACCTCAAGCCGCAGATCGCGGTGGCCGGGTCCCTGGCGGCGATGACCGTGTGCGTCGCCGGCACCGCGCTGACCGGTTCGAGGGTCGCGCTCTACGGCCTGTGCCTGGTGGGCGCGGCCGCCTACGGCATCTCCTACAGCGGTCTCGTGGGCATGATGTCCGCCGCCGTGGACGACAGCCACCAAGGTTCCGTCATGGGCACGGCCGGTGCCATCGCCGCCATCTCCGCGGGCCTGTCGGGCGTCGTGTTCGGAATCATCGACGGCTCCAGCTCGCTGCCCATCTTCTCCGCCGCGGCCTTCGTCCTCCTCGGATTCCTGCTGTTTGCCGCGGTGCGGCCGGGCACCGCGACCCCCCGTGAGGAGCCACGGGAGAGCGTGGACAGGACCTCCGCGGTCTGAGAGCCGCCCCTGGGGGACAGCGGCTGACCGCGAGCAACTGCCGGGCCCGGTGACCGACTTCGGCACCGGGCCTTCCTCACACCGGGCCCCTTCGTCAGACCGGGCCCTTCTTCACGTCCGCCCGGCCGGAACCGGGCCGACGAGCTCCTCCTCGCCGATCAGGTGCGGGACTCCGTCGGCGGGCGCGGGCTCCAGCAGCTGGCGCACCAGTCGCGCCGCCACCGGTTCCACCGGCCCGGCCGTCTCCCGGGCGCCGGGCGAGTTCGTCTGCTCGGTCCGCAGCATTCCCGGCCGCGCGAGGTGGAACGTCACACCGGGGCGGTGCCGGGCGGCCCAGCGGACCAGACCCTCCACGGCGGACTTCGCCGCGACGTAGTGCGGCCAGTCGCGCGGCGGTTCGTCCAGAGCGGCCGAGGAGATCACCAGGCATCGGCCCCGCCCCGGCTCCAGGAGCGGGAGCAGCCCGCTCATCGGCGCGCTGACCAGCCGCAGCGAACCGGTCAGGAACGCGTCCATCCGTTCCAGGTCGGTGGCGGCCAGGCCCAGCGTGCGCAGGGGTGGGGCCGCGCTGCACACCAGGAAGCCGAGCCGGCCGTGCTCGCGCTCGACGCTGGAGCGCAGTTCGGTGCTCCAGCGCGGGTCCGCGGCGTCGCCGGGCACGGAGTGCAGTTGCCCCGGCAGCCCTTCGGCCTCGGCCCGCAGGGCCGGTGGCAGCGTGTCCCGATGCCCGACGAAGACCTCGGCTCCTTGCGAAGCCAGAGCTAGCGACAGGGCGGCACCGAGCCCGCGGCTGCCGCCGACGACGACGGCCGATGCGCCCCGCAGCCGGGTGGACGGACTCAAGTGCTCGCCCAGTGCGGCCGAGGTGGCCGGCGGCGCGGGCGTGCGGACCATGGCCTCGATCTCGGCCTCGGCGACGACCGCGCCGTCCGCGGTGATCTGCCCGACGATCGACACCAGTCCGAAGCGCCGGTCGGTGTGGACGACGCGGGCGCTGTACGACAGCCGCGCGGGCCCCCGCGCGGCGACCGGGAGGAAACGCAGCGCCACCCGGCCGAGCAGGCAGTTCTCTCCCGGCAGGCGCATCCCGGCCACATAGCTCGACCACAACAGGCAGGCCAGCGGCGTTTGCCCGAGCAGCCGGGCCGCGGCCGGGAACCGCCCGCGCAGCGCGTCGGTCCCCTCCGGGCCGTACCCGCCGGACACCGCGGTGCCCGGCGGCAGGTCCTCGATCCCGTGCCGTGGCGCCGACCGGTCCTGCGGCACGGGCAGCGGATCCAGGTCCGGCGGGGTGCCGGGGCGCACGCGTACGGTCAGGCAGGTGCGGTCTCCGTCGAGCAGGCGGTAGCCGAGGCCGGTCCTGGCCTCGTTCCTGGCCTCGTCCAGCGCCTCGGAGCGGTAACGCACCCCGGGGAACACCGGGTTGCCGAAGTCGGCCTCGACGGCCGTGGCGCCCGCCCCGTCGTCCGCCGCCTGTTCGTCCAGCGTCGCCAGGACTGCGAGGACGCCGTGGGCGACGGTCCGGCCGAAGGGGGTGCGGCGGGCATGGTCGGGCGAGCAGTGCAGCGCGTTCCGGTCGCCACTGACCCGCGCGAACAGCGCCACGTCGTCTTCCGAGAGCAGCACGTGTGAACCTCCGATGAGGGCGTCGACCTGAGGCGGCGGTGTCCAATTGCGGTTCGGCAGCAGTTGAACACCCGACAGCACAATGGGCCCCGTACACGCTGGTGACAAGAGATTCCCGCACGGGGCCACGGGTGCGCCGGCGGGCTGTCCTGCGGGGTCGACCGCAATTCGAGTGCAGGTATGCCGGAGCCGTGTACCAATTATTCCGGTGTCCTGGGCGGTTGAAAGGTCTTTTAGCATGACGGAGCGTCAGGCAAGCGACTACGAGCGCTTTCAGTGGAATCGGTATCAACAGAATCCCGATGACCCGGGACTTACCGTCGGCTATGTGTACGCGCTGTCCGGAGACGTGGACACCGACCGTCTCGACGGCGCACTTCGGGAAGTGGTCTCCACCGAATTCCCGCGGCTTCTCAGCTATTTCACCGAAGTCGGCGCGGACCTGGTGGCCAAGAGCCGCCCCGTGCCCCGGCGGGTGCTGCTGCGCTGCGAGCGGCAGGACGACCTCCTCGACGCCGGCGGCATCGACCCCACCGGCCAGGAACTCTTCCGCTTCCGCTACTGGCGCGCTTCCGCCACACGGCTCCTGCTCCGCCTGGACTTCAGCCATGTGGTGTTCGACGGCGGCTGCTACGCCCCGTTCCTTGCCGCCCTCGGCGCCTGCTGGCGGGGCGAAACCCCGGTCCTCGAAAGGTCGTTCGCCGCGGCGCCCCGGTCCGACGCCGCCCGGGACTCGGCCTACTGGCGATCGGTGCTCGCGGGCCGCCGGCTGCACCAGCCGCTGCCCTTCTCGGCCCCGGCGCCCCACGGGGACGGCCGCCGGATCGCGGTCAAGGAGACGCTCACCGGCGAACAGGCCGAGGACATCCACCGGTTCCTGCGCCACCACGAGCTGAGCCTGCTCCAGTTCGTGGTGGGTGTCACCGGCGCCCTCGTGCACGCCTACGGCGACGACGACCGCGACGTCGTGGTCGCGCACACCGTGGACACGCGGACGTACGGAGCTCCGTACGGCTGCCACACCAATCTGCTGCCTCTGTGGCTGGGCGTCGCGGCACAGCCGTCCGCGCTGTCGTTGTTCGAGCAGGTGCGCACGCAGCGCGAGGAGCTGCGCGACCATCAGGGCTTCTCGACCCTCGACCTGCTCGCCCTGGCCGCGGCCGAACACGGCGGCGCCGCGGACCGGGGCGGCAGCGTGCTCAACCTCGTGGTGAACTCCTCCTCCGCGATGCTGCCCACCGCGCTGCCGGACCTCGCGGGGGTGGACGTCTCCTGGATCCGCAAGCCCGACACCGGAAGTTCGAGCGAGCTGAGCGTCAACTTCAGCTCCGACGAGCAGGGCATCCACCTCTCCTTCGACTCCTCCACGCGCGTGCTGTCCCCCGAGGCCCTGTCGGCCCTGGCGACCAACTTCCTGCGCCTGGCCCGGTTCGTGACCACCGAGCCGCACCGCCCGACCACGCGGTGCGACCTGTCACGCCCGCTGGAACCGGTGGCCGAGGGGGCCGCCGGGACCGCGCGAACCACCCCGTCCGGCCAGGGCCTGGGCGCGGCCCTGATAGAGGCCGCGGAAGCGGACCCGGACCGGGTGGCCGTCGTGGACGACCACCGCTCGCTCACCTACGGCGAACTGCTGGGCGCCGCACACCGGCTCGGCGACGCCCTGGCCCCTGACGACACGCGGCCGGTTGGCGTCTTCCTGGAGCGGTCGGCCGCGATCCCCGTCGCGTACCTGACCGCGCTGGCCCTGCGCCGCACGTTCGTACCGCTGGACCCCGGGCTGCCGGACAGCCGGCTCGGGTACATGGCCGAGACCGCCGGTCTTGGCGCCGTCCTGGTGGACGCGGCGACCCGGGACCGGGCGGCCCAGCTGTTCCCCGGCATACCCACGCGGGAGGTGGACGGCGCCCCGTCGGCCTCCCCGCGGCCGCGCGGCAGCCGGCCGGCGGGCCCGGCCGACGCCGACCGCACCGCGTACGTGCTGTTCACCTCGGGATCGACCGGCACCCCCAAAGGCGTCGCGGTCAGCGAGGGCAACCTCGTCAACTTCCTGCACTCCGTGCGCCAGGACCCCGGGATGGGCCCGGACGACCGCATCGTCGCCCTGACTCCGATCGGCTTCGACATCTCCCTCCTGGAGATCCTGCTGCCGCTGCTGTGCGGTGCGACCGTCCAGGTGCTGTCCGAGGAGGCCAGAGCCAGCGCGACCCTGCTGGCCGAGCGCATCGACGGCAGCGGGGCGACCGTCGTCCAGGCCACGCCGTCCACCTGGCGCATCCTGGAGTCCGTCGGCTGGCGGGCACGGCGGCCCATGACCCTGCTGTGCGGCGGGGAGGCACTGGACCACGACCTCGCGCGGTACCTGCTGAGCCAGAGCGCCGCCGTCTACAACATGTACGGCCCGACCGAGGCCACCATCTGGGCGAGCTGGCAGCGCGTGACCGACGCCGGGCGCATCCATCTGGGTGAGCCCGCCCTGGGGACCCGGTACTACGTGGTGGACGCCGACGGGCGGTCCGTGGCCCCGGGCATGCGGGGCGAGCTGATGATTGCCGGTGACTGCGTGGCCCAGGGATACCTGAACGCCCCGGCAACCGCTTTCGGCGCGCTGCCCGACGGCACGCCCTCCTACCTGACCGGCGACCTGGTCCGCTACGACGGGACGCCGCACCTCACCTACGTCTCCCGCAAGGACGGCCAGCGCAAGGTCAACGGCCACCGGATCGAACTGGGCGAGGTGGCCGCCGCGGTGGCCGCCCAGGCCCCGTCCGCGACCGTGATCGCCGTCGTGCGACCGGAACACGAGCCGCATCTGCGCTGCTTCGTGCGGCTGCCCGCCAGCGAGCCCTTCGACGCTGCCGCGGTGCGCGACAGGTGCCGGGACACCCTGCCGTACTACATGGTGCCGCAGGCCGTGCACCGGCTGACCGAGATGCCGCTGACGCCCAACGGCAAGACCGACGTCAAGAAGCTCAGCGAGGCCCCCCTGTCCGCGCTCGGCCTGTACCCGCAGGACGAGGTGCCCGCGCCGACACCCGACGGGCAGCGGGCCGCGGCGGACACCGACGAGGCAGGCGGGCAGGACCTCCTCGCCGAGCTGCGGCAGCTCGTCGCCGGTGAACTGGGCCTGCAGGAGCCGGACATCGACCGGCCCCTGGGCTACCAGGGCGTCACCTCGCTCGGCTACAACATCCTTGCCGCACGGATCAGCGAGCGGTACGGCGTCGTCGTCCACGCGCACGATTTCTACCGCATGAACACCCTGCGCATCGTCGCCGAAAGCGTCGCTCGGCTCTCAGACGGGCGCGTCGGCCGCACCGGCGGGCCCCAGAAGCAGCAGGGCGCCCGGCAGGCGGCCGCGCCGCGCCCCGCCGCCGCGCAGCGGCCCGGCGACGAGGGCCGACTGGCCATCGTCGGCCTCGCGGCGGTGCTGCCCGGCGGCCCGGACCCCGAGACGTTCTGGCAGACCCTGCTCGACGGCAGGGACTGCGTCCGGCCGGCCGGCAGCGAGCGTGAACTACCCGGCGAGGTCGCCGGATTCCTCCCCGGAATCAAGGGGTTCGACGCCAGGTTCTTCTCCATATCGCCCCGGGAGGCGAGCTGGATGGACCCGCGCCAGCGGCTGCTGCTGCAGTCCGTGTGGCACACGCTCGAAGACGCCGGGTACGCCCCCTCCGAGCTAAGCGGCTCACGCACCGGCTGCTACATGGCGGCCACCGGCAGCGACTACGCGCTGCTCCAGGCCAGGGCCGGCGCACGGCAGATCCCGTACTCCCTGGTGGGGCACTCCATGAGCCTCATCGCGAATCGCATCTCCTCCTGGTTCGACTGGCGAGGCCCCTCCACGGTCCTCGACACCGCCTGCTCGGGGTCCCTGGTGGCGCTGGTCAAGGCGTGCCGCGACCTGCGCGCCGGTGTCTGTGACGCGGCCGTGGTCGGCGGCGTCAACCTCATCCTCGACTCCCAGATCAACGAGGGACTCCACTCGGCGCGGTTCCTCTCCCCGGACCACCGGTGCGCGGCCTTCGACGCCGCGGCCAACGGCTATGTCCGCGGGGAGGGTTACGGAAGCTTCCTGGTCAAGCGATTGGATGACGCGCTCGCCGACGGTGACGACATCCGCGCGGTCGTGGAGAGCGTGGCGGAGAACCACGGCGGCCGCGCCAACTCGCTCACCGCCCCGAACCCCAACGCCCAGTACAGCCTCCTCCTGGACGCCTACACGCCCGAACTCGCCGCCCGCACCGGCTACATCGAGACCCACGGGACGGGCACCGTGCTGGGCGACGCGATCGAGATCGACGCGCTGAAGCGGGCCTGGGAGCAGCTGGTGCCGGGGCCCGCGGGGCGCCGCGTTCGGCTCGGCGCGGTCAAGTCCCACATCGGGCACCTGGAGCCCGCCGCGGGAGTCGCCTCCGTGACCAAGGTGATCAAGGCGTTCGAGCACCGGACCCTGCCGGGCAACCTGCACTTCCAGGAACTCAACCCCGGCATCACCCTGGAGGGCACCCCCTTCGAGGTGGTGCACAAGACGAGCCCCTGGGACGACGAGGGAGAACTCGTCGCCGGTATCAGCTCCTTCGGCTTCGGCGGCACCAACGCGCACGTGGTGCTCTCCGCGCCGTCGGCGCCCCCCGTCCGGCGCGCCACCCCCGCACAGGCCCGCCTCGTACCGCTGTCGGCGCGCACCCCGCGTGCGCTGCGCCGTCTGACGGCCGGGCTGCTCGACCACGTCGAGGGGCGGGGGCCGCTGTCCGACGAGGACCTGCGCGACCTCTCGTACACCCTGTGCCGGCGCGAGCACCTGGCGTACCGCCTCGCATGGTGCCCGTCCTCCGGCGACGAGCTGCTGCAGGCGCTGCGCACGGCGGGCGAACCGGTCCACACGCAGGCGCGGGACGAGGCAGGGGACGAGGGACAGCCGACTCCCGACTCGGCCCGCGAGGCGTACCTGTCCGGCCGACCGGTCGACTGGCAGGCCCTGTTCGCGCCGCACAGGCCGCGCCGGCTGCGGCTGCCCGGCTACCCGTTCGACGAGACGGATCTCTGGTTCACGGATGAGGGGCGTACCGCATGACGACCGAAACCGACAAGGCGGCCGGCCCCGCCACGGTGGAGCCGATCCGGCTGATCGCCGACGGGCCGGGCACCTTCCGGGCACACATCGAGCCCGGCCACACCTACCTGAAAGAGCACCTGGTCGGCGGCCGCCGGGTCCTGCCCGGTGTCGCCTGCCTGGAGATGGCGCTGCGCGGCGCCGCTCAACTCCACCCCGACGCCACGACGTACGCCGTCAGGGACGCCGCCTGGCTGCGGCCCATCTCCGGTGAAGAGCCGCTGGACGACCTCGTCGTGGCCTTCCGCTCGGCACCCGGCGCGACGGCGGTGGACTACACCGTCACCAACCGCGGCGCGCTCTGCGGCATGGGCACGCTCCTGTCCGAGAAGCTGGACCGGGCTCCCGCGGTGGGTCTGGAGGTGCGCGACGAGATCTGCGCGAACACCACGTCCCACCTCACCCGGCGGGAACTCTACGAAGAGTTCTCGAACATGGGCATCGACTACGGCCCGTACTTCCGCCGCAATACTTATGTCCAGCGGTACGGACAGCGGTCGTTGGCCTGGCTCTCACACAACGACGGAACGCTGATGGGGGTGGTGAACCTCCTCGACTGTTCCTTCCAATCAGGCATGGCGATATCCATCGGAGAACACCGTGACAGCTTGATGCCTTTCTCCATGGGGCATATGATCTTTCACGCTCCGGCGCGATTTCCCGCCGACTCTGCTTTCGTTCTGACGGAGAAATTGTCTCCCTTCAGGACCAACTTCACGGTATTCGACGAGGATTACGGACCGCTTCTCTCGGTGGTCGACCTCGGTGTGAAACCCGCTCTTTGAACCCGGCGTCCTAGACATAGGGGATTGTGTTGAGTCGCAACGAATGGCGAAGCGGGAATTCCGCGCCCGGAACGGCGCGCCCCGATGTCTCGCTGGTCCGCCGTGCCGCCGTGGACTCGATGGTGTTCGCGCCGCAGTGGACGCACGGCCGGCTGGACCCGCCGCGCGGCGCCGGGCACGGCCCGCGGACCTTTCTGGTGCCGCCCGGACAGGTGGGCCTGCACAAGGAACTGACGGAACGCTACACGGACAACAGGGTGCTGCTCCTCGACGGTACGGCGGTCGCCGGGCTCGCCGCCGCGCCTGCCGCTGACGAACATCTGGTGTTCGTCAGCCGCACCTCATGGGCCGACGGCATCCGCGACGCGGACCTCACGGCCTTCCTCGACCTCGCCCACGCCCTCGACCGATGGCCGCGGGTCCGCCTCGACGTGTTCACCGACAAGGCGGTGCACAGCCCGCTGTTCACCGCCGCCACCCACCCCGTCGACGGCGTGTACGTCGGCCTGACCCAGGCCCTCGCCAAGGAACGGCCCGACTGGTTGGTGCGCTGCTTCAGCCTCGCGGACCTCACCGCGCAGTCGCTGGCCGCGGCCCTGGACCTGCCCCTGCCGTACGTCGCGGGCGCGCCCGTCTGTGTCCGCGGTGACGAGTACGCCGTCGCGTCGATGGAACCGGCGGCCCTCGCACCGTGGCCGGACCGCTCGGCGTTCAGGACAGGAGGCACCTACGTCATCCTCGGCGGCACCGGCGGACTCGGCGGCCTGCTCGCCGAGTACCTGGCCGCCACGTACCGGGCCGAGGTGGTCGTCATCGGCCGCCGCCCGCCCGAGGACTTCGCCCGGAACGCCGACCGCATCCGGGAGCTGGGAGCCCGCGCGGTCCACTACCACCAGGTGGACCTGGCCGACGGCCCGGAGCTCAAGCGCGCGCTCGACACCCACGACGTCATCAACGGCGTCGTGCACTCGGCGCTCGTGCTCCAGGACGCCACCCTCGCCACCATGAGCGAGCGCGTGCTCGCCGACGTACTGCGCCCCAAGCTGCACGGCACCCACCACCTGGTGGACGCGCTGCGCGGCAGGGACCTCGACTTCTGCCTCTTCTTCTCTTCCGTGCAGGCCCATATCGCCAGCGCCGGACAGGGCAACTACGCCGCCGCGTGCGTGGCCAAGGACGCCTACGCGGACCTCCTTCACCAGGCCCTGCTGATCGACGCCAAGGTCATCAACTGGGGCTACTGGGGCGAGATCGGGGTCGTGGCGAAGCCGGAGTACCGGGAGCGGATGCAAGGCCTTGGAATCGGCTCGATCGAACCGGCCGAAGGGCTGGCGGTCATCGAGCGGTTCCTCGCGGCCGACGACCGACGGATCACCTGTGTGAAAGGAACGGAAGAGGCGTTGAAGCGCATGGGAATCACGCCGCACGAATCCGCAGCCCCCGCGGCATCGCCCGCAGGCTCCCCGGGAGTCCTCGACGACGTGGTGCCGGTCCTGCGGGACGACGACGCCGATGTCGCCCGCAACCGGGACCTCTCCGAGCGACTGGAGGCGTACACCCGGTGGCGGCTGCGGCAGGTGCCGCTACCCGCGACGGCGATCGACAAGTACGCGCTCCTGACGGACGCCATCGGCGCGATGCCGTCAGCGCAGTCCCTGCCGCGGGCCGAACTCCTGCGGGACTACCCGGAGCTGACGGGTCACATCACGCTGCTCGACCGGTGCCTCGACCACCTGCCCGACGTCCTGAGCGGCGCCACCGACGCGGTGGAGGTGCTCTTCCCCGACGGCTCCTTCGACCTCGTCGCGCCCGTCTACCAGAGCAATCCCATCGCCGACTACTTCAACCGGATCTGCGCGCAGGTGGTGACCAACTACCAGCGCCGCACGGCGGGCCGCCCGCTGCGCGTCCTGGAGATCGGGGCCGGGACCGGCAGCACCACCAAGTTCGTGCTGCCGCTCCTCGACCCGAGCGACGTGAGCTACCACTTCACCGACCTGTCGTACGCGTTCCTGCACAAGGCCCGAGACGCCTTCGGCGGCGACTACCCGTACCTCTCCTACGAGATCTGCAACATCGAGAACCCGCCCGAGGAGTACACCGGGTCCTTCGACATCGTCGTGGCCACCAACGTCCTGCACGCGACGTCGAACGTCCCCGGCACGCTCCGCAACGTGCGCAAGGTGCTGCGGGAGGGCGGAATCCTCGTCCTGAACGAGATCACCACCCGGCAGGACTACGCCACGCTCACCTTCGGCCTCACCGACGGCTGGTGGCTCAGCAACGACCCGTACCGCATCGAGCACAGCCCCCTGCTCAGCAGTGACCAGTGGCAACTGCTCATGGGCGAGGCCGGCTTCGGCGCCGTGCGGACCCATGGAGGCGAGGGGCAGCAGGTCCTGGTCGCGCTGGCCGGTGCGGCCGCCGAGACCACCGAGACCGCCGAGTCCGCTGATGTCCCTGACGTGCGGGGGCAGGTGGAGCTGTTCGTCCGTGGGGTGATCGCGGAGACGATGCGGCTGGATGTGTCTGAGGTCGAGCTGGATCGTCCGTTCCGGGACATGGGGATCGATTCGCTGATCTCCATGGAGCTGTTGCGGCCGTTGCGTGAGCGGGTGGGGTATGTGCCTGCGACGGTGTGGTTCGAGTATCCGACGGTGGCGCGGCTGGTGGAGTATCTGGTCACCGAGCACGCGGACACGGTGGCGAAGGCGTTCCCCGCCGCTGCCGCCCCGGCCGCCGAGTCCGCTGATGTCCCTGACGTGCGGGGGCAGGTGGAGCTGTTCGTCCGTGGGGTGATCGCGGAGACGATGCGGCTGGATGTGTCTGAGGTCGAGCTGGATCGTCCGTTCCGGGACATGGGGATCGATTCGCTGATCTCCATGGAGCTGTTGCGGCCGTTGCGTGAGCGGGTGGGGTATGTGCCTGCGACGGTGTGGTTCGAGTATCCGACGGTGGCGCGGCTGGTGGAGTATCTGGTCACCGAGCACGCGGACACGGCGGCGAAGGCGTTCCCCGATCCCGTCGCCCCGGCCGCCGAGCCCGCCCCGGCCGCCCCGACCACCGAAGCCCCTGAGGCGCGGCCGGAGTCGGACCGCACCGAGCGGACCGAGCAAGTCGCCCCGTCCACCCGCGCGTTCGTGCCCCGCCCCGACGACATAGCCGTCGTCGGCGTCTCCGCACGGCTGCCAGGGGCCTCCAACACTCAGGAGTTCTGGGACAACCTGTTCGAGGGCCTGGACTGCACGTCCACCGTGCCCCCGGAGCGCTTCAGCGCGCGCCTCGCGGAGGGCCCCGAGCCCGTCTCGTACACCGAACGCGGCGCCTTCGTCGACGACATCGACGCGTTCGACCACACCTTCTTCAGCATCACGCCCCGCGAAGCGGCGCGCATGGACCCCCAGGAACGTCTCGTCCTGGAACAGACCTATCTGGCGATCCTGGACGCCGGACACAGCCGCGCCAAACTCGCCGGCAGCGACACGGGCGTGTTCGTCGGCGTCATGAACGGCGGATACGCCTGGCACACGCCCACCGAACCCGGTGCCGAGCCGCCCACCTCGACGTTCTGGTCGATGGCCAACCGCGCCTCGTACCACTTCGACTGGCACGGTCCCAGCATGGCCGTCGACACCGCCTGCTCGGCGTCCCTGACCGCACTGCACCTGGCCTGCCAGTCCCTGCGCACGGGGGAGTGCGACCGCGCTGTCGTCAACGGCGTCAACCTCATCACGCACCCGCGCCAGTACCAGCTCCTGTGCGGCCTGGAGATGCTGTCGCGGACCGGTCAGTGCCGGCCGTTCGGGGCGGGCGCCGACGGCTTCGTGGACGGCGAGGGCGTCATCAGCCTGGTGCTCAGGCCCGCCGAGGACGCCCTGCGCGACGGCGACCGCGTCTACGCGGTCATCAGCGGCTCCGCGGTCAACGCCGGCGGCCGGGCCAACGGTTACACCGCGCCGAACCCCGAGGCCCAGTACGGCCTCGTCACCAAGGCCCTCGCGGCGGCCGGCACCGCCCCCGAGGACGTCGGCTACGTCGAGGCCCACGGCACCGGCACGGCCCTGGGCGACCCCATCGAACTGCGGGCCCTGACCAAGGCGTACGCCGCGGCCGGTACCCAGCGGATCCGGCTCGGCTCGGTGAAGTCCAACATCGGCCACCTGGAGTCCGCGGCCGGCCTGAGCGGCCTGCTCAAGGCGGTGCTCCAGATGCGCCACGGCTACCTGGTGCCCTCACTGCACGCGGAGCGCACCAACCCGCACCTGGACTTCGAGGACACCCCGTTCAAGCTCAGCACGCAGCGCGAGCGGTGGCCCGCGGGCCTTCCCCTGGTGTCCGCCGTCAGCTCCTTCGGCGCGGGCGGCGCCAACGCCCACGTGGTGCTGCGCGGGGTGCCCGAGCAGACGGCGGCCCCCGGCCGCCCGCAGCGCGACAGCTACGTCATCCCGCTCTCCCACCACACCGGCGCCGGGCTGCAGCTGTCCATGGACGAGCTGGCGCAGTGGCTGCGCGGGCGCCGGGTGGACATGGACGCGCTGGCCCACACGCTCGCGTGCCGCCGCGACAGCTTCACGCACCGCGTGGCGATCGTCTGCCGTGACCAGGACGAGCTCCTGCGCGGCCTCGAACAGGACCTGGCCCGACGCCCCGCCCCCCGGACCACCACGACGGGCGCGGTGGAGGAGCTGTCCGCCCGCACCGCCCAGGACATCGCGGCCCTGTACGAGTCCGGCGGCTCCCCGGACTGGGAGAGCTACTACCCGAGGACCAGCCCCGTCGAGCTGCCCGCCTACCCGTTCCTGCGCCACCGCCACTGGATCGAATCCGCGGAATCCGGCTTCCACTCCCTGGACTCGCTGGTGTCCGCCCACCGGATCGACGGCGTGACCATGGCCCCCGGTGCCTGGGCGCTCGCGGTCCTCGCCGAGCGGACCGAGGGCCGCGCCCTGGGGAACGTGCTGTGGCAGAAGCCGATCACCGATCCCGACGCCGTCGAGGTCCGGGAGCGCGGCGCCGAGCTGTCCCTCGTCGACCGCGCCACCGGCGTCGTGCACTGTACGGCCGAGGTGACGGCGCCGGCCGCGGTCGGCAGCCCGCCCGCCCCGCCCGCCGGTGCCCGCAGGTACCACAGGCGGGAGATCTACGACACCTTCCGGCGGCTCGGCTACGACTACGGCGAACCGCTGCGCGGCGTGCGCTGGGCCGAGGTAGGGCCCGGGGCGGTACGGGCCTTCCTCCACGTGGACCGCGACTGGGGCTACGGCCTGTCGCCCGCGCTCCTCGACTGCGGGATGCAGCTGTCCATCCTGATGGCGGCCGAAGAGGCGCCGGGCGGCCCGGTGTTCGTCCCCTACCACCTGGGACGGCTGACCGTCGTCCGGGCCCCGCGGGACGAGGCGGTGTACTGCCACTGCGTGGCCAGGCCCGGCGGCTCCCGGCGCACCCGTACGTACGACTTCTTCTTCACTGACGAGCACGGTGACGTCCTGGTGGCCCTGGAGGAAGTGGTGTCCGTGGCCGTCGACGGCAGCGGCCCGGCGGCGGCGCAGGCGGCCCCGGCCCCCGCACCCGCCGCCGCGCCGTTCACTGTCTTCGAGCTGAACTGACGGGGGGCGACGATGGCCAGCGATGTCCTGATGTTTCCCGGGCAGGGCTCACAGCGCCTGGGCATGGGCAGGGACGTGTTCGACGCCTACCCCCAGCTGTGCGAGAGGGCCGACGACCTCGTCGGCTACTCCCTGCGCGAGCTGTGCCTGGAGGACCCCCGCGGGCTGCTCAACGAGACCTCGTACACCCAGCAGGCGATCTACTTCGTCAGCTGCCTGATGTACCTGGCCCACGCCGAGCAGCACGGGGACGTACCGGTGCGGTGCGTGACGGGCCACAGCCTGGGGCTGTACCCGGCGCTGTACGCGGCCGGCGTCTTCGACCTCTTCGAGGGGCTCGAGATCGTCTCGAAGCGCGGCGCCCTCATGCAGGAGGCGCGGGGCGGAGCGATGGTCGCGGTCCTGGGACCGCAGGCGCACGACATCGACGAACACCTCGTCCAACTGGAGGTCTTCGACGTGGACGTGGCCAACTACAACAGCCCGGACCAGGTCGTCCTCAGCGCGGCGAAGCCGTGCCTGGACGAGCTGGTGCCACGCCTCGAAGAGATCGGCCACCGCTGTGTGTGGCTGCCGGTCAGCGGGGCCTTCCACTCCCGGCACATGGAACAGGCCCGGCGCGCGTTCGCACTGTTCCTGCGGGACCGGGAGTTCGCGCCGCCCACCAAGACCGTCGTCTCCACGACGAGCGGCCGGACGCTGGGCGCCGAACACCTGCTGGAGGAGATGGTCTTCCAGCTGGTGAAGCCGGTGCGGTGGTGGCAGACCGCGACGTATCTGGCCCGTACCGGACACAGGACCTTCGACGAGATCGGTCCCGGCACGGTGCTGACCAAATTGAGCGCACAGATCCTCGGCGACGAATCCGCGCCGCAGGCCGAGCCCAGGAAGTGATGACCGTGGAATCAGCAAACAGCAGGGTCGCCGTGATCGGTGGCGGCGGCTCAGGCGCCGTCGCGGCCTGGCAGTTGTCCCAGAAGTACGACGTGACGCTCTTCGAGGCGGGCGAGTACCTGGGCGGGCACGCCTACAGTCACCCGGTCGAGACGGACCAGGGCACGCTCCACGTGGACATGGGCGTGGAGCACTTCAACGAGAAGCTCTCACCCAACCTGTTCCGGATACTGACCGACTTCGGCATCGGCACCTACGTCGCCCCGTCCTCGGTGCACGTGGACTTCCCCGGTGACGGTCAGACGTGGAACAACCTCGACTTCCTCGGCGCGCTGCGCGAGGAGCTGCACGAGGAGTTCGACCGGTTCCACCTGGAGATGAACCAGCTGCTCACCTTGGGCGACCACTCGTACAAGACCATGAGCATCGGCGAGTACCTGGACAAGAACGGGTACTCCAAGAGCTTCAAGTACCAGGCGATGAACCCCATCCTGAGCATCTACTCGGGCTGTCACGCGCCGTCGCTCGACTACAACCTCATGTACGTCGCGCTGTCGTTCAGCATGAACCTGCTCTCCTTCTTCGCCCCCGGCTACTGGCGCAAGGCGCAGGGCGGCATCCACAGCTACCTGGCCAGGATCGAGAGCGAGCTGGGCGAGCGCATCCGGCTGAACACGCCCGTCGAGTCCGTCGTCCCGACGGACTCGGGCGTGACGGTGGTGGCCGGCGGGCAGGAGCACCGGTTCGACCAGGTCGTGTTCGCCACGCACGCGGACGTGACGCTGTCGCTGCTGCGCACGTCCGACCCGCAGTACCGGGAGCTGCTCGGGGACTTCGCGTACGTGCCGGTCGAGAGCGTGCTGCACCAGGACGAGAGCTGGCTCAGCACGGTGGGCCGTGACGCCTACTGCCAGTTCCGGATGCCGGACGACTTCGAACTCGCCAGCGCCGAGGAGCAGATGGGCAGCCTCACCCGCAACTGCAACGTGCTCCATCCCTACCGCGACGTCGAGTCGCCCATCCTGATCACCTTCGACCCGCAGGAGGAGGTCGACGCCGAGCAGGTCATCGTCCGGCGCAAGTGGAAGCTGCCCCAGCTCCGTCCGGTGGACGTGGGCCGCAAGAAGGAGCTGAGCCGCATTCAGGGCCGCAACAACCTCTGGTTCTGCGGTACCGACACCAGCGTCACCGGGCACGAGGGAGCGATCGTCTCCGGCATGGTGATCGCCGACCGGCTGGGCGTCTCGTACCCCTTCCCGGAGGACGCGCCGGCTCTCGGCCAGTTCCGCGGCATCAAGGAATTCATGGGCGTATGAGCCAACGCCCGCCTGCCTGTTCCGACCTCACTTTCTCTCACGGGGATGACCCATGGAATCGCTAGCCCCTCGGTACACGGATCTCGCTGCCCCGGACGTACCCGGCGAGCCGGCCGGCACCACTGTGGTGGTCACCGACCGGGAGGACATCGCGGCGGCGGCCCGTTCCCTCGGCGTCGAGTGTTGGTACGCCGACCCCGCCACCCAGGGCGAGGACCGGATCGGGCAGGAACTGCGACGGCACGCCGCCCATGCCACCACCCTGGTGGTGGCATGGGGCGACGGGCCGTCCGGCGGCACACCTGGGTACGGCCCGGCGGTGCGGTTCGCCCGCGCCGGGCTCGCTCTGCTGCAAGCCGTACGCGCGTCGGGGCGCCGCATCCACCTCGTCACGCTCTCCCGTGCGGCCGACGCGCTGCCCGCGCTGCTCGACGGCATGGCCCGCACGGCCGCGCTGGAATGCCCGCTCGTCCACACGGCGGTCGAGTACGACGGTGCCGTCACCGAGGAGCGGCTGCGAGCGTGGATCGCGGCCGGTACCCGCCGCCCGGGGGTCCGGCTGCGGGCCGAGGGCGACCGGATCGCGCTCGTCGAGTACGCGCCGGCGGCGCTGGAACCCGTGCGGCCGCACACGGTGTTCGGCGCGGGCGACCGCGTCGTGGTCATCGGCGGCTCCGGGGGCGTCGGGCGCCATCTGTGCCGGTATCTGAGCCGGCACTGCGGTGCCGAGGTGTTCGTCCTGGGCCGCGGCACTCCCGGCCCGCAGGCGCGGGAGGCGTTGAAGGAAGCGGGTGTGCGCAGCTATCTCAGCGCCCCGGCCCACGAGCCCGAGGCGCTGGACGGCGCGCTGCGCTACCTCCACGAGCAGTTCGGGCCGGTCAAGGCGGTGTTCAACCTCGCCGGAGTACTGGACGACTGCCTGCTGTACAACCTGACGCCCGACCGCCTGGAGAACGTCCTGCGGCCGAAGGTGGCCACCGCCCTCAACCTGGCGGCCCTGACTGGCCCGCACCGGCCCGGCACAGTGGTGCACTTCAGCTCGCTGACGAGCGTCACCGGAAACGTCGGCCAGACGGCCTACGGAGCGGCCAACGCGTTCCTCGACCGGCTGACCGCGCTCCGGCCCGACTGGTACAGCGTCAACTGGGGCCTGTGGGAGACCGACGGCATGCAGATGCCGGACGACGGCTCGGGGCTGCGGGCGATGAATCCCGAGCGGTCCTGCGACGCGCTGATGTCGGCCCTCGCCACCGGAACACGTCAACTTGCCGTCTACGAAGGGGAGATGAGCCTCAACTCCGGCCCTCACCCCGAGGCCGAACTCCCCACCGCCGAACCCGCCACCGAACCCGCCACCGAACCGACGGCTGCCTCACCAGGTGGTGCCGCGGACGCGGACGTGACCGCCGCGGACCTGCCCGCCCGCACCGTCCGGTGGCTGCGGGGCCTCGTCGTGCGGCACAGCGGCCTGCGGCACCTGCGCGACGACGACAACCTGCTGGACCAGGGGCTGGACAGTGTCGGCAGCATCCGCATCAGCAGAGACATCGAGACCCGCCTGGGCATCACCGGGTCGTCCCGGCTGAGCCGCGCGGTCCTCTTCGAGTACCCGACGGTCGCGACGCTCGGGGCGTACCTCGTCGAGAACTTCCGCACCGAGCTGGAAACCCTCGTCGCCCGGGAGCAGCCGCAGCCCCCGGAGCCCGCCCCGGCCCCGGCAGTCACCACGTCCTCTCAACCCACAACAGAGGCGAGGGAGTTGACGCACCCGGCCGCCGAGCCCGAGCCCGAGGCCGTCCCCCCGGCGGACGCCTACCGCAGCGACGACATCGCCATCATCGGGATGGCGGGGGAGTTCCCCGGCGGCGCCGACACCGAGGCGTTCTGGCAGGCGCTGCTGAGAGGCGACGACGCGGTCCGCGTCATACCCGGCGACCGCTGGGACTGGCGCGAGGACCACTCCTTCGCGCCGGACGAACCAGGCACGTCCTACGGCCGCCACGGCGGATTCCTCGACCACGCCCTGGACTTCGACCCCGTCTTCTTCAACATCGCGCCCCTGGAGGCGCGGTACATGGACCCGCAGGAGCGCCGCTTCCTGCAGTCCGTCTACCACGCCCTGGAGGACTCCGGGCACTTCGCCCGGCCGACCGACGACGTGGGTGTCTTCGTCGCCGCCATGTTCGGCCACTACCAGGACCTCACCGCTCCTGACCGGGTGATCGGCAGCTCGCTGGCGGCCCTGGCCAACCGGGTCTCCTACGCCTTCGACCTGCACGGCCCCAGCATCGCCCTGGACACCATGTGCTCCGGCGGGCTCACCGCCCTGCACCTGGCCGTCCGCAGCATCCGCGCCGGGGACTGCGCGCTGGCCGTGGCCGGCGGCGTGAACCTCATGACGCACCCGGGCAAGTACCGCCTGCTGTCCGAGGGCAAGTTCCTCAGCCCCACCGGCCACTGCCAGGCCTTCGGAGTGGAAGCGGACGGCTACGTCCCCGGCGAGGGCACCGTCGCCGTGGTCCTCAAGCAGCTGTCCGACGCGGTGCGCGACGGCGACCGGGTGCACGCCGTCATCCGGGCGACCGCCGTGAACGCCGGAGGCAGAACGGCCGGCTTCACCGTGCCGTCCGAACGCGCCCAGCACCGCGTGATCGCCTCCGCCCTGGCCCAGGCGGACATCGAGCCGTCCGCGGTGACCTACGTCGAGGCGCACGGCACGGGCACCCGGCTCGGCGACCCGATCGAGGTGCGCGCGCTGCGCCGGGCATACGGCGGGCCCGAGCACGGCCGCGCCCACCTGGGCTCGGCGAAGAGCAACATCGGACACCTGGAGTCCGCCGCGGCGATGGCCGGGCTCGTCAAGGTCGTCAAACAGCTCACCCACCGGACCCTGGCACCCACCCTCCACTGCGCCATCGAAAACCCCGACCTGCACCTCGACGACTCGCGCTTCGCCCTGGTCAAGGAGGCACTGCCCTGGACCAAGGGCAGCGAACCCACCCGCTTCGCCGGACTGAGCGCGTTCGGCGCCGGCGGCTCCAACGGGCACGCGATCATCCAGGAGTTCGTGGCACCGGACCCCGCCCGCCCGGCCCCCGTGTTCCCGCGCTACTTCATCCCGCTCTCCGGGCGGGACGAGGCCGCCGTGCGGCGACGCGCGGACGACCTGCTCGCGGCGCTGGAGGACGCGCCCGACACGGCGTCGTACCTGTACGGGCTGAGCTACACCCTGTGCCGCGCCCGCCAGCACCACAGGGTCAGGCGCGGCTACTGGGCCGCGAGCGTAGGGGAGCTGGCCGCCGTGCTCCGGAGCACGGACGTGGCCAGGCCCGCGGCCCCACCGGCCGGCGACCCCTGGGCCGAGGCGGCAGCGGCGTACCTCGACGGCGAGACCCCCGACTTCGCGGCGCTGTTCCCGGTCCGGATGCTGGTGGACGGCCCGCTCTACCCCTTCGCCGACGAGCGGCACGTGGCCGACACACTCGACCACACGAACCGGACCCCCCGCGCGGATCTCTCCGCACCGGTCTCCCGCGCCCCGGCCGCCGACGCAGGCGAACTGCTGCTCACCCCCGTATGGCGCCCGCACCCGGCGGACGGCCCCGCGCGGGAGCCGGTGCCCTGCGTCCTCGTCCTCACCGACCGCGGCCGGGAGCACCGGCTCCCCGACCCCCCCGCGGGAACCCGGCTGATTCAGGTGGCCCCCGGCGACGAGCTGGAGCACCTCACCGGTGAACCGGGCCTGGACCACCTGTACTGGGTGGACCTGAGGCGCGAGGTGCCGGTGGAGGCGGAACTGTCCTTCGCCACGGCTCTCCAGGGATGCCGCACCCCCTCCACGATCCTCGGCGTGACGCACGAGGACGACCCGGCCGAGGTGCGGGCCAGGGCCGGGTTCCTGCACGGCCTTGCGGAGGAGAACCCGCACATCCGCACCGTCCAGGTCCGCCGCTGCGGCCCCGGGGACGCGCTCGCCGACGGCTGGGCGCCTCTGCTCGACGAGTTGCGTGCCGCCCGCCTGCCGCTCACCGAGGTCCGGTGGTCGGACGGGGCGCGACAGACACGCGAGCTGACGGAACTCGGCCTCGCCGACGGCACCCGGCTGCGCACGAAGGGGACGTACCTCCTCACGGGGGGCCTGGGCAAGGTCGGCCGGGCCATCGCCGAGCTCCTGACCGAGCGGCACGACGCCACGGTGATCGCCGTCGGCCGCTCCGCGCCGGACGACGCGCAGCGGCAGTGGATCGACTCGCGGCCCGGACTCCACTACGAGCAGGCGGACATCGTCTCATCGGCCCGGACCCGGGAACTGATCGAGACGATCCGCGAACGCTTCGGCGGCCTCGACGGCGTCATCCACTCCGCGGGCGTCGTCAAGGACGCCCTGGTGCAGAACAAGTCCGCGAAGGACGCGGAGGCGGTGCTCGCCCCGAAGGTGCGGGGCACGCTGAACCTGGACCGGTACACCGCCGGGCTGAACCTGGACTTCTTCTGTGTCTTCTCCTCCATCTCCAGCGTCATGGGCAATACCGGGCAGAGCGACTACATCGCCGCCAACCGCTTCCTCGACGAGTTCGCGGCCGAGCGCGCCCGGCGCGTGGCGGCCGGCGAGCGCAGCGGACTGAGCCTGTCGGTCAACTGGCCCCTGTGGCTGGACGCCGAGGACGAGCGGCGCGAGCAGTACCAGGCGCTCGCCGCCTTCCTGCGTGGCCAGTTCGGGATGGAGCCGCTCTCCTCGCGGCGCGGAGCGGAGCTCTTCCTCGACCTGCTCGACGGCCTGCCGCAGACCTGCCACCAGGTCGTGCCGTGCGTCGGCGACGCGGAGCGGATGCGGCAGCGGCTGCTGCCCGCCGCCGCCCCGGCCGTGCAGAGCCCGGTCACGGGCGACCCCGGCGCGGTACTGGAGGACATCGGTGAACGGCTCGTGGAGCTGGTGCGCGAACAGACCGGCCTGCGACCGGAGGACATCCCCGTCGACCGTACGTGGGGCGATCTCAGCTACGACTCGGTGATGGTCCAGCGCCTGGCCCAGGAGCTGGGCCCGCAGTTCGGTGTGGAGACCCCGCCCAACGCACTCTTCAAGTACAGCAGCATCACCTCGCTGAGCGCCTATCTGAGGGACCGGGGCGCACCGGCCCAGGAGAAGCCGGCCACCGTGCCGCAGCCGGCGCCGGCCCCTGCCGAGACGCCGGGCACCGGACGCGGCAAGTACGCCGTGGTCGGGATGAGCGGCATCATGCCGGGCGGCGCGGATCTGGCGGACTTCTGGCAGCTGCTCGTCGAGAACGGCAGCGCCATCCGCCCGGTCGACCGCTGGAAGGACCGCGACAAGCAGTACTTCGCGGGCACCATCGACGCCTTCGACGCGTTCGACCACTCCTTCTTCGGGATCTCCGCCCGCGAAGCGACGCTCATGGACCCCCAGCACCGGATCTTCCTCCAGAGCGCCTATAACGCCCTGCTCGACGCCGGGTACGCGCCCGGGACGCTACGGGACGTGGGCGTCTTCGCCGGCGTGCAGTTCAGCGAGTACCAGACGGCGCTGCAGCACAGCGAGGACCGGGACCATCCGTACACCGTCACGGGCAACGCGCACGCCATGCTCGCCAACCGCGTCTCCCACCTGCTCGACTTCACCGGCCCGAGCCAGACGGTCGACACCGCCTGCTCCAGCGGTCTGGTGGCGCTGAACCGGGGCGTGCTCTCGCTCGCGGCGGGGGAGTGCGACGTCGCTCTCGTGGGCGCCGTCAGCGTGCTCGTCGACCCGGCCGCCACCGACGCGGCGAGCAAACTCGGCATCCTCTCCCCGGACGTCCGCTGCGCCACCTTCGACAAGGACGCCAACGGCTACGTACGGGCCGAGGGTGTGGGATGTGTGGTGGTCAAGCGGCTCGACGACGCCCGGCGGGACGGCGACGCCGTGCTCGCGGTCATCGAGGCGGTGGCCGAGAATCACGACGGCCGCTCCAACTCGCTGACCGCCCCCAACCCCCAGGCGCAGGTCGCCCTGCTGAACAGGGTTTACACACCGGACCTTGCCGCCCGCGTCTCCCACATCGAGGCGCACGGCACCGGCACCAACCTGGGTGACCCGATCGAGATCAGCGCGCTGCGGACCGCGTTCGACGGGCTGGCCCCCGACCGCGAACCGGGCAGCATCACACTCGGCGCGGTGAAGACCAACGTGGGCCACCTGGAGCCGGCCGCGGGAATGGCCGGGCTGCTCAAGCTGCTGCTGTGCCTGCGCCACCGGCGGCTGCCCGCGAACATCAACTTCAAGGAGCGCAACCCGCTGATCGAACTCGACGGGTCGCCCTTCCGGCTGCTGCTGGAGAACGAGGCGTGGGAGCGGAGCACACCGCTGGTGGCCGGCGTCAGCTCCTTCGGTTTCGGCGGGTCCAACGCGCACGTGGTCCTCGCCGAGGCGCCCGCCGCGCCACCGGCCCGCGGGGTGTCGCGGCCGCACTGGATCGTCACGCTCAGCGCCCGCTCCCGCGCCTCGCTCACGAGGATGCGGGACAGCCTGCTGGAGTGGCTGCAAGGCCCCGAGGGCGAGCACGCGGACCTCGCGGACATCGCCCACACCCTGACGGCGGGCCGTGACCACTTCGAGTACCGCATGGCCTGGATCGTGACCGACACCGCGCAGCTGCGCCGGCGGCTCCAGGAAGCGCGCCCCGACGACGTGGCCAAGAGCCGGCTCCAGCGGCTGACCACGCACCCGGTGACGCTGCCGGAGGCGGCGGACCCCGGTCACCGCGCGGCGCTTGAGGACCTACGGGACCGCTATGTGGCGGGGGAGGAATTCGCATGGGAAACGATGTTCGGCGACGGGCAGGTCGGCCGGCTGCACCTGCCCGGCTACGCGTTCGAACAGAACCGGTTCTGGTTCGAGTGACCGGCACCGGAACGGCAACGGCGCGCCACGGAATCGAGAGTGGGCATGGACGAGCTGCTTGAGGATGAGACCCCGGTCGTGGTCGGCATGTCCTGCCGGTTCGCCGGCAGCGACGGCCTGGAGGAGTACTGGGAACGCCTGCGGCTCGGCCGCAGCGCCGTGGGCACCACCGGGCGCTGGGCGGGGGAGGAGGACGGCGCCGCCTTCGTCGGCGGTTTCCTGGACGGGCACCAGGACTTCGACGCACGGTTCTTCCGGATATCGCCGAACGAGGCGCAGTGCATGGACCCGCAGCAGCGGATCCTGCTGCAGTCGGTGCAGCACGCCGTCGACGACAGCTATCTGACGCCCGCGGACCTGCGCGACCTGGACTGCGGCGTGTTCGTCGCCGGGCTGCCCGGCGACTACCGCTCGCTGATGGCGCAGCGCGGCGACCTCGTCCACGGAACCCACAGCTTCCTGGGCAACGCGCCCTCGACGCTGTCGGGCCGCATCTCCTACTTCTACGACATCACCGGCCCGTCGATCACGCTGGACAGCGCGTGCTCCTCGTCGCTGGCGGCGCTGCACGAGGCGGTGCTCAACATCCGGGCCGGACAGTGCCGTGCTGCGGTCGTCGGCGCCGTGTCGGTCTTCAGCACCCCCGAGGTGCTGCGCTTCGCACAGCGTTCCCGGATGAGCTCCCCCGAAGGCGCGTCGCTGCCCTTCACCGACGCCGCCGACGGATTCGTCCCGGCCGAGGGCGCCGCGTCGCTCGTCGTCATGCGGTACGACGAGGCCCGCGCCCGGGGGCTGCGGATCTACGGCGCGATCCAGGCGACCGGCACCAACCACAACGGCACCACCAACGGCCTGATGGCGCCGAGTTCGCAGCTGCAGTCCCGGCTGATCGCCGGGCTCTACGAGCGCGAGCGGATCGACGTCTCGCGGATCGCCTATCTGGAGACGCACGGCACCGGGACGCCGCTGGGCGACCCCATCGAGCTGGAGGGCCTGCGGTCCGCCTTCCGCAAGGCCGGCGGCGAGGGCTGCCACCTCGGCGCCGTGAAACCGCTCATCGGGCACACCCTGGTGGCCTCCGGCCTCGCGAGCGTCGTCAAGGCACTGCTCGCCTTCCACCACGAGACGATCCCGCCGGTGGCCGCCACCGGCGACGCGGTCTCCTACCTCGACGTCGCACCGTTCAGGGTCAACCGGGAACCGCTGCCGTGGCCGCGGGACAAGCCGCTGTGCGCCATCAGCGCCTTCGGCTTCACCGGCTCCAACGGGCACGTGATCCTGCGCAAGCTGCCCGACGGGCCGACGGGCCAGGACGCGGTGGACCGCCGCCCCGGGCGGGCGCTCCCCTTCTGCCTGTCGGCCGCGTCACGCGACAGCCTCGCGACGCTGGCCGGCCGCACCCGGGCACTGGTCGCCGAGCTGCCGGACGACCGGCTCTGGGACCTCTCCCAGCTGCTGCTGCGCCGCCCGCGCCACCCGCACGAGCAGGTGGTGGTGGCCCGTACCCGGGGCGAACTCCTCACCGCCCTCGACGCGTTGGCACGGACCGGCCAGGGCGGCCGGGCGCCCCGTGCCGCGGATATCGACCGTCTTGAGGCCGCCCTGCGCGACCTCGTCGTCCTGTGGCGGGCGCAGGACAGCACCTCCGCCCTCGGCCGCAGGCTGGACGCACCGGCCGACCTGGCACGGATCGCGCTGCCCGCCTACCCCTTCGAGAAGCGGCGGCACTGGGTGCTCGAGGACACCCCCGCACCAGAATCCGAACCAGAACCCGAACCGGAAAGGGGGCCGGAACCTGTGGACGACGGCCTCGTCGACCAACTGTGCGCTCAACTGTCGGACCTGCTGGGCTTCGAGGAGGGATCGGGCGAGGTCGTACCCGGCACCAGAATCGTCACGCTCGGCCTGGACTCGCTCTCGGCCGTCCAACTGCTGAGCCCCTATCAGAAGGCCGGAAGCCCCATCAAGGCGCACGACCTCTTCCGCCACGAGACGGTGGCCGAGCTCGCCGCCGCCATCGGCGGCACTCCGGCCGGGCCGAAGAAGGAGGCACGGGCCCCCGGCGACGCGGCGGCGGACCCGGCCCGCCCCGCCCGCCGAGCCGCACCGCTGATCAAGTGGGCCCAGTACGGCGACACGGGGCGGCCCACCCTGCTGCTCCCGCCGCTCAACTGTGACCAGCGGGCATGGACCCAGCAGATCCCGGCGCTGCTCAGGGAAGGGCGTAAGATCTACGTCCCCACGTATCCGGGGCACGCGGACACCCCCTTCGACGAGGAGCGCTTCTCCTTCGAGGCGCTCGCGGACGAGGTGGCCGACTTCCTGCGGGACACCGCGGGCGGCCCGGCAGACCTCGTCGGCTGGTCCCTGGGCGGCTGCGTCTCGACCCTGACCGCCCTGCGGCACCCGGAGCGCGTCGCCTCGCTGACCCTCGTCAGCTGCGCGCCCCGCTACGGCGAGGACGCCTTCGAGCGGACCCTCGACCTGCGCGAGGAACTGCGCGTGCACGGGGGCCTGCTGGAAGCGGTGTTCGGCGCGGGCGGCAACCTGGCCGAGAGGTTCGGCGCGAACGCTTCGATGGACATCCTGCGCTGCTACTACGCGGCGCTGACGGACTTCGACGTCGTCGACCGGCTCCCGGACCTCACCACGGACTGCCTGGTGGTCCGCGGACTGGGCGACTGCGTCCTCGACGAGGAAGCGGTCGCGCAGTACGCCAAGGTCCCCAGGGCGCGGGTGCGTGAGTTCGCGGACCACGGGCACTACGTGCCGCTCACCGCGGCGCGGGACTTCAACACGACGCTGACGGAGTTCTGGGCCGAGCGCGCCTGACACGCGACGCCGTACGGCACACCGGAAACACCAGTCCACCACTCCATCACTTCACTACTCCACCACTCCTCACGAAACGGATCGGTTGCGGGACATGCTGGTAAGCGCGGACAAGGCCTCGGTCGTCCTCTTCGACATGCAGTTGGAGCTCGTCCCACTGCTGCTGGAGGGCACCCAACTACTGCACAACACCTGCTGGACGGCGGAGGTGGCGCGGGAGTTCGACCTTCCGGTGCTGCTCACCGAGCACAAGAAGCTGGGCGGTCTCTCCCTGTCGCTGCACGAAGCGGCCGAGGGCGCGACCCGGCTGGAGAAGGAGCACTTCGACCTGCTGCGCGAGCAGCCCATCGCCGAGTACGTGGCGGCCTCCGACCGGGACCAGTACGTGCTGGCCGGTGCGGAGACCCACGTGGTCATCCTCCAGTCGGCGCTGAGCCTGCTGGAGCAGGGCAAGACGGTGTTCGTGCTGGCCGACACCGTCTCCGCCCGCAACCAGGCGGACCACGAGCTGGGCCTGGACCGCCTGCGCCGGCTCGGGGTGCACCTGATCACGCGGGAGATGTTCTTCTTCGAGCTGATCCGCAACTCCGAGGACACCCGCTACCTCGACCTGGCCAAGAAGTACCTGGACGGCCGCTACATCCGCTAGGGCCGCGCCAGCCGCCCGTCGGACAGCTCTAGGAGCCGGTCGCGGTGGCGCTCGCGCAGGGCCCGGTCGTGGGTGACCGTCACGACCGGGCCCCTGAAGCGTTCCACCGCCTCCAGCAACTGCTCGACCAGCACCAGGCTGAGGTGGTTGGTGGGCTCGTCCAGCAGCAGCAGATGCGGTCGCTCGGCGAAGAGCAGCGCGAGGTCCAGGCGCCGCCACTGGCCGATGGAGAGCCGGTTCGCCGGAGTACCGAAGTCCCCGGGGCTGAACAGACCGAACCGGGTCAACTCGGCGGCGGCGTCCTCGACATGGGCCGCGCGCCGCGCGGCGAACGCGTCGAGGAGACCACGCCGTTCCGCCCGGAAGTCGCTGTCCTGCGGCAGGTAGCCGATGCGCAGCCCCGGCGCCCGCTCCACCTCCCCGGCGTCCGGGGCCCGCTCACCCACCAGCACCGACAGCAGCGTCGACTTGCCCGCGCCGTTCGGACCGCTGATCACGTACCGGCTGCCGGCGGCCAGTTCCAGGTCCGCGTCCCGCAACACCTGTCCGACTCGCAGGCCGGTGCCCCGCAGCAGTACGCCGTCGGCCGGCTCCAGGACCTCATCGGCCGTCTCCGCGTCCTGCGGGGGAGCGAAGTCGAGAGGCTCCGGCGGCCGCGGCACCGCCTCGTCGAGCAACCGTCGCAGATGCATCTGGGCGGCGCGTCCGGTCCGGGCGACGGCCCGTTCGGCGCCGCTGCCCGCGGCGTCGTAGGACAACTTGTCGTTGTCGGCCCTGCCGCTGAAGACGCGCCCGCTCGTGGTGGCCCGGTGCACACGCCGCCGGGCCTCGGCCAGCTCCTTGCTCCACTCGCAGTACCGCTGCCACCAGCGCTCTCGCGCCGCGGCGCGTTCGGCGAGGTAGTCGCGGTAGCCGCCGCCGTAGCGGACGGTGGAGCCGCGGGGGCCGTCCAGGTCGACGATGGCGGTGACGGCCGCATCCAGCAGAGCCCGATCGTGCGAGGCGATCAGACACGGCCCCCGGTACGCGGCGAGCCACTGGACGAGCCAGTCCAGCGCCCGGTCGTCGAGGTGGTTGGTGGGCTCGTCGAGCAGCAGCCCGGCCGGTTCGTCGAGCACCAGCGCGGCCAGGGCGAGACGGGCCCGCTCACCGCCCGACAGGGTCCGCAGGTCACGGGCCCGGTCCAGTCCGGCCAGGCCGAAGACGTCAAGGACCTCGCCGACGCGGGCGCCGAGTTCCCAGCCGCCGCGCCGCTCGAACTCCTCCTGGAGCCGGCCGTACTCCTCCATGACCGCGTCGAGATCGCCCTCGTCCGACGACATCCGCTCCTCAGCGGCACGCATCCGCCGGGACATCTCCTCGAACTGTGCAGTCGCCTGGGACAGTACGTCCTCGATGGTAAAACCGGCCGGGAAGTCCGGCTGTTGGGGCAGGAACCCCACCTGACCGGTCACCGCGCGCACCACCTCGCCGCGCTGCGGGGCGAGTTCACCGGCCAAGGCGCGCAGCAGGGTGGACTTCCCCCGGCCGTTCTCACCGATCAGGCCCACCCGCTCGCCGTGGGAGACCTTGAGCGAGACGTCGTGCAGCACCACGCGGTCGCCCAGTACGCAGTGCAGGTTCTCGGCGAGCAGGTGCGCGGAGCGGTGGTCGGCGGACAGGATGTCCTGCCCACCGGGCAGGTGTGAGGACGCGTCAGCCATGGTCGGGCGCCCCCGTCTCCTGCAGGCGGCCGTCGGACATCCGCAGGCAGCGGTCCACCCCGATCTCCTTGACGAACCGCTCGTCGTGGCTGACCACGATGAACGCGCCCTCGTAAGAGTTGAGGGCCCCCTCCAACTGCTCGACACTGTCGAGGTCGAGGTTGTTGGTCGGCTCGTCGAGCAGCAGCAGCTGCGGCGCCGGTTCGGCACCCAGGACACACGCCAGGGTGGCGCGCAGCCTCTCGCCCCCCGACAGGGCCCCCACCGGCAGATGCGCCGCGGCCCCGCGGAAGAGGAAGCGGGCCAGCAGGTTCAACCGTTCCGCCTCGGGCTTGTGCGGCGCGTAGGCGGCCAGGCACTGGGCGACGGTGCGGTCCAGCGGCAGCGTGTCGAGGCGCTGGGAGAGATAGGCGATCCGCCCCTCCGCCCGCTTGAACTTCCCGTGCTGCGCTTCGATTTCACCGCTGATGACGCGCAGCAGGGTGGACTTGCCGACGCCGTTGCGGCCGGTCAGCGCGATCCGCTCGGGCCCTCGGATGGTGAGGTCGACCCCCTTGCCCGCGAAGAGGTCTCGCTCTCCGTACCGGACGTTGATGCCCTCGCCGAGGAAGACGGTACGTCCCGCCGGCACACGGGTGTCGGGCAGCTCCAAGGTGATCCTGCGGTCGTCGCGGAGCATCCGGCTCGCCTCGTCCAACCGGTTCTTGGCGTCGGCGAGGCGCTGGCCGTGCGTGTCGTTGGACTTGGCCGCCGACTCCTGGGCGCGCCGCTTGAGCGTGCCCGCGGCCATCTTGGAGATGCTGCCCTTCGCGGCGGCCCGGGCTCCGACACCGGCCCGGCGCGCCGCCCGTTCACGGGCCTGCTGCAACTCCCGCTTCTCCCGCTTGACCTGCTGCTCGGCGGTGCGGATGCTCTTCTCGGCGGTCTCCTGCTCGGCGCGCACGGCCTCTTCGTAGTCGGTGTAGTTGCCGCCGTACAACCGCATGCCGCCCGAGTCGAGCTCGGCGATGCCGTCCATGCGGTCGAGCAGCTCACGGTCGTGACTGACCACCAGCAGACAGCCGTTCCAGCTCTCCAGCACCTGGTAGAGCCGGTGGCGGGCGTCCAGGTCGAGGTTGTTGGTCGGTTCGTCGAGCAGGAGCACATCGGGCTGTCTGATCAGCTGGGTCGCGAGTCCCAGGGAAACGACCTGGCCGCCGCTGAGGGCGTGCAGCCGCTGGGTCAGCGGGATGCCGTCGAGCCCCAGGCGGTCGAGCTGGGCACGGCTGCGTTCCTCGATGCCCCAGTCGTCGCCGACCGTGGCGAAGTGTTCCTCGTCCACGTCCCCGGACGCGATGGCGTCGAGCGCCTCGATGACCGGTGCGATGCCGAGCACCTCGGCCACAGTCAGATCGCCGGTCAGGGGCAGGGTCTGGGGGAGGTAGCCGAGCAGGCCCTTGACGGTCACGGACCCGCGGTTCGGGCTCAGTTCACCTGCGACCAGTTTGAGCAGGGTGGACTTGCCCGCGCCGTTGGGTGCGACCAGGCCGGTGCGGCCCTCGCCCACGGTCCAGGACAGGTCCTGGAACACGGGGGTGCCGTCGGGCCAGGAGAAGGAGAGATTCGAGCAGACGATGCTGGCGTCGGACATATACGCATGCCTCGCAGATGATGCGGGCGCACCGAAGCACGCCCAGAGGGGTGGGGTGGTCAGAGCACGTGAGACCGGGCCACGCGGCCGCGCACACTCAGTGCACAGCGGTGGCAGTCGACATCCGGGTATCACCCGGTGATGTCGTCGTCACCCGCGATCACCACGGCTACCTCTCCTTCGGCTACACCATCAGCGCTTCACGCTACCAGAAGGGGAAGTCGCCGCCGGTTGAATCGGGTCACGACCAACTGCCGCCGGGGTCAAGGACGTACACACTCTTCTGACGTAAGACAAATTCTTGAGCAGAACGCCAGCGACTGACATTGCCGTCCCTTCACGTGCATCGTTAGTGTCGCTCTCGATCACTCGGAAAGCACCATTCTGCGAAAAGGAGCGTCGCATGCGAACTGCCGACAAGGAACCCCGCACCAAGACGGCATGGCACCGTCCCGATTTCGTTTCTTTCGACACCGGCATGGAAGTCACCGCCTACTTCAGCCGAGACTGACCCACTGCCGCAGGAAAGGACGCAGGCATTTCGATGTCCGTGACGCATGAGGTAGACGCTCCCTGGAGCGAGGCTGATTTCCGGCAGGCGCTCCACGCGCTGGAGTCGTCGTACTGGGACCGCCACCCGTTCCACCAGCGGATGCACGAAGGTCTGCTGGGCAAGGAGGAGCTGCGGCTGTGGGCGGCCAACCGCTGGTACTACCAGAGGTGCCTGCCCCAGAAGGACGCCGCGATCGTGGCCAACTGCCCGCTGCCCGAGGTACGGCGGCAGTGGCTGTCCAGGATCGTCTACCACGACGGCACGGACGCTTCCTCCGGCGGCGCGGAGAAATGGCTGCGTCTGGGCGAAGCGGTCGGCCTGCGCAAGGGCGAGGTGCTCGACGAGCACCTCGTCCTTCCGGGCACGCGCTTCGCCGTCGACGCCTACGTGGACTTCGCCCGACGCCGCCCATGGCTGGAGGCGGCCGCGTCAGGGCTGACCGAGCTGTTCTCCCCGGGCCTGCTCGCCCACCGCCTCGGCCGCCTCCGGGAGCACTACCCATGGATCGCGGAGGAGGGGTTCGAATACTTCACCGCACGGATCGAGGTGGTCGGCCCCGAGGGGCAATCCCTGCTGGACCTGGTGGCACGGCACGCCGTCACCCGGGAACAGCAGGAGGCCTGCGTCCGGGCGCTGGCGTTCAAGTGCCAGGTCCTGAACGCGGTTCTGGACTCGCTCGACTACCACACGGGAAACGGAGCCCCACGGTCATGACCAGCCTGCCCGAGCCCACCGTGCCGCGCCTGCGGCCCGGAGTCCGGCTGACCAGCGATCCCGTACGCGGCGAACTCGCCCTGCTGCCCGAACGCGTCGTGGTCCTCAACGACACCGCGGCGGCGGTGCTCACCCACTGCGACGGCACCGCCACCGTCGGCCGCATCGTCGAGCACCTCGCACAGGACTACGAGGGCGTGCACACCGAGGACGTCTGCGAGCTGCTCCTGCGGCTGGCGGAGCGCCGGGTGGTGGACCTCGATGTCTGAGCCGGCCGTCCGCGCACCGCTGGGCATGCTGATCGAGCTGACCCACCGCTGCCCCCTGCACTGCCCCTACTGCTCCAACCCCCCCGAACTCGCCGCCCGCTCCGAGGAACTGACCCGCGAGCAGTGGACGGACATCCTCACCCAGGCCCGTGAACTCGGCGTCGTGCAGATGCACTTCTCCGGCGGCGAGCCGCTGGCCCGCCCCGACCTGCCGGATCTGGTCGGCCACGCCCGGCAGCTCGGCGCCTACGTCAACCTGGTCACCAGCGGCGTCGGCCTGACCGCCGACCGTGCACGGGACCTCGCGCAGCGAGGGGTCGACCACGTCCAGCTCTCCCTCCAGGACGCCGATCCACGGCTCGGCGACCAGGTTGCCGGAGCCCGTGTCCACGGCGCCAAGCTCAAGGCCGCAAAGGCCGTCACCGCCACCGGACTCCCGCTCACCGTCAACGTCGTCCTCCACCGCAGGAACATCGACAGGGTCGAGCGGATCGTGGACCTCGCCGTCGACCTGGGCGCCGACCGCATCGAGTTGGCCAACACCCAGTACTACGGCTGGGGGCTGCGCAACCGCGCCGCGCTGATGCCCACCGCGGACCAACTCACGGCCGCGCGCCACGCCGTGCAGCGTGCCCGCGCCAAGCACGCGGGCGGCCCGGAACTGGTCTACGTGGCGGCCGACTACTACGACGACCGGCCCAAACCGTGCATGGACGGCTGGGGCAGCACCCAGCTGACCGTGACCCCTACCGGCGACGTGCTGCCGTGCCCCGCGGCGTCCGCCATCACCACCCTGCCGACGGAGAACGTGCTGCGCCGTTCGCTGTCGGAGATCTGGTACGCCTCACGCTCCTTCAACGCCTACCGGGGCACCGGCTGGATGCGCGAACCGTGCCGGACCTGCCCGGAGCGCCACACCGACCACGGCGGCTGCCGCTGTCAGGCATTCCAGCTCACCGGCGACGCCGCGGCCACGGACCCGGCCTGCGGCCTCTCCCCGCACCGCTCGCTGGTCGACGCGGCGCTCGCGGAGGTCACCGACGGGGCACCACCGGCGTTCGTCCCCCGCCTGCCGGTGGCCCCATGAAGGTGATCCTGCTCGGCACCGCAGCCGGTGGCGGCTTCCCGCAGTGGAACTGCGCCTGCGCGCTGTGCACCCGCTGCCACCGGGGCGAACTGCCCGCGCGCTCCCAGGAGTCCGTCGCCGTCAGCGGCAACGGCCGCGACTGGTGGCTGCTCAACGCCTCCCCCGACATCCGCACCCAACTCCTGGCCGCGCCCGCCCTGCGGCCAGGACCCGGCCCGCGGGACACCCCCGTGCGCGGTGTACTGCTTACCGACGCCGAGCTCGACCACACCCTGGGGCTGATCATCCTGCGCGGCGGCACGGACCTGACCGTGCATGCCGCGCCCCCGGTGCGCGAAGCGCTCACCGCCGACTTGCCCCTGCACGGCCTGCTGGACCGCTACGCGCCGTGGGGCTGGCACGACAGCACTGCGCCCGGCGGCTTCGCACTGGACGGCGGGCTCACCGTCACCGCGCACCCCGTCAGCTCCAAGGCCCCCAAGTTCATGGGAAGGCCGGCCTCGGATGCCCCGTGGGTGGTCGCCTACCGCATCGAGGACCCGGCGACCGGCGGAGCGCTGGTCTACGCCCCGTGCCTGGCGGCCTGGCCGGACGGGTTCGACGAACTGCTGGCGTCGGCCTCCTGCGTCCTGCTGGATGGAACGTTCTTCAGCGCCGACGAGCTGGGCACGGCCGTGCGCTCTGGGGACGCCGGGCAGGCGCTGATGGGCCATCTGCCCGTCAGCGGCCCCGGCGGCAGCCTCGCCGCTCTCGCCCGCCATCCGCACCTGCGCCGGATCTACACCCACCTGAACAACACCAATCCCCTCCTTGACTCTTCCTCGCCCGCCGGTGGAGCCGTGCGAAAGGCAGGCGCCGAGGTTCTGCCTGACGGCAGCGAACTCACTCTGTAATCCTTAGCCGTTCTCCAGCGTTTCTCCACCAATTCTGGCTCGCATTTCAAGGGCATCCGTTACCGGCGAAGAACGAATCTGTGTACCGTGCAGAACTCGGACTGGCGGTCATGGAGTCGAAATTGTGGGGAGCTGAGTGAGGTAGATGTCCGATTCCCGTGCACTTCTTTTCGAGTCGGCGCGAGAGGAATCCGAGCCCCCGACAATGACGGCGGCTCTGGCAGGGACCCTCGACTACGACATCGCATCCGTACCGGTCTCGTCGCTCCTGCCCGGCTACTCCCCCCGCCTGCAAGGGGAGGACAGCGCGCACGTCGCCCGGCTGGCAGAGCTCGACGAGCCGCTTCCGCCGATCCTCGTGGAGCGGTCCACGATGCGGGTGATCGACGGCATGCACCGCCTCATGGCCGCCTGCGCGAAGGGCCGTACGACCATCGAGGTGCAGTTCTTCGACGGCGCGGCCGAGGAGGCGTTCCTCCTCGCGGTACGGTCCAACATGGCGCACGGACTTCCCCTGTCCCGGGAGGACCGCGGGGCGGCGGCGGAGCGCATCCTCGCCCAGTGGTCGCACCTGTCGGACCGGGCCGTGGCACGCATCGCGGGCATCGGCGCCAAGACCGTGGCGGCCCTGCGGTCCGCGTCGGCAGGTGCGACGCCCCACCCGCAGGCCCGTCAGGGCAGGGACGGCAAGGTCCGGCCGCTGGACGGCGCGGAGGGCCGCTGGAAGGCCGCCGAACTACTGACGGAGCGCCCCCAGGCCTCTCTGCGCGAGGTGGCCCGGCAGGCCGGCATCTCACCGGCGACGGTCAGCGACGTCCGCAAACGACTCGCCTCCGGCCGCTCTCCCGTACCGGAACGGGACATGCCGGAGCACCGGCCGGCCGCCGGCACCCAGAACTGTGCAAAGCCGCAGCACAGCGCGGCAGGGGAAACCACGAGCGTGGCCCGCCCGCTCAGCCCGATCCGCCCGGTCGAGGGCGCGCCGATGGACAAGCTCCTGCGCGACCCGTCGCTACGGCACAAGGAAAGCGGCCGCCAATTGCTTCGCCTGCTGCAACGCAGCGCCCTGGAGCCACGGGAACTGCAAAAGATGGCCGAAGTGGTGCCCTCGCACTGCACGGACCTGGTGGCCGACCTGGCGCGGAAGTACGCGGGCATGTGGGCGGAGTTCGCGCGCGAGGTCGGAGAGTCCGGCTGACCCTGCCCGGCGAACGTCTCACTGCCACGGCCGCGCGGCTGAACACCTGAACACCTGACGGCCTCGGCTATCTCCACACGGTCGCACGCGGCCGCCCCACCCACCCCAGGAAAGGTATACGCCCCATGCGCAGACACATACGCGCGCTGCTGAGTTTGCCCCTCACCGCTCTCATTGCCGCTCTCGCCCCGGCGCCCGCAGCACACGGCGCCGGCGCCGGCGCCACAGACACGTTCATCGGCACATGGGCGGCCCCGCCCACCGCCGTGCCCGCCGCCGACTCCACGGTGTACGAGGAGCAGACGCTGAGGCAGCGCGTGCACCTGTCGGTCGCCGGGACCAGCGTGCGCGTGCGGTTCACGAACGAGTTCGGTACGACGCCGCTGGCGATCGGCGAGGCGCACGCGGCCCACCCGGCGGCGGACGGCCCCGCGACCGCCATCGACGCCGGCACCGACCGGGAACTGCGCTTCGACGGCAGCACGTCGACCACCCTCGCGCCCGGCACCCAGCGCTGGAGCGACCCGGTCGAGCTGCCCACGACTGCGGGCGGCGACCTTGTGATCAGCCTGTACCTGCCACAGCCCACCCCCGCCGACACCACGCACTCGTCGGCGTACCAGAGCAACTTTGTCGCGGACGGCGACGTCACCGGCAAGCCCGACCTCACGCCGACCTCGACCACCACCTCGTGGCACTTCCTGTCGGGCGTGGCCGTCAACAGCGCCGACGGGGCAGCGGATTCGGCGCTGGTGACGCTCGGCGACTCCATCACCGACGGCGAGCACACCACCATGGACGCCAACCGCCGCTGGCCCGACCTGCTCGCCGAACGGCTGCGCAGCGACAAGCAGTTGGCCCCTACAGGTGTCGTGAACGCCGGCATCGGCGGCAACCGGCTGCTGCGCGACCCGAACCCGGTCCCGGGATCGCCCGCGGAGTCCTTCGCCGCTTACTTCGGCGAGAGCGGTCTGAAGAGGTTCGACCGGGACGTGCTGGGCCAGCCCGGGGCACGGGCGGTCACCGTGTTCCTCGGCGTCAACGACCTGGGCTCGCCGGGCATCGTCGCGCCCGCCTCCGAGGAGGTGACGGCCCCCGAAATCATCGAGGGATACCGGAAGTTGATCCAGCGTGCCCACGAGCACGACCTGAAGATCCTCGGTGCGACGATCCTGCCCTTCGAAGGCGACACCCTCGGCTACTACACGCCGCAGCGGGAGTCGGTCCGCCAGGCCGTCAACGCCTGGATCCGTACTAGCGGCGCCTTCGACGGCGTCGCCGACCTCGACGCCGCGGTCCGCGACCCCGACCGGCCCGGCCGACTGCTGCCGGCGTACAACGGCGGAGACGGCCTGCACCCCAACGACGCGGGCATGGCCGCGATGGCCCGGGCGTTCCCGCTACAGCTGCTGCGCTGAACGGAGCACCGTGCCGGGGCCTGCCCCCGGCTGCCCAGAGCCCCGACCGCGCGGCGGGCAGGGGGCGGCGGAACCCGAGGCGGCGAGAGAGGGCGGGAACACCCCCCGTCGCCATCTCTCCGGAGCAGGGCAAGTCGAACGTGGTCCTCCGCCTCGTGCACACAGCCTGTCGCCGTCGGCGCTCAGCCGAGATCGCGGCAGGCACGGCACCTCTGCATGCCAGCGGGCGCCCCCTGCAACTCGACCGCTGGGCGTCCGTGAATGTGCCCGTCCTCGTCGGCGGCGGAGACGCGGGCACGCCCCACATGTAGTCGTCCACACCCCGCTACGGCAAGGCCGAAGCCCGTGCCTGGGACTGGCTGCACCCGCGGTTGCGGCAGCGTTCCGCGCCAGCTGCGACGCCGACAGAATCGCCCGGAAGGAAGCCGCGGCTGAAGCCGCCCGCCTCCAGGCCGCCACGCTGCCGGAGCCGGCGGACGACCAGGGCCAGGACCCGGGCAAGCCCCGCCGCGGCCTGTTCCGCCGCCGGGCCTGAGCCGGGCAAGCCCAAGGGGAGCTGGGTAAGCTGCCCCGAACGGCGGCTTGCCCAGCCTGGCCGGGGCGCGCTGAAGTGGTGCCCCGCTGCCGGACGTTCCGGCCGGGGTAAGCCTGGAGGAGGAGCCGATGAAGACCTTCGAGGCGGGAGAGAGGGTCGTACGCCGCGACGTGCACCGTTCCGGGCGGGTGTGGAGCGCGAAGGCCCTGCGGGTCATCGCCGATACGGGCGAGGCGTTGGTGACCGCCTGCGCGCCCGGGGCTCAGGCGCTGTGGCCGTCGCTGTACGCCAAGGCCCGCGCCGACGGTAACCGCACGGTGCGCACCGAGGCGTTCGACGCGATGGCGAGGGGGGAGTGGGAGCTCGAGCCCGGGGTGTGGCAGGAGACGGAGCTGCTGCTGTGGAAGCCGCCGGCGGTGTGGTTCAGCATCAACGCCTTCTACACGACGGCCGGGCTGAGGAACTGGTACGTCAACTTCGAGCACCCCACCCGCCGCACCGATGACGGGTTCGACACCTTGGACCTGACCGTCGACCTTGTCATCGACCCCGACCTGAGCACCCTCACGTGGAAGGACGAAGACGAGTACGCCCACGTCCGGCGCCTGGGCATTGTCACCGACACCGAGCACCAGGCGGTGGAGCTCGCCCGCGCCCAGGTCCTCGCCATGCTCGATGAGCGGGCCGGGCCGTTCGCGGACGCCGACCGGTGGGCATCCTGGCGCTGGAACCCGGCCTGGCCGCCGCCGTGCCTGCCCCGTGTGAGGGAGCCGGCCCCGGAAGGGTGGTGAGCGAGGCGTTGAGGCTGCGCCCTTGACCGAGGGGGTCGGTGCGCGGGACGGTCGGTGCGCAACTGAACGCAACTGGCTCGCCCGGGAGGCGATCACGGCGTTACTTTTCTTCGGCACGGACCCGAACTCGGGTGGAGGGAACTGCCCCGCAGTGTGGGTTGAACCGACACCGCTGAGGGGCCGGAACTGGTCCTGCAGGGCAAGACCGCCGACGCGGCGACGCGGTCCGCCTGTGGCCAGGACAGTCCGCCGGCGGACGACGAGACGGTCATCCGTATCCCGGCCCGGATGGTGTCGCAGATCAGGAAGGCGTGTGATGCCGCAGAAGCCGCCGGTACCCAGCTTTGAGGGCCTGCTCGACTCCGCCAGGCAGCACGCCCTGCACCTGGAACTGCGGGACGTCTACGCCGTGGGGGAGGAGCGGGAGGTCTTTGAGACGTTCCTGAGGGACGGGAGCGTTCCTGCGGACGACTCGGAGTTCTGGGGCGGGTGGCTGCCGTTGGTGGAGCGGACCGTTGCCCGCGGGGTGAGGGTCCTGCGCGCCCGGGTCGTCTCCGAGCCCGTCACCGAGAACATCCGCTTCGAGCACGCCATCACCGACGCCAACCTCCGCGCCGGCGAGGAGGTCCGCTGGCTGCCCCGCCGCCGTGCCTCCACGCTCGCGCTGCCCGGCAACGACTTCTGGCTCATCGACGACCGGATCGTGCGCTTCAACGTCTTCTCCGGTGACGGCCAGGCCCTGGAGCCTGAGCACACCGAAGATCCCAGCGCGGTCAAGCTGTGTGCCGAGGCGTTCCGCTCGGTGTGGGACCTGGCAGTTCCGCACGCGGATTACCGCATCTGACCGACGCACACCCAAGGGCCGCCACGTCATGACGACCGCCTCTCCATCGTCCAGCGCCCAGGGGGCCCGTGAGGCGCTCGCTGTGCGGTTGCAGCACCTGCGTAAGGAGCCGGCCTCACCGGGAAGGAACTCGGAGAAGAAGGCGGACGGCACCACGCTGGTCGCCTCCCACACCTACGCCTACGACGCCAACGGCAACAAGGCGCAGGACGTCGCGAAGAAGATGAACGCCGACAACCGCGCGGCGTACCTCGACTCCACGACCGACTTCACCTACGACTTGTGGAGCGTCGGCCTACTGGCGGGCGTTGATGACGTCCGCCGGGCGTCCGCCGAGTGCGACGCGGCCGGGGATCAGCGTCGCCGCCGCGGTGAGCACCGCGGCGAAGCCGAGGACCCCGAGGAACATCGGCAGGTCGACTGACGGCTGGGCGGCGCCTGTCATCCCGACGCTGAAGGCGGTGAGCACCGCGAGCGAGATGGCTGTGCCGAGCACCGCGGCGACCAGGACGATCAGGGCGGACTCGATCCTGAGCATCGACATCACCTGGCGGCGGGTCGTGCCGACGAGCCGCAGCAGGGCGAACTCGCGGGTGCGGTCCGAGACCGACATGGCCAGGGTGTTGACCACGGCGATCGCGGTGAACGCGATGATCAGGCCCATCGCGAGGTAGTTGACCTCGGCGTTGGACTGCTGCACGTCGGCCTGGCGGTCGTCGACCTGGGTGCGGTCGAGGACGCCGATGCCCGGGAAGCGCTTGAGGGCGTCGGTCAGCTGCTCGCGGCTTGCCTTGCCGTCACCGGCCGTCTTGACGAGGACGGAGGAGGCGAGCGGGTTGTCGACGTGCCGGGCGACCAGGTCGTGCGACATGGTCAGGTCGCCGAATCCCAGACCCCGTTCGTAGACGGCGGCGACCTTCAGCTCGGCCACGGTGGCGTCGCCGAGCGTCACCTTGAGCGTGTCGCCGGGCTTCTTGCCGAGGTGGTCGGCACAGACGTCGCTCATCGCGATGCTCTTGTCCCCGAAGCCCTTGAGGCTGCCCCGGGAGACGCCTGGATCCCAGTTCGTGGTGAGGCCCTGCACGGAGATGCCCTGCGTCGGGTACTTGTCGAGGCCGACGCGGACCTGGGTCCGGACGATCTCGGTGACCTGGGTGACGCCCGGTAGGGCGCGCAGCGCGTCCGTCGCCTCGGCGGGGACGCCGGGGCCGTTCGAGGAGACCACCCAGTCCGCCTTGTTACCCGCCTTGGCCTGGGCCGAGGCGGCGTCGCCCATGGTGGTCTGCACGAACAGGACGGTGCAGGCCATGCCGATGAGCAGGACCAGTGGGGTGACCGCAGCGGCCATCCGCTTGGCGTTGGCCCGGGCGTTGGCGGTCGCAAGGTGACCGCCGACGCGCGAGAACTTCAGCGGGATCCCGAGGATCGCGACGGCGATGCGGGCGATGACCGGGCCGAGCAGCGAGACCGCGACGGCGAGGACCACGACGGACAGGAACGTGACGGGCTGCGAGGCCGGTTCGGTGCGCAGGAAGCCCAGCAGGACGACCACACCGATGCCGAGGGCCAGGACGAGCATGCCCACGCCGAGCCGTCCCCACGCGAAGTGTCGCTGTTCCATGGACGCCTCGGACAGGGCCTCGGCCGGGCGGATGCGGGCGGTGCGGCGTGCGGAGATGCGGGCCGCGACCCACGCCCCGAGCAGGGACGCGCCGACGGCGGCGGTGAACGGCACGAAGCTGAAGGTGAGTTCGAGGGTGTCGGGGATGGCCTTGAAGTCGATGAACTTGCTGTGCAGCCAGTACGCGATGGGCAGACCCACGAGCGAGCCGAGTCCGCCCGCGAGACCGCCGATGATCAGGGCCTCGCGGCCGATCAGCTGACGGACCTGCTTGGGGGTCGCGGCGATGGCGCGCAGCAGGGCGAGCTCGCGGTAGCGCTGCTGGATGGAGAGCGCGAACGTGCCGACGACGACGAGGATCGCGACGAGCAGTGACGTACCGCCCATGGCGCCGCCCATGGAGACGAGCTTGACCCGGGCCTTGCCCGCGTCGAGGAACTCGATGGGGCCGCGCTCGCCACCGGTGGCGACGGCGTACTTGCGGCCGTCGCCGGCGAGGGCCTTCTTGGCCTGGTCCGCGAGTTCGCTCGCCAAGACTCCGGGCTTGGGCAGCAGGCCGACGGTCGCGACCTGGCCGGCCCGTCCGGAGAGGTTGCGGGCGGTCTCGTCGGAGAAGAACAGCGAGGTCTGCTGGTGCAGGTCGCCGCCCTTGGCCGCCGCGATGCCGCTGACCTTGTACGTCGTCGGGGCGCCGGTCGACTGGACGACGAGGCTGCTGCCGGTCTTGAGGCCGGTGCGGGCCGTGAGTTCCCGGTCGAGGACGACCTCGTCGGCGCCCACGGGTGCCTTGCCGTCGGTCAGCTCGAACGGGGTCAGCGCGGCGGAGGACCAGGCGTGGCCGTAGGACGGCTTGCCGTCGATGCCCGGCACGATCTGGCCCTGTGGGCCGACCGCGTACGCCGGGAAGTTCGTCTCGGGCACCGCCTTGCGTACACCGGGCAGGCCGGCGAGGGTCTCGGTGGTCCCCGCGGGCAGCCAGACCCGCTCGGCCAGCGGCTTCGCCTTGTGCTTCTCCTTGTCCTTGCCTTTCTTCTTCTTGATGGTGGTCTGGTGGACGTTCTGGTCGGCGCCGACGATGACCGGGGCGGCGGCGTAGCGCTCGGTGGCGATGGTGCCGCGCAGACCGGTCTCCAGGAGGATGCCGCAGGCGGTGACCAGGGCGGCGGCGCAGAACAGGGCGAGGAAGGCGCCGATGAAGCCGCCCTTCCTGGCCTTGAGCGTCTGCAGTGCGTAGCGCAGCATCAGGCCCACGCTCCCAGGTGTGTCATGCGCTCGGCGACGAGTTCGGCGGTCGGGGCGTCCACCTGTCCGGCGATCTTGCCGTCGGCCAGGAAGAGGACGGTGTCGGCGTACGAGGCGGCCACCGGGTCGTGGGTGACCATGACGACGGTCTGGCCGGTCTCGTTCACGCAGGCGCGCAGCAGGGAGAGGATCTCCTTGGCGGTCACGGTGTCGAGGGCGCCGGTCGGCTCGTCGCCGAAGATGACGTCGGGCCGGGTGATGAGGGCGCGGGCGATGGCGACGCGTTGTTGCTGGCCGCCGGAGAGTTCGGCGGGCCGGTGGCCGGCCCGGCCGCTCAGGCCGACGCGGCCGAGGATCTCGTCGAGCCAGTTCGTGTCGAGGCTCTCGCCCGCGAGGCGCATTGGCAGCTCGACGTTCTGACGGACCGACAGGGACGGGATGAGGTTGAACGCCTGGAAGACGAAGCCGATGCGCTGGCGGCGCAGCTTCGTCAGCTGGGTCTCGTTCATCTCGTTGAGCTGGGTGTCCCCGATGTAGGACTGGCCGGTGGTCGGCTTGTCGAGGCCGGCCGCGCAGTGCAGGAACGTCGACTTGCCGGAGCCCGACGGGCCCATTACCGCGGTGAAGGAGCCGCGCTCGATCCCCACGGAGACCCCGTCCAGGGCGCGGACGCCGCGGCCGTTCTTGCCGTACACCTTGGTCACGTCGGCCAGACGAAGGGCGTGCCCCCGGTTGACCGTGCTGTAGCCGTCGGGGGAAGGGCGGCTCGTCTCGGTCACCATGTTGCGACCTGTCCTCTCCACAGTGCGGTTCCGGGTTTCAGGGGGATGATTTTCGAGCGTATATGGCATCGAGTCGAACGTGGTCCGTAGTTCTGTAATCGATCCACTTCGGGGCCGTTTTGGTCAGTTGACCCGGTGCTCGCCGGTGGGCTGAGGCGCGTCTGCGTCGCTGCACCTGGGCCGGGTACCGCATAGCGTCAGGACGATGGAAACAACACACCGGCCCGCCGCCCGGGTCATCTGCCTGGACGCTGCCCACCGCCTGCTCCTTCTGCACTGGCGGGATCCGTTCGACGGGACATGGCTCTGGGAGCCGCCCGGTGGCGGCATCGAGCCCGGCGAGACACCGCTGGTGGCGGCACGACGTGAGCTGGTCGAGGAAACCGGCCTTGACCCGGCTGCTGTCCTTGACCGGTCGGTGCTCGTCGACCGTGATGTGCAGTGGAACGGCAAGCGGCACATCGGGACGGAGCATTTCTTCGTCGCTCAATTTGCGGACGAGCAACCATCCCTGGTGCGAACCGGCCTGCTCCCCGACGAGCAGGCCAATTTGGACACGCATGCCTGGATCGCATGGTCGGATCTGGGCTCACTGCCGGACCCGGTTGAGCCGCCGCAGTTGCTGACTGTGCTCGGCACCCTGGTGCCGGACGGCTCGTGGTGTGATGGGGGTTCTGCATGAGGTGCGGTCACAGCGATTGCCGTATGAGGGTGAGCTGGACGGTGGCTTCGTAGCGAACGGCGAGTTTGTCGTAGCGCGTCGCGACGCCGCGGGGCTGTTTCAGCAAGCAGATCCGGTTCTCGACCTTGTGCCTGCGCTTGTACAACTCGCGGTCGAAGCCGGGCGGGGGAAGGAGCGCGCGCCTGGCGCTCTTTGGAACGCGACCTGACCATCTCGGCGGAACACCGCCCGGGCGGCTACGTTCACCTGACGTGGGGCATCCACGACCGGCCTCCGTCCGAGGAGTGGCACTTCGAGACCACCACCGTGCACGCGGCCGGTGAGGCCATGCGAAATCTTGCCGCCGAGCTCCACACGTGACGCTGGAAGGGGGGCTTGTTGGTGTGTGGGGTGCTGGCTGGCCTGGTGTGTTGCGGGTTTGTTGAGGGGCGGGGTGCACGGTTCAAGCGGGGTGGTCGGGGTGTGTGAGCTGGGGTTATGTGTTCTGCGTGGAGAGGGGTTGGGCTCGTTGTAGGTATCGGTAGCGCCAAAAGGCCTGGTTGGTGTTTGTGCTGGTCAGGGCTGTTCTGCCTGCCCGATGAGTGGGGTCAGCGGGTGCGGGGGCGGTGGTGGGTTTCGGCGAGGTGGTCGAGGCGGATGGCTTCGAGCGAGGTTTTGGTGATGCGTTCGGTGCCGTCGCTGATGGCGGTGATGGCTGCTTGGCGGATGAGTCGGGTGAGGGATCCGATGCGGCCGGCGGTGCGCTGGTGGAGGTAGGGGGCGTGGCGGGGGAGTGTGCCGGGTTTGTGCTGCTGGAGGTCGAGGTTGTTTTCGATGTCGGTGATGACGTCGGTGAAGGGGTGGCGGGTGCCGTGGCGGGCGGGGAGGGGCCCGCAGTTGACCAGGGTGGCGCGTCCTGCGAGTTGGGCGCCGCGGGTTCCGGTGAACAGGGGTGTGTCGGTGACGTTGATGCCGGCGTAGACGAACGTGGCGGGCAGGCGTTCGGTGAGGTCTTTGATCAGGTCGGCGGTTTGGGCGCCGGTGGTGGTGCGGGGGTTGAGGCGGTGGATCTCGTCGATGAGGACGAGTTGGACGCCGGCGGCGGTGTAGGTGTGGCAGACGGCGTCGGTGATCTGGGTCTGGGTCATGCGGGTGGTTACGGGGATGCCGAGGTAGCGGGCGAATTCGGTGATGAGGGTTTTCGCGGTGGCGCCGTGCGGGACGAGGACGTACGCGACGGGTACCGCAGCGTGCGCTGATCCGGTCGGGGGCGGGTTTTTGCGGGTGTGGGCGAGGTGGCAGGTACGGCCGACGTTCAGGAGGGCGGTCGTCTTCCCGGCTGCGGCGGGTCCGGTGACGATCAGGGAGGGCCGTGCGGTGGCCTGCTGATGACGGCCAAGGATCATCAGTGTGCGGACCTGGGTGGCGAGGGTGCTGATGGCGGGTGTGCGAATGGTGACGAACGCGGAGTGGTAGGCGAGGCGTTCCTCAAGGCTGCGGGGCGGGCCGTCCGGCTGGGGCGGGGTGAGGGGGTCGGTGGTGGCGAATTGGTGCCAGCCCTGCCAGGTGGTCAAAGGCCAGGACGGCTCGGCCGTGCTGCCGTGACCGGCGCCGGTCACTGTGCCGGCCAGTGCGCTGCTCGAGTTCTGCGCCGCGGGGCGTGGGCGGGTGTTCACCACTTGTCGGCTTCCTCGTGTGCGTCGTAGAGCCTGAACCCGGTGGCTGCGACGGGACTGGCGTCGTCGTCGGGGAGATCGTCGAGGTCGTCGATGCTGTCGTCCTCGTCCCACGGTGCGGGCGGCGCCGGGGTGTCGGCGGACTGTGGGATGTCGTGTTCGGGATGTCGGGCTGTGGGGAGCGGGACTGTGGCGGCGCGGGCCATGAGGGCCTGTTCGGCTTTGGTGGCGTGGCCGCTGTGGACGCGCCGCATGAGCTGGTCGAGGGCATCGGCGAGGTCGGCTTCGTATTGCTCGGCGTCGCCGCTGTTGCTGTGCAGGGTGAGGGTTCTGATGTGTTGCCAGGTGTGGTCGTTGAACGGCTGGTGGACGTGGTCGCGGTGGATCCAGGGGATCTCGGTCAGCTGGCTGTCGGGCAGGCGGACCCAGATCTGGCGGACGTCGTGGGGGTTGTAGTGGATCTCCCATTTCCCGTTACGGCCGGGGTTGGGGGAGGGCTGGCCGCGGTAGGGGGCGAGGAGGTCCGCGTCGTAGGTGCGGTGGTGGATGCGGATTCCGGAGGCGGTGATGGTCTGCCAGCGCACGGGCAGCAGTTCGAGGTAGTCGTGGCCGGTCAGCGGGACGGGGACGTGTCCGGCGACGGCGACGAGGGCGGCCCACATCTGGTTCGGGGTGAGGGCTTTGCGGGGCATCATCGGGGGGGCGCAGGCCTTCGTGGGGGCGGTGGTGGTAGTGCACCAGCCATTCGTCGAGGAGGTCCTGCAGGTGGGCGACGCTGCAGCAGGCCTCTTTCTCGGCGTCGGGCCCGCGGCGGATGACGTCGGATCCGGTGTAGCCGGGCTGAAGTTCCCCCTCTGAAGTGGACAGCCTGATACTGGGACGGATCAGTCCCGGAGGAAGCAGTCCAGGTTGAGTGGCAAGAGCAACATGAGCAAGCGGTACACGTCGGAGTTCAAGCGGGACGCGGTGGCACTGGTCCGGTCGTCAGGGCGGAACGTCACCGAGGTCGCCCGGGAACTCGGTGTGAGTGCGGAGGGGCTTCGCGGCTGGGTGAAGCAGGCGAAGGTCGACTGCGGCGAGGGGGCGCCCGGCGCGCTGACCACGGCGGAGAAGGATGAGCTCCAGCGGCTGCGCAGGGAGAACCGGGAACAGCAGCAGACGATCGAGATCTTGAAAAAAGCAGCGGCCTTCTTCGCGAAGGAGACGATGAAGTAGGCACGCTGTGCCGTTTCATCGACGCGGAGAAGGCCGCCGAGGCCAACCCTGGCGGCTACAGCGTGGCTTTGCTGTGCCGTGTCACGGGGATCAACCGCTCCACCTTCTACTCCTGGCTGGCGGCCCGGCCGACAGCGGCCGAACGACAGTGCGCCGAGGACGAGTTGAGCGAGGAGATCCGTGAGATCCACGCCTCCTCGCGGGGTGCCTACGGCGCCCCGCGCGTGCACGCCGCGCTGCGGCGCAAGGGACATGCGATCAACCGGAAGAAGGTCGAGCGGATCATGCGCGAGCGCGACATCCGCGGCATCACCCGCCGCAGACGCCGCCACCTGACGCAACAGGACACCAAGGCCGCACCGGCTCCGGACCTGGTCGGCCGCGACTTCACCGCTAACCGGCCCGGCATGAAGCTCGTCGGTGACATCACCTATCTGCCGACGATCGACGGCTGGTGGTATCTCGCGACCGTCATCGACCTGGCGACGCGCGAGGTGATCGGTTACGCGATGGCCGAACACCATCGTGCCGAGCTGGTCACCGACGCGCTGCGGATGGCCGCCGGCCGCGGTGACCTTCAGGGTGGCTGCATCATGCACACCGATCGCGGAAGCGAGTACACGAGTGGCGAATTCCGCCGCGAACTACAGGAGTTGAACCTGAGGCAGAGCATGGGAAGAACCGGCATATGCTACGATAACGCCGCAGCCGAGAGCTTCTTCGGACTGCTGAAAGCGGAGATCGGCACCGCCGTCTGGGAGAGCCGCGAGGCGGCCCGCGCTGACATCTTCCGCTTCATCGAGGTCGAGTACAACCGCACCAGGCTCCGCAAGCACCCCGAGTTCGGGTACCTCACCCCACTCGAAACCCGAGCCAGGCTGCAGCACGACTTCACCCCCGCAGCGTAAGCAACCGCTGTCCAAGACCAGGGGGGAACTTCAGGGCAGGTGCTGGCAGAACAGCGCGTTGATGGTGCCGAAAGCACGCTCCACGATGCCCTTGGCGGTGGGGGCGTGGGGCGGGGCAGGCTGGACGCTGATGCCGAGGGTTTCGCAGGCGGCGGTGAATGCCCGGGAGACGAAGACCTTGCCCCGGTCGACGACGATCGTCTCGGGCAGGACGACCGGCCGGGCCGCCGCACCGGCCAGGCGCTCGTCCAGCGTGGCCAGCCGCTGGTGAGGCAGTACGCGAGCACGGTCCATGCGCAGGATGTCCGGCCAGGTGGGACGGGCGGGGTGCGTACCACCGCAGATGCCTGCAGGTCCTGGCGCCGAATCCAGCCCAGCTGGCCCCCGAGCCGAAGAAGCTCGAATCCCCCTCCGACTCGCCCTGGCCAAGGGGACACCGCTTCGCTGACCGCACCCGCGACAAGCACGCGACCGTCCACGAACTACTGGCAGCCGGGCTCAGCCGGAGGGCCATCGGCCGCCAACTCCATATGACCTCCCGCACCGTCAAGCTCCTCGCCGACGCAACGACCCCGGAAGAACTGTTCCACGGGCAGTGGCAAGGCCGGCCATCCAAACTCGACGCCTTCAAGCCCTACCTGGATGACCGCTGGACCCAAGGCTGCACCAACGCATGGACGGCATGGGAGGAGATCGTGCCGCTCGGCTATCAGGGCAGCTACCAGCGGGTTCGCGCCTACTTCCGGGAGAAGCGCCTCTCACCGGGCCCCGTCACAGCTCGCCCACCGTCACCCCGGGTCGTCGCTGGATGGATCCTCCGCCGGCCGGAGAGCCTCACCGAGACCGAGCACCTTCGGCTCAAAGCCGTGCTGGTCCACTGCCCCGAACTCGACGCCCTCACCGGCCACGTCCGCTCCTTCGGACAGATGCTCACAGAGCGCCGGGGCGAACGGCTGCCGCAGTGGCTCGACGCCGTCCGGCGAGACGACCTCCCCGGCCTCCACACCCTCGCCGCAGGCATCGACCGTGACCGCGATGCCGTCATCGCCGGCCTCACACTGCCCTGGAGCTCCGGCGTCGTCGAAGGCCACGTCAACCGAATCAAGATGCTCAAACGCCAGATGTTCGGCCGAGCCGGCTTCGCCCTCCTCCGCAAACGCGTCCTGCTCTACTCGTGAAGCATGCAGTCAGGGCATATAGGGCGTCACTGACCTGGCGCCCTGCCGGTGCGCCACTTGATGTCGCGCCATTATCAGCGGACAGTCCACTCGTCCCTAGGGACGCAGTCATGCACGGTGTAAGCCCAGCCGTCGAATCGCGCGAAGACCGGTCGTGACAGCAAGATGTCGCCAGCTCGTTGCGCACGCACCATGATCCCGAGCTCGTCCGACGCCGCATCACCCTCGACAGAGATCATGGGGCTCATGCCGCGCCCCTCCTGGTAATCGTGGAACTGTTCCGTCAGCTCGGAAGGCACCCGCCCAACCAACTGCATCCCGTCCATCGAGACCAGTGGTCCACACAGTGCGTCGACGACTACGCAGGCCAGCCCGCCGGATTCCCTGTAGTAGACGGTGACAGCCCTTATGTACGCCGGGGCGGTCATCTCGCGAAAGACGGCCTGGAGCACAAGGTCGCCGTGTCGCTGCATGGGGGAGACGGTTCCAGTGAACCCCTGCAGCTCCATCGCGGCGCTGGCTTCCTCGTGACTCATGCCGAATCGGAGCGGTCCCACGCTCTCGAAGGGGGTGTAGTGCCACTGCACTCGATCGGAGTCGTTCACGACAGACGACATAGTCCGGCCATCTCACCACGTGCCACTGACATCACACTCAGTCAGCCCTCCACGGAAAGTGAGCCAGAGCCCGAGAAATGACGTCAGTTCCTGGTCGCGGTGGCTGACAGACCGCGGCTTGATCACCAGCCCTCGTCCGGGGAGGGCTGGTGATCGGCTGCCATATTCTTCTGCCATGGCAAACTGGCGGCGACCTCTGGGCGATGCTCTCTGGACCCTGGATCGGGCCCTGGGTGGGCAGCGGCGTCCGACTCGGATCCAGAAGTGGGTGGCCCGACACCCACTCGGCACCGGTCTCTGCGTGGCCGTTCCCTTCGCGCTCTTCTTCTTGATGCTGTCGCGTGAGGAGGAGCCCGACGACCCCATGTTCGCTGTGGTCTTCGGGCTGGCTCTGGGCTTTGTCTTCGCCCTCACGGCTGTCTCAGAGCGCCTCCGGCAGCGCCGACTCAAGCGTCTGGGGATATGGGACGGATCCTGAACAGGGCCAGGAGTGGCGCGGGCGCAGACTGGGAGAGCAAGAGGAGGGTGGGGATGTCACGAAATCCGAGAGCCGAGTTCTTCGCTGGCCCGGGCGGGATGTGCTTGAGCATCGTGTTCTACGGGTGGACAGCAGCCAGTAACGGCACTGCTCCCTGGTTGAGGGTTGTCGCGGCGCTCTTTCTCGTGGTCTGGGTGCTGTTGCTCGCGAGGCACCTCTTGCGACGGGCCCGTGGCCGCACGTCACCGGAGCACTCGGATGAATCGGCATCTTGAAGGAAGCGATGCTGCGGACGACCCGCCGTCTGTGAGGGAGGCGGGCCGTCGATGTCGGGGAGGCAGGTTCAGCTCGGCGAGCTGCGAGATGCGGTAGGTCACATACCATCGACGCTAAACCTTCCACCCGACTCGAAGGTCAAGCTGTGGCCGGCGCACCGAAGAGGATCACCTCCACCACCGCGAGTGCTCACGTCTCGGTGCATCACCCGAACCAGCGATCGTGCAACGACTGTTGCGGCTGCTAGCCTCGCCGTTTCGGTTGGCGATCAGCGACGCCGCCTCAGCCCAACCGAAACGGCGAGGTTAAAGCTGAAGGGGATCTTCGAAGCCTCCCCTCAGCAGAGGTGAACTCTGCGACAGTCCAAAGGGGCCTGAGAGGTTCGAGACCACCGAGACACACCGCCTGGACCGCGCGATCGTCGCGATCAGCGTCAACCCGGAGCTGGGCACCCCAGTGCCCGATACCCTGCTGCGCGACTACGTCGACGACGTCGACGGGGTCCGCGTCATCTACTACGTCACGGCCCTTCGACAGATCACAATCGTCGCGTACGTTGAGTTGTAGGAGCCTCCCGAGCACCCGTGCAGCGCCCCCGGACCACTGGCTGGCCCGGGGGCGCAGCTGTGTCTGCTGCCCCCCTGCTGTGGGTGCGGCAGGGACGTGGTGGGCGGTGCTGCACGGGTGCCAGAGAGCGATGACATTCCGAGGCCGGCGCCCCGGGCGGCACACGGGTGCTGCTTGTGCAGCGGGGCTCGTGCTGCAACGCAGCAGCGCTGTGCAGCAAACGGATGTTCGCCTGCTGCTCGGCGCGCGCGGTGCATGCGGTCCGCGGCCAGCTCCCAGGCAGCACATGGGGGCTGTTCGTGCAGTGGCCAGGACTTGCTGGTGGGTGCAGATAGGGCACTACGGTGCGGGCATGACGCTCACCTCGCCTTGGCCAATGGGACCAGCGCTTACCGATTGGCTCGGGGTCGGCAGGCGTCTCAATGGCTGCGCCCATGACGCCTGTGCTGGTCCAACGCGTCCTTGCCGCCCAACGGCTCGTCGAACGCAAGTACCGGGGCCGCTGCCGAGGGAGCGGAAGGTACCCCTGTCGTAACGGGACCCTTGATGGGGTCCCTGCCTGCATGCGGCATCTCTCGCCGGAGGAACGGGCGGCTGTCGATGAGCTTCTGAAAGGGGCCTGGCGTCTAGTCGATCGGCCGCGACCTGACCGGCGTCGACCTCGGCACCATCCCCGGATAGCCCCGGGCGCGCGCGGCGATACTCAGCCCCTGACGGTTGGCAAAACGGTCAACCTGCAACTCACCCTGGACTGAGCGCCAGAACACCCAACTCGTCGTCCAGCGGACCTTGCCGCTGGGCGAGCCGGAGATCGTTGGCAGGTGCGAGTGCGACCGTCACCCAGCTCCGCGCAGACGGGTTCGCGGTCCGGGACGAGGACGTGGCCCGCCTCTCGCCGTTTGCACGCCGTCACATCAACATGCTCGGCCAGCCAGCTCTCGGGCCTGCCTGGCGGCCTACAGCCCCAGCGCAATCGAGATTCCGACGAGGAGTGAAGTGCTCGTTCTGGCCGGGACCACGAACGCGGGTGATCACGTGCATCGTCGATGTGTACGTCGCCATCTGCGACAGAACGAGTGTGGCGCCTTGGCGGACCGTGAGGTCAATGCGCCTGTGACAGAACGAAGACGTCGCGGAGGACGGCCTGTGACTCGGTGCGAGATACAAATACTTCCGACCGCATGCACCGCGCTATTCCCGGGGGAACACCGTGAAGTACACCCGTATCACTGCTCTCGCCGCCATCGGCGTCGCCGCCACCCTCTCGCTCACCGCCTGTGGCAGCGACAGCTCCGGGAAGGACTCGTCCTCCAAGGGCTCCTCGTCCTCGTCTTCTTCGTCCTCGGACGGTGGCTCGAAGTCGGAGGGCGGCTCAGGCTCCGGCGTCTCGGAGGCCGGCAACGCGAAGTCGGGCTCCGGTGAGGACACCAAGGCAGAGGCAGCCGCGAACGGCGCGACGACGACCGGCGCCAAGGTCACGTTCTGCAAGACGGAGGACCTGGCCATCGACGCCAGGGACGCTGCGCCCGACAAGGACTCCGGCAGGATCGACATCACCATGATCAACCGGGGTTCGACCACCTGCTCGGCGACGGGCTTCGCAGGCGTCGACATCAAGGACACCGACAACACCTCGAACCCCATCGAGCGCGGCCACGCCCAGCCGCGTATCACCACCCTGAAGCCCGGCGACGCCGCCGTCTTCAACCTCGCCTACGACATCGACAACACCGGCAACAGCCTCGCGTCCCCGACCAACATCCTGGTGACGCCCCCGAACGAGACCCACACCGTGAGCCTGAAATGGCCCGCGGGCGCGGGGGAGATCAAGGGCGCCTACACCGACGTTGAGGTCTACCCCACGCACACAACCAATTAGGGGTGGCGCCTGCGGCCAACCCCGGTGCCTAACCGCCGCATCCGGCGAGGACCCTGGCCATCCAGCATGTAGCTGGTGCTCTGACCCGTAGCATTTGCCGGGTTTCTTGATCATCTGGCTTAGGCCGGGTCTGCCGCTTCACCGCGTGAAAACCGCCGTTGCGCCCGGGCCGTGCAAGTTCGGCCTGCAGAACTACCCATGAGAGCATCGGCTGGTGCGCAGACTGACGGTGCTGGGGACATGTGGGGCCTGGCCTGAGGCTGGCCGGAGCGCCAGCGGCTTCCTGCTGGAGTACGACGGGTTCCGGCTGGTGCTGGACCTGGGCTACGCGACTTTCCCGCGGTTGCTGGAATGCTGTGCCGACGGGCAGGTGGACGCCGTGGTGGTCACCCACGAACACCCCGACCACTGCGCCGACCTCAGCGCCCTGTGTCGCTCGCTCCACTTCGCGGAGGAGCGGGGCGCCCGCCTGCCGTTGTACTGCCCTCTTGGAGTGATTGGCCGAGTCCAGGCGATGGAACCGACCGAGGACCTGCTCGACGTCTTCGACGTGCACTCGCTCCCTTCGAGCCACCAGGTGGGACCGTTCCGGCTCGATGCCATGCTGCTGCCGCATCACGTTCCGCATGCGGGCGTGCGGTTGACCGCGCCGGGCCTGACCCTTGCGTACAGCGGCGATGCCGGACCGGACCCTGCCCTTGCCCGGCTGGCGGCAGGGGCAGATCTGTTCATTGCGGGAGCCACGCTTCAGGGCGCATCCGCCGACAGCGGCGATCACCACCTGATGAGCGCCGTGGATGCTGGGGCCTGGGCCACCCGTGCCGGGGCCAAGCGCCTGCTTCTCACTCACTTCTGGCCCGGCAGCGACCGCACGCGTTCGACCGCCGATGCCTGCAGCAGCTTTTCGGGCGAGGTGATCGCCGCCGAGGAGAGCATGGTGCTCTCCTTCTAATGCGCTGATGGGTGAGGCGCCGGTTACATGATCAGGCGGCGAGGGCGGGCCGGCCTCCCCCGCGCAGTCCTTTCGTGCTGGAGCAGGTAGAGCGACTGCAGGCCGAGTGGGTGAGGGACTCACGTCGTAGGCCGGGTCGGAGGCATCAGGACGGCTCGCCAGGCGCTTGGGTGGAACACCAGCGGATGACGTCGGGCAGCTGGCGGGAGCAGGCGGCCGGGATGAAGAACAGCCCGATCATGCCGAGCCCGGTCACGGTGGCGCTCAGCAAGCCCACCGATACCGATGGGTCGTCGACCGAGGCCACCCCGCAGAACACCGACGCGACGGCGACGAACAGCAGCGACGCGACGATCCACCGCTCCCGCAGCGGGGAGCGGGTCTGCGCCACCACGCTCATCCACCACGTCCAGCCCGCCATCACGCAGAACAGCACGGCCGCCGACGGCAGCAGGACGGGCGGCGCCCACCGCGCGACGTCACCGCGGGGCAGCTGCTGCCCCGGCCTGGTGGCCGACCTGGACCAGCCACACCGGGTACACCGGCACCTCGATGGCGATGACCACCCACATCAAGACCCGCAGTCCCCGTAACGCGCCGCGCTCGTTCATCCCTTAGCCCTCCCCCTCGATCATCAAGTCCAGGGGAACGTACTGACCCTGCTCCAGCCCCGCCAGAGCGCCCTCACCCGAAGGAGTGGGATCGGCCAGCACCTTGCCACCACTGGGGCGTCAGACGGTGTTCAGAGCTGATCGGGCGGGGCGTCCTGCAAGTACCAGCCGTGGACAGCCATGCACTCCTTCGTCCACTCCATCAGCAGGTGCGCGCCCTCCTGGACGCGGCCTTCGTCATGGCCGCCGCCGTCGGCGAACCACTGGACGAACAGGCCGGCCGCCGGGCGGTCGGCGTCGCCGGTGTCGCAGGCCGGGCACAACTCCAGGTGGATCGGCCGTCCATGTTCGTCGTTCTGCGGTGCCACTCCGCTCATGATGAGGTCGCCTCGGCAGCGTGAACACTGCGGCAGTCGGTCGGAGAACTTGAGCAGTTCCATGGCCAGCCCCCTTGCTCTGGACGTGGCCCTCAACCCAAGACCCGCTGACCTGCGCCGTCAACCCCTTCGACGGGCGGCGGAACACCGTCCAGCGTCAGCCTCTGTCCACAGGCCGGTACCGCTGTGCTGATCACATGACTGACGAGGAGAAGGCACAGCAGGCGGCCCGGACGCGCGCCAAGATCATGGAGGGCCTCGCCCGCGCGGAGCGCGCCCTGTTCACCCGTCCCGCGCCGAAATCCGCGCGAGCCCAGATGGAATTCCTTCGCAAGCGGGAGAAGGGCTCCACCAAGAGCCTGGCGGAGCGCCTGGGCGTCTCCCGCAAGACGGTGCAGTGCTACCTCTCAGGTACCTCCACCGAGCCGAACAAGCGCCTCCAGGAGGCACTGGTACAGGAGACCGAATCGGAGTGGCAACCGCAGGTCAGGGCGCGGGTGAGGCAGCGCGCGACCACCTCGGGCGGGCTCGTCATCAAGTTCCGGGCCTCCCTCGGCTTCACCGCGAACGGGTCCTCGGACGACGCCCGGGTACGGGACCTCAGCATCGCCGTGTCGCCCTCCCACGCGGCCCTCATCCTGGCGGCACAGGAGGAGGGTGCGACGGACACCGACCTGCACGAGGCGGTCGCAGAGGCCATCGCGGACGCCTATTTCCGTCAAGGCGGTGGCGGTCGTGCGGGCCTGAAGGTGAAATTCACGGACGTGGAGTGGCTCAACATTGAGTTTTAGCCGCACGGAATTCACGACTGCGATAAACCTTTCTTGATGAGCCGAAGCGCGATAGGTGTCACATCGGCAGGTCTGTTGTCACAGAGCACCTCCGTCGGTGGTCTTCGCTTACTCATGCCGACGCGGTGACCATCTGCAACGCCGTACTCGAGGCGCTGTGACGCCCGCGCCGTTCAGGGGCGGAGGCGGTCAGGGAGTGCTCTGCGAAGCGGCGGCCCGGTCGCAGACGAGTTGCATGAGTTCTTGGGCCCGCTGCACGAAGTCGAGCCTGTAGGGGCCGTCGCCGATCGGGCCGTAGTTCATGTCGATGAGGACCGCCCCCACCCGGGCCCGCATCTCGACGTGGTCGCCTTTCCAGTCGCTTTGGCCGTCAGTGATGGTGTAGCTGGTCGCGAAGCTCTCATCACCACACTTCGGCATCGCGATACGTGTCTCTTTGGGATCGCTGGTTTCGACACCCTTCAAAAACTCCGCGTACCCGTCGATCACCGTTTGGACGTCTCGGCACGCGGTCACGCGGTAGAGCACATTGAGGTTGCCCGAGTTCTTTTCCGGGTTCTGATAGTTCGCAGTTCCCGCGTTACACCCCTTGTCCCCTTCAGAGGGGAATCCGTTGGGCGCACTGAAGACTGCCCAGCCCGACGGCATGTCCTCCAGTCCAGGCACCACGTTTTCCGTCTCGGCCACAGTCAGCGCACGAGGTGTAGTGGTCCTCTCCTCGCTGCCGCTGCCGCTGCCGCTGCCGCTGCCGCTGCCCGACGCCGATCCGGCGCTCTTGCCAGCCGTCGCGGATGTGGAACCGCGGCCGCTGTCCGGAGAGTCATCAGAACTAAGGATCCGGCTCCCGCCGTACACAGCGAGGACGATCACGGCGAGGACCACCAGCACGGCCAGTACGAGCGCCACCATGCCGGCCGCTGACGTCGGCTTCCTGAAGTTGATCGTCCCGCTGCCGACCAGGATCGGGTTGTCGCCGCGCATCCGGCTGCGGTCGATGACCACACCGCCGGCAGCATGCGGTGCGCTCAGGTGAACCGTCAGTGCGTGCTGCAACTGGGGATCGGTCTCGATCTCCTCGGCGAGAACCGCCGATGCCCCGGCCCGCGTCTCCGGGGACGCCCCGGTCTCCTCAAGATCTGCCAGTGCGGCCCGGCCGCGATCCGACGCTCCCAGCCGGTCTCGTACGACCTGCGCGACGGCGGCCCCGGCCTGCTCGCCCATTCTGGTCGCTGTTCCCGTGATCACAGCCGCCAGGACCCCGACAGCGGCCGCGGCGAGTTCATCCGCTCCCATGGCACCCCCCGAATCACACGGACACTAGGCAACTGCCCCTGTTCCCTCATCATGCCAGCGAGACACCGGAACACATCCAACTCCTCACTGATAGCTGAAAGTTCGCGGAGTCGTTGCGTGGGTGGTGCGGGTGGCTGGGAGCAGGATTGCCGCAGGCGAGGGCAACCTCGGCGGACCGCAGCGAACGCCCCCGGTCCGCCTCGGTGCTGGTGACAGAACGGCCTCCGAATGAGCACTTGTGACAAGCCGAATGCCTCATTGGTGGCACCTAGGCTGCCTCGACCGGTCCTGTCCGCCGGTTCAGGCGGCTTTGCCGGTGACAACTATCGTGCTTCGGCTCAAGAAAGTGAGCCGAAGCACGATAGTTGTCACTGAGGCAGGAGGTCTGTCGCCAGGACTTCCGGGCAGGGCGGGGCTGGGAGCTGTGCCAGAACCCGTGCCTTGTGACGTTCCGTGACGGTGGACCGGGCCGGTAGGGCCAGTGTGGCTCACGTAGTCACCTGGGGCTCATCAGCTTCTTGCTTGTGCAACCCGTTTCGATACCCAGGCGTCCGGCCCCTTGACGGACGGCTGCCGATTACCCGGGAGGGCACGTGGCGAAGAAGGACCGGACAACGGACGCGGCGAGGGAGAAGGACCGCGAGAAGTGGATGGCTCGTTTCCAGGTACGGCTGGCCATGCAGCCGGGAGCGGACCGGGCAGTGGTGCTCCAGGCGGTCAAGGGAGTCACGACACACTGCGCGGATGCGGGAGAGCACCCGCGGACTGCTTTCGGCGACCCGGACGCCTATGCCGTGCAGGCTGCCGCGCGGCTGGTACCGGCGGACCGGGCGGCGCGCGCGAGGCGGCACGGCGCCGCAGTGGACGCGCTCGGCTCCGTGCTGAAAAGGGCCCGGGACGTCGCCGGTCTGTGACCGGTTGAAGCGACGCCCGCCACGGCTCGGCGCACGGGTTCTGAAGCAGCCAGTGGGCTCTCAAGAACCAAGGAGTGATCTCTTGACCGCCTCGCTCAGTTCCGTCCTCAGCGGCCTGATCCTCGTTCGCCACCACTCGGCACGCTCAACCGGTTCGACATGCACCGCGAGTGTTTGGCACAGCAGGTCGATGCGTTCAACGATGCTGATGACCTCGTCAGATCCCAGATGACCAATGTAGTACCGACTTCGATGAAGCTCTGCAAGAACGTCCACGAGGTGCTCGCTACCAGCTTGACGGGCCAGGAAGGCTCGGCGGAACTCTGCCAAGGTGTTCTCAAAGTTCCTGTACTCAGCGCTCCTCGTCTCCACCATCCACCGTCGGTGCTCAGCGTTTGCTTGCTGACCAGCAACCTCGATGGCACTGCGATGGCTCTCAATCGCGAGCTCCAGAGCCCTCGTGTGGTTCGCCTCTGCGGCCTCGTTGGCCTTCTGGTGGTTGGCGTCAACGACCTCTAACGCGGCCTGGTGGTTGGCCTCCGCCACCTGCAGTGCCGCTCGATGGTTCGCCTCCGACTGCGCCAGCGCAGTGCGCATCTGCCAACGAGCGATCAGCACGCTTGCGGGGATGCTGAGCAGAGCAAGCGCCGCGGCAACACCGGAAAGGTCCATGACAGTTATGGTGCCCGTGCCGCCTTCGTCACCGGTCCACTGACAAATAGCCCAGGTCCGTTGTCAGAGGACAGTCACGCTCACAGTGCGTCACATCAGTGGTGTCACGCTCCCTGCCACGCCGACTGTCGCGCCCGCCGGGTCACCACGCAACAGCACCCGCCGAATGTCTGTATTGAACGGTTTTCGAGTGTCGGGAGGGCCGCGAACCCCCGTTCCAGGCCCGATCCGGCGTGACAGTGTGACAGCGTGACACCCCTGCCTGGCGGCCCAGCTGGTGATCACGCTCCGTCCCCATTGACCCGTCTCATCGAAGCTTGACCAGTCTCCGCGAAGTTTGACCGGAACGGCGGCTGCTGCTCTGCGGCTGGTTCAGTCGTTGGAGCTCTCCGCTGGGGGCCACGGCCCCTCGAAGGCCGGTCCGCAGTCGTGCGGCAGGTGGGCCACCACCAACGCGGCCGCCTCATTCGGTGTGAGTGACTCGCCCAGGACACGCGGCGACGCACCCCGTGGCGCGTACACGATGCACGATTGCGCGTCGCCGACGATGAACGGCAGGTTGTTGCTCCATGGGAACTGCGTGTTGCGGTGAAAGGTGAGCGCCCCGTGGCTCGGAAACGGGAACAAGGCCCGCAGCCGAGGTTCGGCGTAGGCGGCCTCTATGACTGCGGGCTCTCCCCGTCGCGCCGTGGGATGCCCCTCCAGCATGAGCCGCCAGGTCTTCTCGACAACCGTCTCCTCAGCCATCCCGCGATCATGACGTCTGTACTCGGCCAGGACAAACCGTTCCACCCTGATGGTCAAACTTCGATGAGACTCACCAAACTTCGCTGAGACAGGTCACCCATCCGAGACCGGCGCCGACGCGCTCCTGGCTGTCCCGTCTTCTGCGATCTGGCTCCGATCTCAGTTGATCTGGTCCGATTCGCTCTCCGTCTCAGGCGGTCTGGTCCGTCGATGCCGCTGTCGGTGCGGGATGGTGGGCTTCGCCCATGAGTTATGGCCTTGCTGTCTGGGAAGGCGAGCGTCCTGCAGGCGACGCTGCTGCGGCCCAGTGCTTCACGGATCTGTACGACAAGTACATCGACGCGGACGGGGCTGACGTTCCTCCAACCAAGCAAAACGAGGCCTATGCCGCCGCGCTCCTGGAGCGATCCCGATCTCACCGAAGTCGAGCCTCTACCGTCCCGGGCCGGGAACGGCGATGCGCCTTCAGAGGGGGCCAAACACGGCCGGAACAGGCAACCGTAGTAAACACCGTGCCCCTGATCTTGCCCGGAGCCGCGTATCCGCAGGTCGCAGTAGCCCACTCGGCAGGCGGCCCGTGACACGCCTGTGACCGGAATTTTGGCTTACACCATGGCTCGGCGCTCGCGCCCCTGATGGAGTGACCTGATGCGCAAAGTCACTTCCCTTCTTCCGGCCCTCGCCGCACTCCTGCTGCTCACGGCGTGCGGATCCGAACAGGCAGGCACCCCCGGCGCAGTCGCCCCCGCGTCAGGGACCGCCGTCACCGACCCGCCCGTGGACGGCGTCCGGATCACTTCGGTGACCATCCCCTCCGCCACGCCCACCCCCAAATCTGACGGGTTCTCCGTCCACGCCGACCCCCTTCCCACCGGTGACTCCGGGATCTCGGCCGCCTACGAAGTCACCAACAACGGAACCGAGGCGCTGACGTACACGATCCTGTTCGACTTCACCACGGACACCGGCGAAGTCATGGGCAACAGCCACGAGACCGTGCGCTCGGTCGGCCCCGGCGCGACCGAGCGCGGCACGGTCCGGGTGGGGGTGCTGGCCCCCGGAGCGTCCCGGGTGACCCGCGTCAAGGTCTCCCGGGTGACCAAGGTGCCCGCCGCCGAGGCGCCGCTCGCGTCCGGCGAGTGTCCACCCTCCGGCATCCGCCTCACCACCGATGACGGCGACGCCGCGATGGGGCTGCGCGTGGTGGGCTTGCACCTGGAGAACTGCGGGAAGCGCGACTACTCACTTGACGGTTACCCGCTTCTGGAACTGCTGGACAAGGATCTGTCACCCGTCCAAGGCGTCCGGATCGTACATGGAAGCGGTGGCATCAGCACCGGTACCGGATTTGACGAGCCGGCCCGCCCGCTGGTCCTGAAGCCGGGCGAGAGCGCCCTTTCGGGCCTCATGTGGCGCAACACCACCGAGTCCGGCGCCGCCGTCAACGTCCCGTACGTCAGGGTGCGGGCCGAGCAGCGCGCCGATCCGGTGACCGTGACGCCCCACCTCGATCTCGGCACCACCGGCAAGCTGGCCGTCCGTGCCTGGACGCGCCCGTCGAAGTAGGACCCCCGCCCGGTCTCAGTGCCTCCGCTGCGGCCATCAGAGGGGGTGGTGGGGGCGGCGCCTGATCGTGGACGGGGGTCAAGGGGCAGGTCCCAAGGGCCCTACTGAGCTGCACCGACCAGATTGGTCGCAACACCTGAACCGAACCACATCAACTGAGATGAGCAGCACGAGCAACGCGCATCTGACCAGATCCGCCGAGAATCCGGCTCCCGCCCTATCTCAACCGATCTGGTCGCCGCTGGTCGAGCCACTCGTCGTAAACCAGATCCGTTGAGACGGGACACTGGCGGTGTGGGAGCACCCTGGAAGGGTGTGCACGAAGGATGTCCGGATCGGTCAGACGGCTGCGAAGTGCCGTTCGCGCTGCCGGCCGCCCGGTACCGGCCGGATGATGGGGCTCCTTGAAAATCCCCAACCCCTGCTCGGGGTGCCATCAGACCTGCTCGACGGGTCTCCCCACCCATTCCGGGCCTGTCCTGGGACGGGACACCAATGGCGAGGGACTGCCCGATAGCCCGTCAGGGTCCGGGTGGTGTGTAGTTTGCACATGCCGTAGCGGCATGTGGTGTCGTCGAGGGCACCACAGCACGAAAGGCCCTGTCTGCGATGTACCCCTCCGCCACGCCTCCCCGCGAGGTCAAGATCGGCGATGCCGCCGCCTTCGCCGGAACCACCCCGCGCGCCATTCGTCACTACCACCAGATCGGTCTGCTGCCGGAGCCCGAGCGAGGCGGAGACGGACGCCGCCGCTACGGCTACGACGACATGATCCGCCTGCTGTGGATCCGCAAGATGTCCGAGGCCGGCATCAGCCTGGACGACATGCGGGCCGCCTTCGACGAAGCCCGGGACGTTGAGGACGTCCTGGGCCGGCTGGAGGAGACCCTGGCCGCCCAGGAGGCCGACATCAAGCGTCAGCGCGCGGCAGTCCAGCGCCTGCGGGTCGTGGGCAGCCCACTGGGCTTGCTCTCCCCGTTGGTCACGGACCGGCTCAGCCACCTGCCTTCTGGCGCACTGCGCCCCTCCGACCTGGACGCCCTGCTGGTCACGGAACGGATCTTCGGGCCGCTGGGCGCCGCAATTCAGGCCAGCGTGTTCATCACCCTGGCGACCCATCCCGGCCTACGGGCCGAGGCAGACCGCCTCGACGCGGCCGACGCCGCCCTCGATGACACCGTCGACCCCCACGACCCGCCCGAAGCGGGCCCTGCGCGTGCTGCCCGGCGCACTGTACGAGCTGGGTGTCGCCGTCACCGTCGCGATCAGCGTGGCCCCCCAACTGGTGCAGAGCGTGCAGTGGGTGGCGCGGGTCCGGAAGCTGCGTGCCGGGCGCACCCGGGGACTGCGGGCGCTGCGCGGCATCGTCGTCCCCGCCCTGGAAGACGCGCTGGAACGCGGTTCACTTCACCCGGGGTGCGATGGCCTTCGTCAGTGCCATGACGTCGGCGAACTTCCCGCCGTCGTTGTCGGAGGTCACGGACAGCAGCCGGTCACCGACTCGCATGACGACGAGATCCAGGCCGACGTACGCCTTCCGGTCGATCGTGACGCGCACGCCCTCGTCCCCGACACCGTCGACGGCGCTGACGGTGATCGTGACCGGGTTGTTCAACAGCCCCGCCGAATTGGGCTCGTAGGTCGTTCCGCAGACACCTTCCAGCGACCTCAGCCGGCCGAACACCTCCGACGCCTGGCCGGTGGAGTAGGCGCGCACCATGATCCCGACCTCATGGGCGGACGGGTCGGTGACCCCCAGGTTGGCGTACGCGCCCCAGCCGCCGAGGGCCGCCTCCGTACCGCTCCGGACCAGCTGGTTGCAGCCGAAGTTCACCGTCGGGCTGGGATCGGCGGACGGCGGCACCGGCTTCGGGCCGCTGTCGTGCTCCTCGAACACGGTGGAAACCTTCCACCCCTCGGGCAGGGTGCGGTTGGTCGGCAGATAGGTCTTCAGGACCGAACCCGGCACCACGTGCGGGTCGGCGGTCGGCGCCGCGGGTGCCGACGGCGACGGGCTGTCGGCGGTCGGCGCGGCGGCCTTCGGCTGCTCCTCCGCCTGCGAGCCGCAGCCGACACAGAGAACGGCCGCGCAGACGACCCCGACGAACGCGGAGAATCGAGTGGTACTCATCGACGCCTCGTTTTCATGCTGCACATGAAAACACACTGAGTGACATGTCCACCGCTTGAGCCACACGCGAATCCGTCAACTCTTCATGCCTGTCCCGCAATTGATCTCAGCCGCGCTCCTCATCAGTTGTGGGCATGGCTCCCCTCCCCGGTCGGGGCGAGGTCGTGGAGGCGGGTGATGCCGCGGACTGCGCGGTGGACGCCGTCGCCCTTCGGGCGACAGCCGCGGAGGATCTTCCAGGTCTTCATGCGGGCCGAGACGTGCTCGACTCGGGCGCGGACCGTGCGGTGGGAGGTGTTGTGGGCTTCCTCAGACGGAGTAGCTGAGGTCCTTCGCGACCAGGGAGTCCGGTCGCAACCGCAGCCAGACGGTTCCTCGTTCGGCCGGGTCGTCGAGCAGATAGTGCCGGAAGCGGTTGTCCCACTTCGCGTCGTCCGCCCCGAGATACCGGTTGAGCTTGCGTCGGCCCCGAGGCACGTCGAACGGCAGGATCTCGGCCTGCCCACGGGCGATTACCTGCCTGACCAGACCCGTTCCGAGATCACACACATCAACGACGAGGGCGATCGCGGGGTCGGTCCGGACGCGGCTCAGCAGCCTTGCCCAGGGGCCGGTCAGAATCCAGAAGGCCCCTTCCTCCCAGAGGAACCACGTCGGCCGCACGGTCGGCCCAGCGGTCGCCACCCGCGCGGTGAGCGGCTGGGCGAGGAAGGCTTCTACATCGAACTCCCGCTCTGTCATGCTTTGATCATGCCGCTCGTGGGCCTCTGCCGGTCGCGCTCACGCGGTCCCAGGAACCTCATTGCATGTGAATTGCATGTGAACTGAGTCACCTCACGCGGGAGTGAATCGCACGCGCCCACTCCCCCCCGGGGGGGAGGAGGAGGCGAGCAGCGGTCACAGGTCCGGTGCTCGGTGAAGAAGTCCCGTGCCGTCCGCACCGGCACCCGGCCCTGCGACGGCTCCGAGCAGCCGGTAGGGCCGCGCACCGGCAACGTCGTTCGCCTGTGTCACCGGTGCGTAGAGCAGGCCACGCGTACCGTCCTCGCTCACGAACACATGCGCGGTGCCCATGCCCGGGGGCGGAGCCGACCGTAGCCCCCGGCGGTGGCCTCGGCCCATCGCGTGGCAGGGGACGTCGGCTCGGTCTCGGCGTGCGCGACCACGATCACGTCGGTCGTGCTGTCGGCGCCGTCCGCCACGACGGTGTGCGCCAACCGGTAGCGGACCAGCCCGGGGCGCCGGATCCCCGGGATCTCGCGGTCGATGCGGCCGACCATCTCGGACCTGTGCTCACGGACGAAGGCGAGGTGGGCCTCGTCGCTCGCCCACTGCGCGACGCTGAGCAGCACACGCCCGTCCGCACTTGCGAAGCAGCTGAGTCGCAGGAAAGCCCCGGGGCGAAACCTGGCCGACAGCTCGTCCCACTCCCCGAGCAGCGCGCGGCCCGCCCGGTCCTGCAGGTCCGGCCCGTCCACGAGCCACTCGCTGATCAGCGTGGTCCCGGCGTCAGGCCGGGCCAGATCCGGGAGCTGAGGTGTTGTCACACGAACCTCCTGTTGTCGCCGTGTGTCCAGCAGCATCGAACATCAATCATGGTTGAGGTCAAGTCGCGGCCCGTAAACCGAGTTGTCGCCTCTGCCTCGCCACCTCACCGCGGACGCGCTCCAATCGGCTCCGAAGTCAACGCCCGAAGGACTTGGGAACTCGACCGCCAAGCCCCGGCCCACCGCCGATGCCGGTGTGTGGAACCCTGGTCAGCCCCAGAACTCCCGCAGGGCGGCGTTGACGGCGGCGGGCTCCTGGGTGTGCGGGTAGTACCCGGGCACCCGCAGGAGGCGGCCCCCGAGGGAGTCCGTGAGGGACTCGGCCACGGCCATGAGGGGCAGCCCCACGTGTTCGCGGTACGCGGCCGGCGCGCTCTCCCAGGTCCCGCAGATCACCAGGACCGGCGGGGCGGCGCCCCGGATCGCCTCCAGCGGGATCTCCGCGTCCCAGACGGGCCGCTCCCTCATGGAGGTGGCGACGGCACGGAGCCGGCGCGGCGTGGGCTCGGGCACGGCCATCCCCAACCCCTCGGTGGACGCGCGCAGATAATGATCGCCCGCCGGGGCGCTGCGCACGGCTCTGGCCTGGGAACTCAACGCTGGGTCGTCGAGCGCGCCTTCGCTCATCTCCACTGGTTCCGCCGCCTTCGGATCCGCTGGGAGGTCCGCGACGACATCCACGAAGCCTTCCTGACCCTCGGATGCGCACTTATCTGCTGGCGCCGGCTGTCGGAAGCTCAGCGCCGCCACTCGTAGACACCCCATGAGGATTCGAGGACCTCGCTTGGCCACTCCTGTCGTACCTGCGCGAGCAGCCTCCGCTGTTCGTCGATCCAGCCCTCTTCGAGGCACAACGGGATGAACACGGAAACGCACGAACTGCCCAGGTCCTCCACACGGACAGCGACCGTCTCATGCTCTTCGTTGTAGGGCTGGATCCTGATCTCGGGACTGTGGTCGTCGTCCCTCCAGCAGATGTCCTGACCTGTGGAAAGTCGGTCCAGAGCGCGAGCCCAGCTCGCCAAGTCGAAGGGCCGCAGGGCCACCGAGAGAGTGGCCCCGGAGGACGTTCTTGCCCGCTACGGAGCTGATATCCGAGGCGCCCGGTTGCTCACCAAGGCAGCAAGCAGCGAGCCTGCTCACGTCCCACTCTTCGGCAGGGTCCGTGTTGCGTGCTGGAACGTGTGGCAACTGGTCGTTCTGCCACGAGGAGTACGGCATCGTGGGCATGAGGGCGGGCACTCTTTCCGCCCTGTCCCAGGGTACGGAGACCATCGGCATGTTGCGGGGCGCGGACGGCATGAACCGCTTCGCGCACTGGCGACACGGACAATGCGCGGAACAACTCGAACCCGGGGCCCCGTCGACCAAGCCGCCTGGGCCGCACCCGTGGTGGACCGCAGTGCAGAAACGGCTTGATGCGACGGGCGGCCCCCACCCCGGGCTAGCACCCGTCATGGAGGCGGTCTTCCGCCGCGCCCACGCCGTCATAGACGCGGAGTCCCTCGACGGGCCGCTGCTCACTCTCTGGCTCGACGAAAACCGCGATGCTCCACCGGCACCCCGCCCGAGCTCGTCAGGATCTTGTCGGCTCGGGCGCGCGCTGGGGCCCGCCGTGCCTGGCGTCTCTCATCCTGCCACGGGCCGAGCACCCAACGCGCCCGCCGTCCGGCGTCAACCAAGCAGCGAGGGGCCCGAGTAGGGCTCCGTCATGCTTTGACCGACGCCCCCCGGTGCGACCCGGTTCGCCAACGAACATGCACCTCACCCGAAGGAGGCACCCCGCCGCCAGCAGGAACCTTCCGCACGCGACCGACGATCTGCCTGCGGTGCAAGGAGTCGGAGCCCGCCAGCCGCGCGTTGTGCTCTCACACCGCCAGTTCTATCGAGAAGGTGAATGGATGCCGGCGTCCGCCATGACGCGTTCGAACGTGCAGGAGATTCTCCTGGACATGGTGCCCGAGATGGCGGCGCCCATCCGGCTCCTGGCGGAGGAGGAAGCGGACGGGGAAGTGCTTCTCTTCCCGCTCCTGAGGGACGGTTTCGCCGACCCGCTGGTGATGCCCGCGCTGCGGCGTCCGTCCGCGCACGAGGATCTCCTGCGCCGCTGCTTCGCATGCGTCGCTCTCGGCCTGCGCAGCACGGACACGACACTGAACGACGCGTTCTGGTTCCAGGTGCTGGAGCTTCTGCTCGACGACCTGGACGTGCTCGACGCGGCCTACCCCTTCATGACCGACGAGACCAGGGACTACGTCCTGGAGAAACTGACGGACTTCGGAGTCCCGCTCACGCCCCACTGGTCAGCATGGGCCGGGAGCAGCTGACTGGACAGCGTCTCGGTATCCGGGAGGCCGGCGCGGCGAACGAAGGCCGTCCTGGCACAGGCCGAAACCACCACCGCTCTGCCGCTTAGCCTTGATCCACCGAGGTGGTTTGAGAGTGGTCTTTTGATCGGCTTGGGGTCGGGTGGTCGGGTGAGGGCAGGTTGTTTCCGCTGGTCTGCCCAGCATTTCCACGGTTCGGTTCCGGTCGGGCCCTTGCGGGCGGGGTGGGCAGGGGCTGTTCGTATCAGCCGGCCGGTCCGTGGGCCGTGGAGAACAGGTGTGTCCAGGCGTGCTGCCAGGGCCAGTTGTGCGGTAGGTGCAGTGTGATGCGGCGGGCGGAGTGGGCGATCCGGGCCGGAACATGGACCAGGTGGGTGCGGATCGTGGCGGTGGTGGCCCTGGCGTGGAAGGCGGAGGCTTGTGCGCCGGTGGCCCGCAGCAGGTTGTAGGTCATCGCCCACAGGGTGAGCCATGCTGCGTTGGCGTGGAAGTGTGCGGAGGGCAGGTGGGCCAGGGCGGAGGCTTTGCTGTCGGCGATGACCTGCTCGATGACCGCGTGGTGGCGGTGTTCGCGTTCGGCCTGGAGGGTTTGTGCAGGCTGGTCGGTGAAGAACGGGTGGTAGCGCCAGACGGGAAACAACTCGCCCTGCTCACCCACAATGGCGGGTTTGGCCAGGTCACGGACCCGGCGCACGATCAGCCGCGCGGTGACCCGCTCCGCTTTCGTGCGGCTGGCGAAGGCGGTGTAGGCGGGTATCTCGGCGACTTCGGCGTCCGAGACGAGCTCACCGGTTGCAGGATCGGGCACCGCGGTCGGGTATGTGATCTGCTGCCAGGCCTGGTCGGGAATGCCGAGGACGGCCCGTTTGATGGAGGGGTTCAACCCGCAGGTAATCGAGAAGTGGGCTCCGGCCCGGCGGCAGGCCGAGATCACCCCGGCGTTGTAGAACTGCGAGTCCGCTCGCAGGATCCGGGTGCCGGTGCAGCCCGCCTCGACGGCGGTGGACAGCGCCTCACTGACGAACTTCGGGGCCCCACGGGAATCGGCTGCCTTGCCGCGGCGCATCCGTACTGTGGCGATCACCGGCCGCGCGTGCGGGGTGCAGATCGTGGCGAGCAGGGGGTGCAGGGTGCGGATGCCCTTGAACCGGCCGTACTCGGCACCCTGCTTGGCCCGGCCGTAGACCCGCTTGTGGGTGGAGTCGATATCAATGAACGCCTTGTCGCCGGCACCGGGCAGCAGCGGGGCGTGCGCGGCCAGTTGACCGAGGAACCTGCGGTGGACAGCGTGGAGTTGGAGTGCGTGACCGTGGGTGAACGAACGGAGGAAGGTGCCCAGCGTGGACGGCGCACGGGCCCCCGGAACAGGGCCGGCATCGCGCCGTGCCGCAGGATATGGAGGTCGTCGATACTGTCCGCGCCCGCCGCCATGCCGGCCACGATGCTGCTGACCTTGACGTCCGCCGACGCACCCGCGCCGTTCCTCGTCCCGCTCAGCTTCACCTTCTGCGCCACCAGGCCCGACAGCCCGCACCGTTCGGCCAGCCGCATCACCGGAACCAGCCCGGCATGCGCGACCAGATTCGGGTCATCGAACGCAGCGGAGACCGCCGCTGGAGTATGGGAAACTTGCATCTCGGAAGTGCCTTGCCGATCGTGCGTGCTGGAAGCCTCAAGAACTCCCATCATCGCAGGTCACAAGGCACTTCCTTGTTTCTCGAAGAGTCATCCACAGCCATCAGATCGGTGGATCAAGGCTTAGAGCGTCCGCCGGTAGGGAAAAGTTGTTGCCCGCGGTAGTGGGCGGGACGATCATGACGCAGATGTCGGATCTGCTTGAGCGCGTGACCGCCTTCCGTGCCGCCTTCGCCCGCCGCCAGGCCTCTGAGACCGTCGAGCTGTCCGGGGCCTTCGTCGTCCGCGACCCGGACTTCTCCCGATCCCAGGAGCACAACCGACTGATCGTCCACGCCTCGGACGCCGACCCGGCGGCGCTGCCCGAACTGGCTGCACAGGGCCTCGGACCGCGGCAGCAGTACCGGATCACGGTGCTGGACGAGGCGTTCGGGGAGCGGGCCACCCCGGTGCTGGCGGCGGCCGGCTACGGCCGGGACACCGAGCTGATACTGGCCCGGGAGACGGCTGGCTGCGCGCTGCCCGAACCTGCCGCGCACCCGGTCGAGCTGGATGAGCTGCGAGCGGCGGTGTTCCGCCAGCAGCTGGACTGGGGCTTGGACGAGGATCTCGCACGAGAGCTCACCGAGCGCCGCACCGCCCGCCTGCGCGGCGCCGAGGAGATGTTCTTCCTGGCCGCCCGGACACCAGATGGGGAGATCGCGGCCTGGGCCGACCTCTACCTCGACCGAACCGCCGGATTGGCTCAGCTGGAGGACCTCGTCACCGCCGGGCCGCACCGTAAACAGGGCTACGGAGACACCTTGCTCGCCACAGGTCTGGCGTTGGCCGCGGCTGCCGGGATCCCGCAGCTCTTCCTCGTCGCGGACGTGACCGACTGGCCGCGCGAGTGGTACTCCTGCCGCGGCTTTACCGAGCTCGGCCGCAGCTACTCCTTCCTCAACCGCTGACGGCGGGGACGAGTGGGAGGCGGCGCCAGCAAGCCGCACAACACGGGATGTGGGCCAGCCCGGCGTACGGCTGCGCTTCTACCTGGATATGCGCCAGCCATTCGACGCGTAGGCGGTGAGACCGCGGCCGCTGAGCACGCTGCCTCGGTCTCACCCAACCCCTACGACAACGGCGCCAGATGCCGTGGCGCCCCTGCACCCACCACACGGCGAGCCCGGCGGCAGCAGTTCCCGCACCGCCGAGGCCCGGGCGGTGTCGGTGGTTCGGTCGGTGAGCGCGGCGACCAGGTTCCGGGCGAAGGGGGTCCAGCCGCAGCCGCAGCGGTGCCGCCGCGTCGGCCTCGACGAGCAGGGCGGCAGCTTCATCGGCACGATCCCTGGCGGGCCTCGGCCACCACCAGCAGACCGGCGCGATGGGCGCCGTCGAGTGCGGGCTGATCCGCTACGCGTACGTGGCCGGCGGCCTCGGCCGCGTCGCCCACCTCGGCGGCGACGGTGGCCCGGGCCGCGATCACCAGTACCGACTCCCGTGCGTGGGCAGCCCGTTCAGCGGCCGTGGCAAGGAGGTATTCGGCCTCCGGGCGGCGTCCGGCCATGGCCTGGGCGACGGCAGCCAGCGCCGACAGCTCCCATCCGGCTCCGGCGTCCTCGGCGCGGGCCAACGCGTACTCCGGCAGGCCGAGGCCGATCAGCAGCCGCACCTTGTGCGAGGACTGCAAGCAGCGAGCTATCACCGCCGAACGCCAAGCCGAGCACACGGAGCACGGGCACCAGGTGCAGGACCAGGGCGTGCCCGAGCAGAAGGCTGGCGGATCCTGGCTCTCCCGCTTCCGCACCTGACCCGGGCAAGCCCCGAAACGGCGGCGTGGGCAAGCCCAAGGTGGCCCTGGGCAAGCCCGCATTGTCGGTGGCGGCTGGACGGATGAACGGCGATGGGCAGCTGCTGCGCTGCTGGGACTAGTAACGTTCGCCCCGATGTGAGTGGGGTCCCGCCTGTCGATGGATTTCGCCGCTGGTGATAATCGACCGATGGCCACCATCGAACGCCCTATGCCGCCTCTGAACGCCGACGAGCGCACCACGCTGGAGAGCTGGCTCGACTTTCATCGCACCACCCTCGCCATGAAGTGCGAGGGCCTGGACGATGAGAAGGCCGCCGTCGCATCCGTGCAGCCGTCCGCCTTCACACTGACCGGCCTTGTCCAGCACATGGCGGAGGTGGAGCGGAACTGGTTCCGCCGAGTGCTCGCCGGAGAGCAGGCCCCGCCCATCTATGACCAGCAGGCGGACCCGTCAGGCCCCGACGGCGGTTTTGACCTGGCCGAGGGCGCCACCCTGCGCGACGCTGTGGCCACCTGGCATGCGGAGATCTCCCGCGCCCGCGAGCACTGCGCCGACCGTGCTCTGACCGACACGGGCCGCTTCATGGAGCAGGACGTCAGCCTCCGCTGGATCTACGTCCACATGATCGAGGAGTACGCCCGCCACAACGGCCATGCTGACCTTGTCCGGGAACGCATCGATGGCACCACCGGCGTATAGCACTCCGGATCAGGCAACGTTTCCCCCTGTTGTGACGTGACGCGCCGTCCCGGTGCTGTGCCGGGCGGGGTGTGGCCGTCACCCTGTCCGGATGGCAGAACGGGTACGGGTACGCGAGATCGACGATGACGAGGGCAGGCGGCTGCTTCGGATCATCCGCAGGGGGACCGGGTCGGTGGTGACCTGGCGGCGGGCGCAGATGGTCTTGCTGTCCGCGCAGGGCATGCCGGTGGCGAAGATCGCCGAAGTGTCGTTCACCAGCGATGACCGGGTCCGGGATGTGATCCACAACTTCAACGCCGACGGCTTCGACTCGCTCTACCCGAAGTACTCCGGCGGCCGGCCCAGGACATTCACGCTACCCGAGCGGCGCGAGATCAAGAAGATCGCCAAGTCCAAGCCGACCGAGCACGACCTGCCGTTCTCGACCTGGAGTCTGACCAAGCTGGCGGACTTCCTGGTCGCCGAGGGGGTGGTCGACGACATCAGCCACGAGGGCCTGCGCATCCTGCTCCGCGAGGAAGGCGTCTCCTTTCAACGCCTGAAGACCTGGAAAACCTCCCACGATCCGGACTACGCGGCCAAGAAGGCTCGCGTCGAGCACCTCTACGCGATCGCCGACGGTGAGGTCATAGCCGAGGCCAGCGAGCCCGAAGTCGTCTTTTGCATGGATGAGTTCGGGCCGCTCAACCTGATGCCGCACCCCGGGCGGCAGTGGGCCGAGCGCGGAGGTAAGCACAAGGATTCCGACCGCGAGCCCCGCCGTCGGCGCCGGGCGACCTACAATCGTTACGGCGGGGTGTGACACCTGTTCGCCGCCCTGGACCTGGCCAAGGACAAGCTCTACGGCCACATCAAGCCGGTCAAGCGGCGCACCCAGTTCCTGGAGTTCTGCCGCTACCTGCGTACCCTCTACCCGCCCGAGGTCCGTATCGCGGTCGTCTGCGACAACTTCTCCCCGCATCTGACCACGAAGAAGTGTCAGCGGGTCGGGACCTGGGCGGCGGCGAACAACGTCGAGATCGCCTACACGCCGACCAACAGCTCCTGGCTTACTAACCGTATCGAGGCCCAGTTCACCGCCCTGCGCTACTTCACCCTCGACGGCACGGACCACGCCAGTCACAAAGAACAGGGCAGCATGATCCGCCGCTACATCATCTGGCGAAACCACCACGCCGACGACAGCTAGGCCCGTTCATGACGGATCGGCACGCGGTACCGAACCGAGGCGTTCTATCCGCCTGTACACCGATCTGAGCGCACGTCAGCCGCCCTGGGTCACGGGTCCGGGGCGGTTCGCGTTCGGCCTGCAGATCGTCGTACAGCGGCTCACGGCTCCGTCAGGGGTCCAGCAGACAGAGGGTCCGCATCACTACCGTGGTGGGAAGTCCCTGCGCTCTAGTAGAGGTAGAAGTCATCGCGTACCCGTGTCTCACGCTGCCTGCACCCACTGGTCAGCGATCGGCCGCAGCTGCCGCACGGTCCGGCTGCGCCGTTGGCGCCACGTGACGGCGCGGAGACACCGGCCCGCTTTGCGTTCTCCCGGGCGCCGGCCCGGGATTTGTCCGCGTGCACGTGCGCTGACCCCTACGACGCGATTGCACGCAATTCGGGTAACGAAACGCTGCTTGCGCCAGGCGCGCAGGTCGGGTCGGGTAGCGGGTCTCCGCACAACGCACTGCGTCGAAATACGTATTTTGTTACTACCGTTCGCTGAACGCCCCTGCTGAGGCCAACGGGCGGGCGCGATCGTTGGGTACTGTGCCAGCCATGGTCGATCGCTGGGACGTGCAGTGGGCCACCAGTTCCCGCGCTGATTCCGCTCTTGTGGCCGGAGTGGTGCCGGCCACGGTGCATGGCCGGCCCTGCGTCGTCAGCGCTGGCTACGACGGCACCGCGTGGGTGCGCGACCTCTTTACCGGAGAGCCCGTCACGAGCACTCTCATCACCGGCGAGTGGGGTGGAGGCGTCGAGGCGCTCGGCCTCATGGCGAGCCCGGACGACGGCCCGATGCTGATCAGCGCCAACAGCAGCTATGTCGTGACGTGCTGGGATCCTGAGAGCGGGCACGTGAGCCGCCTCGGCGAGTACGGCTCAGGGTTCCCCTCCGCGGTGGCGACCACGAAGCAGGGCTGGCTGGAGGTCGTTTGTGGTGACCGCCGGAGACGGCCGGGTCGAGGTCTGGGACGGCGGCGGCGTGGAGATCGCCTGCGCCCACGTGTCGCAGCGTCGCGGCGAGACCCTGCTGACGCGCGCCCTCGCCACCGCGGCCCTGGACGGCGAGCAGGTGGTGATCGCAGGTGCCTCCGACGGGACGCTGCGCGTGTGGGGCTTCCCAGATGTGCTGAAGACCAGCCCGGACCCCGACAACTTCCTCTTTCCCTGGACCCTGCGCGAAATCACGGTGTCGCGCTTGCCCGCCAGCATCGGCGCGGTGGCGATGGTGGAGATGGACGGCCGGACGCTGGTTCTCGCGGCGGTGGATCGGTGGCTGCGACTGGCAGATCCGGTCAGCGGAGACCTGGTCGGGCTGCCGTTGTCCGGCCACACCGACAGCATCACGACGATTAGCACCGGTGTGGTGCGGGGCCGGCCGGTCGCCGTCACCGGCAGCACCGACGGTACGGTGTGCGCCTGGCCGTTGGATGGCGGCCTGCAGATCGATCCCGTCATTGTGCGGAGACTTCCCGCTGCTGTGAACGCGGCGGCGCTGACTTCGGACGACCGGCTCGCGGTCGGCTTCGGTGCAGACGTGGCTGTCCTGGCCGCTAACCGGAAAATGACCTGACCGCGGGTATGACGAAGTGTCCCGGCTGCCCGGGAGGTTTGGTGCGGTGTGGTCAGGCTGCTTCGGAAGCAGGCCCGCGAGGCCGATGGCCTGGACGCCCTCGCGGGGCTTGGTGAGCTAACCAAGACCGAACTCAGCGAGATGCTCGCCGAGGTGGCTTCGTCGGTCTCTGGGGAACAGCTTTTATCGACGGGTTCCGGAGTCAGTTGCTGATCACTCGGCTCGTGACTATCGAGCAGAAGTGACGGCGCTGTGCGTGGGGGCGGGGAAGAAATGGGAAGGCGGGAACCGACGGGGCGTTGGCAGGATGTCGAATCTCAACACCCGATGGGAAAGGACCCGACAGCTATGGCTCGTGCCATCACGTTGATCCGCTCTGCCTCCCTGTCCGACGTCGCCGAGTATGCCTACGCGGCCACGGCGCCCGCCGAGTCACGCCTGATCTTCCTCGCCGGGGCGTGTCCACTGAACGATGACGGCTCCACGGCAGCGATCGGTGACTACGCGGGTCAGGCCATGAAGGCCACCGAGAATATGAAGGCCGCCCTCGCCGCCTCAGGCGCGTCGCTCCAGGACGTCATCAGTACAAGGGTTCTTGTCGCGTCGGCCCGGCGAGAGGACCTGGTGGCTGCCTGGGATGTAGTCCGGGACTCGTTCGCTGACCATGACGTCCCAAGCACCTTGATGGGCGTCACCGTGCTCGGCTACAAGGACCAACTCGTCGAGATCGAGGCCGTCGCCGCCGTGCTCGAATCTTGAGCCCACTGACAAGCTGGGTGGCGGCATGATCAGCGGCCTTCCTCAACAGCATCCCGATGCCGAGCTGGCAAGAGATCCAGTGCCTCCCGAACTCATCGACAGCACCCCTCTGTGGATTGAGGCGCCCCCCAACCCATCGACAGGCGACCTCACTATTGCTCGATAAATGGCGGGCGACCAGGCTCTGCCACGGCGTTTCGCCCTGGTGTTCCCCCTCTTCGGCCCCCTTTGGGGCCGGTGTCGTCGGCGGCTGGGTCCGAGCGCTGGCAGCGTGGTGATGAGCACGCGCCTGCTGGGCATGCCCGAGTCCCGTACGACGCCTCGGCCTCACTGGTGGATCGCCCCGTACGACCGTCTGGAGAGACGAGAGATCAAGGCCCTGGATGTGTTCGACCCCAGCCGGCCGCTTCTCGCGGACCTGCCGTTCGCTGCTGATCGGGTGGAAGGAGTTACCGAAGGACGAGCTGGGCGAGCCGGGTACGGAGACTCGCGAGCCATGACGCAGCGGCGGGTCCGAGCCAACGGTCAGGCGGTTGGTGCGCTGCGGGCGTAGGGCGCGAACAGAAGCGACCAGTTGCCGACCGTGTTCAGGGTCACTGCCGTCCCCGGCTGCCCGTCCTCGCCTTCGAGGGTCACTTCGTCAGGCCGGAGACCGGATTGTGTGGCCGGCTCATGGGATCCGGTCCCGGTGTGGACGGGGTCGCTGTCAACAGGGTCCTCCGTTGCGGCGTCGAGGAGGTAGAGCAGGTGCCCGTGTGCGGGGCCGACGTCCCCTGTTTCGAGTGATTGCGTGGTGAAGGTGCGCTGCTCGTCGTACCGCACCAGATATGAGTTCTCCGCGGCGGCCTGGACGAGCTGGGCCCAGTAGGACTCGTCGCGGGCACCTGTGCGCTGGCGCATGTGTCGCGCGGCGTACCGCGCCATGGCCCCTGCGTCGTCGATCAGGGGGGAGAGCACCTGGTCGGAGGTGAAATCGAAGCCGAACCACAGGCGGCGGCCGTCGAGGACCAGCGACTCGATACCGCCGACGACGCCGGTGCGGCCGGTCAGCCCGCGCGTCGGATCCGCCACGTTGTCTGCCATGGTGGGTCCCTCTCTTTCGTACTCGCGTTCACGCTACTGCCGGAGTTTCTATCGCAGAGCACTGACATCCGCACCGGTCCTTGGTGCCCGCGCCCGTGCGGGTGAGGGCGGCCGAGATCCTGCCGTGGGCGGTGGCGTCGCCACGGGGCCGGGGGAACCGTGGAGGCATGAGCCCGTCCGTCATCGTCGACCACATCGGTGCCGACGGCGGCCGCCACGTCACTCCGTGCTTGCGCTCAAGCTCCCGCATCGACATGCCGCCGCGATGGTCACGACGGATCGCGCGTACAGCTCGACCTTCGATATCTGGGGCATGACCAGCACCTTTCACCAGGAGCATCCCGATGCTGTCCTGGCAAGAGCCCTCGCGCCTCCCAAACTCATCGAGAAGTGACGTCACTACTGGGTTCTGGCACAGATCTTGGGGAGCCGTCGCGGTGCGTCACCTCGATGTTCGATTGCGAGGGGCTGGCTCGTGTGAGACGGCGTACGCCTTGTCGCCTCACATCCGGAATTGACGCTCCCTCAGGTGCTTGTGGGTCGATGCCGTGGTCGGCTGTGGACGGTGATGGCGCTGGTCATGCAGACCGGTGCACCGTTCTGGGACTCGCTGGTGTTCGAGGGGATCGACGATGTGGACGTCGAGGCGGTTACGGCTGCGTTCGGCACGGTCGAGGTGGTGGCGAGAGGCCGCGCGGCCCGGGCGGCGTGTCCGGGCCGCGGGCGCTTCTCGGACCGAGCCCACGACCGTTATCAGCGCAGGCTGAAGGACCTTCCGTGCAGCGGGCCACGCGCCACCAGGCGACGCCCAGGGGCCATACCCGCGGACGCGGGGAGCAGGGCCTCGCCGTCATCGAGTACGGGCGCAGCGTACCGATGACGTAGCACGCCCAGTCACGCTGAGCGTCGTGCTCCGTTGGGCTTGATGCACTCCAGGAGATCAGCGTTCACGGGAGCATGATGATCTACTGTATGGAGTGACCATGTGCCTGGCTGGTCTGTATGAGGGCTTCCGGCGGCGAGCGAATGAGGCTGCAATGAGTGAACTGACGAAGCCCGAGATCGACCTTCCGGAGGGTGACGCTCCCACCGAGCTGACAGTCCGTGACCTCGTCGTCGGGGACGGGCTTGAGGCGAAGCCGGGCAGGGTTGTCCAGGTTCACTACGTCGGGGTCACCTTCGAGTCCGGAAAGGAATTCGACACCTCCTGGGACCGGGGCCGGACGTTCAAGTTCGCCGTGGGCGGTGGCAAGGTCATCAAGGGCTGGGACCGCGGGGTCAGAGGGATGAAGGTCGGCGGCCGGCGCGAGATCATCGTTCCTCCGCGCCTCGGCTACGGCAACCAGTCACCCTCGCCGTTGATCCCGGCGGGCTCGACACTCGTCTTCGTGGTGGACCTGCTCTCCGTCGCAGTCTGAGGCCTTCTGCTACCCGGCCTCTCCGCCCGGAACCAAGGCCGGGCAACACCTGCAGGCCGACCGCGACACCACACCCGTGCACCCTTCACCCGCAGCCACGGACAGAGGCACGCGCCGGCAACAACACGCATCGGCGCCCGTGATCCACAAACGGCAGACACCCCGGTTGCGGGCCGGAACCTGAGCCCGGACCGCTGGCCGACGGCCGGGGTGCCGGCGGCCATGAACCCCGCGAGACGAATCATCCGCGCGGCGACCTCACGCTGCCCGCCAATGCCAGCCCCGCGGCACAGATCTTCACGGCCTACACCGCTTGGCGGGACGCGATCCCCGACTGGACTCACCGCTCTCAAGTGCTGCTACTTCTCATCGACATTCCTGGGCCTCTTGACAGCGAACCGATGCCAGGAACCACCGACATTCGCTCTCCGCTCTCACCTACGCAGCCACCCGGGGCTTAGATCGTGGCGCGCCCACGTTCCCCCTTGACCAGCCTTGCGGTCGGCCACTGTTAGACCGCGGCCAAGGGGTGCTTGTGCACGCTGCTCCCTCGATCACTGCCCCACCCTGGGGCGGTCCGAGCGAAGGAGCCACAACGATGACGGCACACCGACCACCAGCCGGCGCCCGGCGCGCTTGTCCCGACCACGAGCCCGACCAGCACCGGGCAAGCCGACCCGGCCTCCTGCGGTACGCACTTGGGACGCCACTGTGGAACCCACTTTGGTGCCCGGCACCGAGCAGGACGGAAAAACCGCAGGTCACCACACAGAAACGGCCGCGCGCCGCGTTGTCACAACCCTCTTCTCTCCTCCTGAACTTCTGTGTGATGTCCGTGGAGGAGGAGATCATCGGGTCTGGGGGGCCGGATGCCCTCTGCGGCCGGGCGCGGCCGGCGCCCGGCAGGTGGCCGCGCGCGACAGAAGACGGGGAGGCCATTGCCCCGGAGAAGGATGTTGACGGGGTCACGATGCATAACTCGCCGGCAAGCACGCCGTCGTAGTGGGCCGCAGTGCGATTCTCGGCAAACCGGTTGGGATGCTCCTTCTCGCGAAGGATGCAACGGTGACGTACTGCCACTCGCGCACGGCGGACCTGTCAGCGATCGTCCGGGAAGCAGACGTCGTGGTAGCGGCCGTGGGACGGCCCCGGCTGATCCGAGGTGAGGACATCAAGCCCGGTGCGGTGGTGATCGACGCCGGTTACAACCCGGGCAACGTCGGCGACGTGGACTTCGACACCGCCCGCACCCGCGCCCGTCTGATTACTCCTGTGCCCGGCGGCGTCGGACCGATGACGATCGCCGTCCTGCTCGCGCAGACCGTGGAAGCCGCCGCGAACCAACTCGGAATCCGGGAGCACTGAAGTTCTTCGCCCAGAACTGGAGACCGTGTGTCGGGTCGGCTGTCCTTCTGGTGACGGCTCGCCGCCCGTACGGGCGGCGAGCCGTCACGGAGGCGGGTCCGCAGATCTGTCAGCTGGCCGCGGCGGGTTCTTCGGCTCGGGCCCTGGTGCTGGCGAGGCTCCGGCCCGGCAGCGCGGTACGGGCCCGCTGCCGTGGTGCCCTGATGGTGGCAGCGCGGCCACCGGCGAATCCAGCGCGCCGCCGTGCCGCCGCGAAGTGACGTACCTTTCCCGCTCGTTCATCACTGCAGGTCACACATAACCTTGCGCAATTTCCTGGCACACCCGCCGCCGTGCTTCCGCCCCTGGCTCACACCAGGCCTCGGCCCCCAGCAAGCACCCGTTCACGCAGCTCGACCGCCGCCCCAGCAGCGCCGTGCCCGTCCTGCCCCGACACTCGTCTGCCGGCTTGCCGCCTACCGGCCGCGCTCCGTCCAGGGGCACTCTGCTCACTTGTCAGGTCGTCGATCGCACGGTGTTGAGGAACTGCTTGACGTCCTGGACGGCCTGGTGTGGTTGGAAGCTGGGAGTGAGGTCGTTGATCTGGCGGATGCAGCGGGAGGCGCCGATTCGCTGAGCGAGGAGCAGCGCTTGGTGTGCGGTGACGGCGCTGTGATCGATCTCGCCTCGGCGTAGAAGGCTCTCGGCCTCGTAGGCGAGGAAGACCGCTCGCGTCTTGTCCCGGGAGGTGGGCAACAGGGCTACGCCCTGGGCGATCTGGTGAAGGGCGAGGCCGGTTTCGCCGAGGTCGATGAGGCAGCGGCCGGAGTCGACGGCGAGGTCGGCCGTTATGTTGCCACTTCGTGGTGTCTCAGCACCTCGCGGTTATGCAGGGTTGAATGATGTCTCAAGGGGTGGCACATGCGGACGTTCCACGTGCGAGAAGACGATCGTGACGGGGAGGGGGCGATTGAGAAGCTGGAGGCCGTTGTTCAGCTTCATCGCACGCGGTGCACCAAAGTAGGGGAGGTTGCGGGGCTGTCCTCTAGCCTCGGGCTTTCACGTGGCTGGGTGTCCGATGCGTGATCGGAAACGCGAAGAGTGCTCCTGACCTGCAACGATGGGACTTGTCTAGGGTCCAGGTCGGCGCATGAAAGAAGCACTCCTCAGGTGAAGAAGCGTATCGGGTCCTATCCGCGTGTCCGCATCGAGGGCGGCGGGAGCGGGGTGGTCTCGCAGGCTGGCGGAGTACTGCTGGTCGAGACTGCCCGTAAGACCGGCCTGGATACCGAGATATCGGCGGCGCTGACGCCGTGGCGGCGGCCTCGGGCGGTGCACGATCCGGGCAAGATCCTGCTGGATGTGGCTCTCGCGGTCGCGCTGGGCGGGGACTGCCTGGCCGATGCGGGACTGCTGCGGGCCGAGCCGGCCGTGTTCGGGCCGGTGGCCTCCGACCCAACGGTCTCCCGGCTGATCGACACCCTCGCCGCGGCCGGGGACAAGGCCCTGACCGCGATCCGCTCGGCGCGCGCCGAAGTGCGCGAGTACGTCTGGACGTTGGCCAAAGATGCGGCGCCGGATAGGGGCGGCCAGGTGATTGTGGACCTGGACGGAGTGCTGGTCCTGGCCCACTCCGACAAGCAGGACGCGGCCGCGACCTGGAAGAAGTCGTTTGGACATCACCCCCTGATGGGCTTCGTCGACCACGGAAGCGGTGGCACCGGGGAGCCGGTGGCAGCACTGTTGCGGCCGGGGAACGCGGGATCCAACACCGCCGCCGACCACATCACCGCCACTCAACTCGCTTTGGCCCAGCTCCCCAAGCGTCACCGGCGCGGCCGGTCCACACTGATCCGTACCGACTCCGCGGGCGGCACCCATGAGTTCCTCGCCTGGCTCACGAAACGGGGCCGGTGGCTGTCGTACTCGGTCGGGATGACCATCACTGAGCAGATTCATCAGGCCGTGTTGAAGGTCCCGGCCTCCGCCTGGACCCCAGCGGTCGAGCCGGGCGGCGAGATCCGCGACGGCGCCTGGACCGCCGAACTCGGCGGCGACACACTCAAGGGCTGGCCGAAGGGAATGCGGCTGATCGTCCGCAAGGAACGGCCCCACCCCGGCGCCCAGTTGCGCTTCACCGACGCCGACGGCCTGCGGCTCACCTGCTTCGCCACCAACACGACGGGCGGGAAGATCACGGACCTGGAACTGAGGCACCGCCGACGGGCGAGGGCAGAGGACCGCATTCGGAACGCACGGGCCACCGGCCTGCGGAACCTGCCCCTGCACGAGACCGCACAGAACCGGATCTGGCTGGAGATCGTCCAGCTCGCCCTCGACCTGCTCGCCTGGATGCCGATGCTCGCTCTGACCGGCAAACCCCGCCTCTGGGAGCCCCGCCGCCTGCGGTTGCGGCTGTTCTCCGCCGCTGCCCAACTCATCACCACCGCCCGCCAACGGCACCTGCGATTCGCCCACCACTGGCCATGGACCGACGTGATCACAGACGCGATCAGACGGCTCGACACCCTCCCGAACCCACGCTGACCAGCAACAACCCGTCCCGACGAGCAGAAGAGCCACCGACCGGAACCGTGGAATCCGGCGCCCACCCGATGCGACGATCGGGCCACCCGTATGCCCGCACACGCTCCACAACGACGCATTGGCCGCCAGCCGAAGCTGACGACCAATCACGAAAGATCGAGGCTAGGGCCAATACCGGTAACTTAGGGCGTTGTTGTCCGCTTGACCCGTTTGGGTTTGGTGGCATTAACGATGGTGATGACTGGGGCGCGTGGGTGGTCTGCAACGTGGTGGGCTGCGCGTTTGAGGGGCCAGCTGGCGATTTTGCGTTTCATGACGCGGGGGTTGGATCGGCGGCGTCGTGGTGGCAGGAGGCGTTCGAGGAGTTCAGCGTGGGTGGCTTTGATTGCGCGGGTAAGTCTGCCGGGGGGAAAACGCCGCCTGGTCGGTGACCTGGCGGCGCACGACGCGCAGTGAGCGGGTGAAGGAGATCCGGTCGGGATCGTGATCGCCTTGTCGTGCGGCCTGGTGCATCAGGTGTCGGATGGCGTGGTGGACGAGCAGGAAGCCGAAGAGTTCCTGCTCGGCTCCATCAGGGTGCTGTGAACGCAGCACCAGGCGTGGCCCTCCGAGGTGGGTCTTGATTTCGTCGAGGGTGGACTCGAACTCCCATCGCTGGGCGTAGAGGGCGGCCAGTTCCGCGGCTGGGGCCTTGCCCGGGTCGAGGATCGTGGTGAGGAGGCGATAGACACCCTCGTGGCCGGCGATGGTGTACTCCACCGCGCGTACCGGCACCCCGCGACGGGTGTGGTGGATGTCGCTCCGGTCGAAGATCTCCGTGAGGTAGGAGCCGTCCGGAAGTTGCTCGACCACGGGCAGCACCAGGTCTTTGCGGACTCGCCACAGCAGGTCCGCCCCAGTGGCGGCGGCTGTACGCCACAGGTCCACGCCGTAGAAGCCACGGTCGGCCAGCAGCATCATCCCCGGCCGCAGGGACGGCAGGACCGCACGGGCCAGAGTCTGCTCTCCGGTGCGCAGAGCACCGATCGCAGCGTCGAAGACGGCATGGGTGCCGCACTCCACCAGACCGACCATGCGCAACTGCGGGCAGCCGACGTTCTGTTCACCCCGACCGGAGCGCGGCGGACGGCCGAACACCTCCACGTTCGTCTTCGTGTCAGGCAGGTCGAATGTGGTGCCGTCGATCGCGGTCAGCCGCCAGTCGCGGTAGAAAGCACCCTGAGTGTCCGGTGTGGCGACCGGACGGCACACCCGCGCGAACAGCTGCTGCAGCGGCGCCACACCCAACCGGGACCTGGCTTTCCAGATCGCAGCCGTGCTCGGCACCGCCCACGATGCACGCCAACACCGCGCACCCCGCAAACCCGTGGTCAGCAGCCGGGCGACCTCCTCATAGCTCTGCCCCGAGAACAGGCACATCGCCAGCACGAAGTAGACCACCAGCCGGGCTGGCAACAGCCGGTTCCGCTGCTGTATCCGGCCCGTATCCGCCAACACCTCGTCCACAAGCTCCGGAGGAAAAGCCTGTGTCAACACCCCGACCGCGACCCGGTCCGACAGACGCTCACCAGATGACTTCAGCTGTCCCGCTCTTGGCATACCAACAACAACGACCGGAATGCCCCTAAGTTACCGGTATTGAGGCTAGGGCTGCTCTGGCGGTCCTCGATCGTGCCGGCGCTTCGGACTCGAAGTTCTTCGTTCTCGGTCCTGACGGCTCCTACGACGTGCAGCTGAACCGGCTCGGTCGTGAACTCGGCAGCTGGGGAGTCAGATCGGACAACGGCCATGAGGGCTACATGCGGGACCTCACGCTTTACAGCCGCTTCCTGCATGAGTCCCGGGGCGGGAAGTCGATCTGGGAGACCAACAATGACGACCTGCGCGCGTACAAGGCGGTCCGGATGCGGCCGGACAGCGAGGATTCGATCGCCGCCTCGACCTGGAAGCGGTCGATCGCGGCTCTCGACAAGCGGGTCGAGTGGGGTCTTTACGAGGGACTGCTCACGAAGGAGCCGTTCCGCTACGTCGACAAGACCGTCATGACCCCGCAGGGGCCCAGACGGGTGCGGGTTAACGCCGAGCAAGAGGTCGACGACGATGCGGAGCCGCTGCGCGTCGTCCAGTTCGTCGACTACCTGCTGTGGCGCAACGTCGGGCTGCGCGGTGAGCTGCCCGACGGGCGACCAGACCCGAGGTGGCGGGGACGACACGGTGAGCGCAACTCGCTGTTCTCGGATTCGCTCGTCTACACCGGCATGCGGCTGGGCGAGGGGTCGAGCCTGCTGGTGACGGAATTGCCTCCGGTGGCGGGCAGTGCCCGCATTCGGGGCGACGTGCACCTGTCGGCCGCGGTGACCAAGCGGCACAAGGCCAGGACGGTCTACTCGAACCTGCGAACCCTGCGGTCGTGGCACCACTACGTGGCCATCGAGCGGGACGCGCTGGTGGAGCGTGCCCGCGCTCGCGGGCGCTACGCGACGGTGAAGGACTACGTACCCGTGCAACGAGCGAGCCGACACGCGCTGGTCGTGGCGCACAGCTCACGAGCTCTGCCCTACTCGAAGATCGGCGTGGAGGCCCGCCGTGCGCTCTACCGCGTAAACGCCGCCGGTGACGTCCATGAGCCTCTCGCCCTATGGCTGGGGGACGACGGCCAGCCGCTGCCTCCGCGAACCGCATCCGGTCTCGTGCGCGGTCGCCCGACGTTACGGCCTACCCGCAGCTGCTGCAGGAGCGGCAGCAGCATCGGGGAGTCCCCGGCCTGACCGGACGTGATCAGCGTGACCAGAGGCAGCCCGTTGCCATCGACGAGCTGATGGATCTTCGTCGACAACCCACCCCTGGAGCGGCCGATCCCGTGATCAGGCGGCTCGACCGCTGGATTCGTGTAGTTCGACCCATCCCCCTGTGGGGCGGATCGTGTTCGTCGCATGCTGATGCGCGCGAGCGATCGTCGAGTCCACCGACAGCGACCAATCGATCAGCCCCTCCGCGTCCGCCTGTGCGGTGAGCGTCGCCAGCACCTTGTCCCAGGTCCCCTCGACAGCCATCCGGTGATGCCACGTCCACACCGTCTGCCACGGTCCGAACACCTCAGGAAGATCACGCCACGCGATCCCGCACCGATACCGGTAGATGATCCCTCGACCATCGACCGCGCATCCGAGAACTTCCGGCCCGGGCGTCCCGTCGGTTTCGGGAGCATCCCCTCGATCAACGACCACTGGGCATCCGAGAGCAACTGAAAACGCGACACGGGACCAGAGTTCCAGCCAGAAGGCTCAACCTTTGCCAGACACGCCCTAGCTTGATCTTTAACCTCGGAGGTCGAACGACTCGTCGTACTTGATCACTCGGACTGGTAACTGCCGTGCGTGCAGGCGGCCTTCGGCTGAGCATGTGCTCCGACCAAGAAACACACAAGCTCAGCGCGAAGGCCGTGGGAATGAGTCTGTTGCATCATGCTGTCGGGCAGGATCCGTTTGCGGAACTGTCATGCTTCCGGGGTGAGTTCTACTCCTGTCTGACCCGGCGTGCGGATGCGTTGTTCGAGCTTGCGGACGCCGTGTTGTGTGCGGATGGTCCGGTCCGGTCGCTGGTGGAGCTGTCGCTGGTGGGCGAGCATCGTCGCGGGCACGGTGGGCTCTACGACGCCCTGGCCGCGGGCCAGGTCGATGTCGGCAGGCTGCGGCGGGCCCTGGCCGCGGTGTCTTTACCGCGGGCGGCGGACGGCCGGCTGGTGCTGGCCGCCGACATCACCTGCTGGCTGCGGCCCAGCGCGCACACCTCACCGCAGCGGATCCTGTGTCACACCTGCGGCCGGGGCAAGGACCAGCACATTCCTGTTCCCGGCTGGCCGTACTCGGTGATCTGCGCGCTGGAGACGGGCCGCAGTTCATGGACCGCCCCGCTGGACGCGCTGCGTCTGGCCCCGGGAGATGATGCCGCCACCGTCACGGCCGGGCAGATGCGTGAACTCGTCGAGCGGCTGATGGCGGCCGGACAGTGGAAAGACGGCGATCCGGACGTTCTGATCGTGGTGGACGCCGGATACGACGTGCCCCGCCTCGCCTTCCTGCTGAAGGATCTGCCGGTGCAGGTGCTGGGCCGGATGCGCTCGGACCGCGTCCTGCGCCGCACGGTCCCGCCCCGCGCGCCCGGCACCCGGGGCCGCCCACCCCGCCACGGCGGCGAGTTCGTCTTCGGCGACCCCACCACCTGGAACACACCCGACGCGCAGACGGTGACCGAGACCCGCCTCTACGGCACCGCCACCGCACGGGCCTGGGACCGGCTCCACCCGAGACTGACCCACCGCTCCGCCTGGACTGCCCAGCTGGGCTCCCTGCCGGTGATCGAAGGCACCGTGATCCGCCTGCAGGTCGAGCACCTGCCCAGCGGCGCGACACCGAAGCCGGTGTGGCTGTGGTGGTCGGGCACCGACGCCACCACAGCCGACGTCGACCGTCTGTGGCAGGCGTTCCTGCGGCGCTTCGACATCGAGCACACCTTCCGGCTGTTCAAGCAGACCCTGGGCTGGAGCTGCCCGAAGATCCGCACCCCCGAAGCAGCCGACCGGTGGACCTGGCTGATCCTCGCCGTGTTCACCCAACTACGTCTGGCCCGCCCGCTGGCGGCCGACCTGCGACGGCCGTGGGAGAAACCGAGCCCGCCCGACAAGCTCACTCCCGCCCGAGTCCGCCGCGGTTTCCGGCACCTCCGCCCGAAGGCGGCCTGTCCTGCCAGAGCACCGAAATCCTCCCGCCCCGGCCCAGGACGGCCATCCGGTCGCAAGAACACCTGGCCCACACCACGCTACGACGTGCACACAGTCGGCAAACCGGGCCCCGCAAAACGACGGACGAAGAAGTCAACAACCCCGCGTCCACGCCGCACAGGTTAAAGATCAAGCTAAGGCTTGTCTGATAATTGATCTTGTGGCAGGTCGAGGTGAGTTGACGGACGCGGCGTGGGAGCGAATAGATCCCCTGTTGCCGCAGGTGGACGGGCGTGGCCGTCCGTGGCGTGATCACCGGCAGGTGGTCAACGGTGTGTTGTGGCGGCTGCGGACCGGGGCCCCGTGGCGCGACCTGCCCGAGCGGTACGGGCCGTGGCAGACCGTCTACGAGCGTTTCGCCCGCTGGGAGGCGGACGGCACGTGGGCTGGATTTCCGAAGTACCAATAGCGCTCGGGTGGAGCTGGGGAAAGCGTGTCGGCAGCCAGATCGACCAAAGCCTGCGCCAGCTCAACAAGCGGAACAGCAGCGATGCTTTCGGCACCGCGCAGGGACCGTGGAGGTGGGCGGGTGCCAGGTGAGAATCCAGCTGGCGGTAAGCGCCACCGCGCCGCCTGCCAGGGCGATTGCGCCGCCTGTTCCGATGACTGCGGCCACAGCGCCCAAGCAAACCGGTCCGACGCCCTGTAGCGTCATGCTGCCGGAGCCGAGCAAGCCGAAGGCCTGACCTTGGCTGTCCTGCGGCAGGGCGTCCAGGAACGGGCGTTGCAGGCCGAGGTTGTAGGCGTATCCGAGGCCGCTGAGCAGCAGCAGACAGGACGAGACGCCCACTCCGGGCTCGGCAGCAAAGCCGATCAGAGGCAGCCCCGCCAGCGCAGCCAACGGGACTACCAGTCGCTCTCGGGTGGGTGGTCGTAGGAGTCGGCCCACCAGCAGGTCACCGACCAGCATGCCGACCGGAAGACAGCCCATCAGCACCGCGTACCAGCCGGGCGCGAATTGGCGTTCTCCCGCGTAGGCGACGATGAGGCCTTCCGCGCCCGCTACGAGCGCGACGGGTAGCCACTGGGCCAGCATCAGTCGTCGTACCGTGCGTCCGCGCAGCAGCAGGCCTGCCCCGTGCAGGCTTGCACGGACGGCCCCGCTATCGCCCCCAGCGCTGCCGGGTGTGCCGCCGAACTCCCCCGGCTGCAGCAGGGGGAGTCGGATGCGGATAGCAAGCGCGCAGCCGAGGTAAAGGACGGCGCTGACCGCGAGCGCCCGGCGTGGGCCGAGTGCCGCGACGGCCGCACCTCCCAGCGCCAGGCCGAACAGTTGCGCGCCGGCGCCGGCGATGTTGTTCAGTGACCGGCCCAGTACATAGGCGTCGCCCTCCAGCGACTGAGCGACCAGCCGGCTCGACGCGCCGTGGAACACCGGTGTGGCGAGAGAGACCAGTGCCACGACACCGAGGCTTGCCGCGACCGGCATCCGCACCAGGGCGAGCAGCAGGGCGGCGGCGCACGTCAAGGCGTAGCCGCCGGTAATGAGCGCGCGGGGCGGCAGTCGGTCGGCCAGTGAGCCCAGCAGCAGCGAGCCGAACAGCTGCGGGATGAAGCCGATACCGAAGGCCAGTGCGCTCAGCAGCGCGGAGCCGGTAGCCGAGAAGACCAGCACCGAGAACGTGGTGATCCGCAGTGCGTCCGCAGTGATCGCGACGGTGCGGGTTGAGAAGAGCAGCCGGAATCGCGGCTCGGCCAGCACCTCCCGGTAGGTGGCACGGTGGTTGCCCTGCGCGGGTCCGGCGTTTGGGGTCATGACGCGCAGCCTCGACGTGCGCTCACGCCACTCACCAATGATTCGTCGCTGGACGAATCGGAACAGACGTCCGGCGGTAGCATGGCACGGTGCTGCGCTTCGTAGTCTCCGTCGAGGACCTGCTGCGCAGCCGCTTCGCACTGTCGCCCGCGATGGACCTGTGCTTCCTGCTGGGCTCGCTCGCCGGCCGAGACAGGCCGCTGCCGCGAGCCTGGGCCACCCGGCTCCTGCCGGCCTTTGAACGGCTTCGCCGCGAGAGCGAACTGAACGCCGTCCTCGCCCTGTACACCCCGCAAGGCGGACCGAACTTCGTCGCTCCGCCCCCGCGCGGCCTCAATCAGACCTGGGCGGACGACCTGGCCATGATCCGGGCCACACCGCTGGAAGCGGCCCGCCACGAATTCGCCTCCAACGCGACCGGCCCGTCCGCCCGTGATCCCCGCGTACGCGCAGTGCTGGACTCGACGGACGCCGTCTCCAGGATCGCCGAGGCGATGGACCGGGCGTGGCACGAGCTGCTCGCCACGGACTGGCCGCAACTGCGCGCGATCTGTGAGCGCGACGTCGTGCACCGGGTGGGGGTGATCGGCGAACACGGATGGGCCACGACCATCGAGAGCCTGCACCGGAGCATCGCCTGGCAAGCCGGCGGCATCGAGATCGGCCACTTCCCCCGAGTCGGGACAGTCCGCCTCGCCGGCGACGGGCTCCTGCTGATCCCTTCAGTCTTCGTCAGGAATGTCGCCGCTCACACGGAAGACCCCTGGCCCAGGACCTTGATCTATCGCGCCCGCGGCACCGCCGCCCTGTGGGGCGAACAGGAGACCGTCCCGCAACCGGACGCCCTGACCGCCCTGGTCGGCTGGTCCCGAGCCCGGCTGCTGTTGGCGCTGGACGCCCCGGCCAGTACCAGCCAGCTCGCCCGAAGCCTCGCCATGGCACCCGGCGCGGTAGGAGACCACCTCGCCATCCTGCGCGGCGCGGGGCTGCTCGTTCGCGCCCGGTCCGGACGGTCGGTGCTCTACCGGCGCACCCCGCTGGGCGAGGCACTGGTCGCCGGTTCGGGCTGACGGCTCCGATCAGCACTGCTTTTTGAGGCGGCGCCAGCAGATGATTGCGCAGCCGAGGGTGAGGAAGGCCTGGTGGATGTCGGCGCGGATTTCCCTTCACAGCCCAAGATCCACTTTCGACACACGGCCTAGACGGTCGGCGAGAACCCCCCTGGGCAGGTGGCGCACTACATGACGTGCTGATCCTGACTCTGGCCGGGGAGAATCCCGCAAGGCGATAGCCGCCATGACAATCCGCTTGAGATGGCACGGGCTCGGGTCCGGGTGCGCTGCGACTTCGTCAACTGCCTTTGAAAGGCGGCCGGTAGGCGTCGTCGACCTCGCCCAGTCCCGTGATCCAGTTCGATCTCCCGGCCGGGATGCTTGAGACTGGCTCCGTCTGTTCGGCCGCCACCTTCCTGAGACATTCCCGGGTGAAACAACTTGACAGGTTGCATAACGGCGTGGCTCATCCAGGAGCACCATGCCTGGGGTGCGGCGGTGGCGGAATCGAGGGCGTGCTCGGCCGCGTCGAGGGCTCGGCGGCAGGCGCGGGCTTCGCCGTTCATGGCCAGGGCCCGGGCTTTGCGGAGGTGGAGCAGGGAGCGGGCGGTGGGGTCCTGGGTGCGGTGCAGGGCATGGTCGAGGATGTCGATCGCGGGGGCGGCGCGGCCGAGCCAGATGCTCTGGTAGGCGAGGTCGGAGAGGATGCCGGCGCCGCGGTCGGTGTCGCCGGCCTGATGGGCGGCGTGGAGGGCGGCGTTCCAGTAGTGGCCGGCGGGTGTGGTGTTCGTGATCGAAGCGGTGCCAGCCGATCGTCATGGCGAGGGAGGATGCCAGCGTGTGCAGGCGGATGCCGGTCGTCTGGTCGTAGCTGGCGTTCTCGAGGAGGCCGACGACGGTGTCGTAGTAGCTGTCGAGGAGCTGGGCGGTGTGCTGGCGGTCTGCGGTGGCCATACCAGTGAGCTGCTGGACGGCAAGACGTAGCTTGGCAAAGCTGTGGGCCCCGGCCAACTACCCGGACGAGAGCCCACGTCACGCCCTGGCGGCCGCACCACCTGCCCCCGGCCGCCAGGGCGTCCAGCCGACGCACCGCCCTCAAAGCCGACGCGGGCACCGCCCGCGTCCCGCCGCACCGGTGCGAACGGGGACACTTCCGTGGCGGGTTTTCAGCCGACGTGTTGGACTGCTGGTTGCGCGTCGGAGTCGTGGACCAGTTCGGCGATCTGAACGAGGAGGCTGTACGTCGTCCCGGTCACCGCAGCCAGGGCCAGTTGCCCGGCAAACCGACAACCCGTTCCTGGTCCTCAAGCCGCGCCGGGTCCGGCGCGGTATGCCTCCGGTGCGGTCGTCCGCCTTTCACCGGGTGTAGCCGACTTCCGGGAAGTCGGGGGAGGGGCCGTCGAGCAGTCGCCCCCGGTCGCGAAGGTGGAGGTCGAAGAAGGCCCGCGGGTAGGCGCATTGGAATGCCTGCGCCCGGTGCCGGGGAATTGTCCCGACTTCTCCTTCCAGGTCGTGCGGGGACATGCCCAGGAGAGGGGCGACCAGCGGGAGGATCAGGGCGTCGTCGCCGAACGTCTGGTGCGCGGCTCCCTGCACGGTGAGACAGAGCCGCCAGCCGCGCAGGTGCGACCAGAACGCGCGCAGGGCGGGATTGTTCTCCATGCCGCCCTTCCCCGGGGTGTCCACGACCAGGAACGGGCGGTCGAGCCCGGCGTCCACCACGGGGCCCGCCGCGCCTCCGTCCAGGCTTGCTCCCGCCGCGATCCGCCCGTCGGCGAGCATCGTGGCAGCGGTGGTGGCTCCGCCCAAAGAGTGGCCGAGCATCCCGACGCGTCGCAGGTCGAGCGCTTTGGGCAGGCCCGTGGGCAGCGGGGTGCGGCAGACACCGGGGTGTCCGCCCGACCGGAGCACGGCGACCCGGTCGAGGACGAACCGGATGTCGGCGGTGCGGACCGGGATCGCCTTGGCGTAGTCGCTGATCCCGCCCGCCGGGTTCATTTCGACCCGGCCGCCGGGGAACTCGACCACCGCCGCGTCGTAGGTGTGGTCGACGGTGACCACCAGATAGCCGTGGCTGGCGAGGTCTTCCACGATGCCGGTGCCGAAGGAGCGTGACGCGTTCGCGCCGGGAGAATAGAGCACGACGGGCAGAGGGCCCGGCGGACCGCCGACGGGAGCGCCCACGTGCGCATGGGCGCACCCCAGCCGCACCCGGCCGGGAGGAAGGCCGAGGAAGCTCAGATACCGGTCGGCCGCCGCCGGCGGCATCCAGGGAACGGTGGGGTAGGGGGCCGACCCGCTGCGGGCGGGGTACCAGATGCTGATCATCAACTGGCGGCAGGGGCGGGAGGGCACCCAGGGGTCCGGCCGTGTGGTGTCGGCCAGGTGGAACGCGACTGTGCCCAGCGGGTAGGGGCCGCTCGGGGCGGGCAGTTGGAACCGCACGGGTTCCTCCCGCTGTGGTCGCGCGACGGCCGCCGAAGCGAGCGGGCCCGGGATCGTGGCGGCGGTGACGAGCCCGGCGCACGAGGTCAGAAGTGTTCTCCGGTTCATGCACTCCACTGTTCCGGCCGATGGACCCGGCGGCTTCGTCCCCGGGCAGGAACCCGGTGTCAGCCCAGGAGGGTACGACGGGCATCAGCCGCGCGGATGACTCAGCCCCTGAGATGACGTCCTGCCGGCTGAGCGGCTCCGGATCCCGGCATGGGTAGCGTGACTGTCATGGACTATGGGGAGTCACGGCAGCTGGTGGTCGGACGTCTGCGGAAGGGGCAGTGGCACGGCGTGGACACCGTCGCGGCCGTGCTTCTCGGCCTGGCGTTCGGCGCGAGCGAGACGCGGGGCGGCTGGGACGCGGCGGCCGTGGCAGCGGTCGTCTGGCTGCCGGTCGCGGTGCGGCGCCGGTGGCCCGTCCCGGTGCTGTACACGGTCCTGGCCGGAGCGGTCTGTGCCATGGCGTTCACCGGCTGGGAGGAATCATGGATCCCCATCGGGGTCGCCCTGTACACGGTGGCGGCGCAGGAACCGCAGCGCCGGTCCGCGACAGCACTCGGCTGCTCCCTGGGCGCCGTCGCGGCGGCCATGATCCTGTTGCCACGACCGGTCCCGGCGCCCGAGGTCGCGTCCGGCGTCGCCTTCGCGTCGCTGCTGATGACCCTGCCGTGGCTGGTCGGCACCGCGCTGAGAGAGCAGCGGTCGCACGCGGAATTCTCCGCCCGGCAGGCCGTGGCGGACGAGCGCCTGCGGATCGCCCGGGAACTCCACGACGTGGTGGCCCACCATCTGACCGTCATCACGGTACGGGCGGAGATAGCCCGCGCGGTGACCTCCGCCAGCCCGCAGGAGGCCGAACGGACCCTCGCACTGGTCGGGGCCGCGGGGCGGACAGCGCTCACCGAGATGCGACGCATGCTCGGCGTCCTGCGAACCCCCTGGGACGGCGCCGAGTTGGGAACCTCTCCCGGTCTGGCGGACCTGGCCGCGCTCGCGGGCGACGCGGGCCCGCGAGTGGAACTGTCCGTCGACCCTGATCCGCCGCTCCCCCCGGGTGTGGAACTGACGGTCTACCGGATCGTTCAGGAAGCCCTCACCAATGTGGTCAAGCACGCGGGATCGGCGGACTGCCGGGTGACCCTGTCCCGGTCGGGCCCCGAAGCCATCGAGATCGAGATCGTCAACGACGCGCCGCCCCGGCCCCCCGGACGCCGGACCGGCGGCGGGCACGGGCTCATCGGGATGCGGGAGCGGGCGGCCATGTGCGGCGGGGTCTTCTCCGCCGGCCCCCTGAGGTCGGGCGGCTTCCGGGTGCACGCGCGGCTGTCCTGCGGAGCGGAGCCAGCGCGGTGAACCGGCCGGTCCGGGTCCTTCTCGCGGATGATCAGGCGCTGTTGCGGACGGGCTTCCGGCTGCTCATCGAGAGCGTGCCGGACCTCACCGTGGCGGGCGAAGCCGTCAATGGTGACCAGGCCGTCGACCTCACGCTACGACTGCGGCCCGACGTCGTGCTGATGGACATCCGGATGCCGGGCACGGACGGCTTGGAGGCCACCCGGCGCATCTGCGCGGACCCGGACGCCGCTGGCACCCGCGTGCTGGTGCTGACCACGTTCGATCTGGACGAGTACGTGTACGCGGCGCTCCGCGGCGGGGCCAGTGGATTCCTCCTGAAGGACATCCTCCCCGCCGATCTGCTGACCGCACTCCGGGTGGTCGCCTCCGGCGACGCCCTGCTCGCGCCCACAGTCACCCGCCGTCTCATCCGCGAGTTCGCCGGACTCCACGAGCCACGCCCCCGACTCGCCCAGGAATTGTCGGGTGTGACCCCAAGAGAGCGGGAAGTGCTCCGCCTGGTGGCCCGCGGCCTGCCCAACCGTGTGATCGCCGAACATCTCGGGCTGAGCATCGCGACCGTCAAGACGCATGTGAGGCGGCTGCTGGCCAAACTCCATGCCCATGACCGGGCCCAGTTGGTCGTCATCGCCTATGAAACAGGCCTCGTCTCCGCCACAAGCGGCAACCACCCGTCCACCGACTGACCCCCCCGCCACCATGGACGTATGCCGCCGACCCGGACGCAGGCATACTTCGGGTGTGTCAATTTAACGGCTGATCTTGGTTGAATGGGGTCTGGAATGTCGGACCCCGGGGTGCCCGGGCCAGACGCGTTGTTGCCGCCTCGTGCGGACGTACTCCGCATCGCGGAGCCACCCCGTCCTGTGATCGTGCCGGCCAAGGGCCAGGCCCGCGCACACGAGCTGATCGGCGAGCTCCCCGACGATGCGTGGACACGTGTGAGCTGCGGCAACGGCGCTCACGGTCCACGCGAATACGACTGGGCCGCAGCAGCGATCCGGCCCTGGCGACGCGAGGGCTGGGCCCACTGGCTGATGGCACGGCGCAGCGTCACCGACCCCGCGGACATTGCCTACTACATCTGCTTCTGCCCGACCGGAACTTCGCTGGAGGAACTCGTGCAGGTTGCGGGATCCCGGTGGATGGTCGAGGAGTGTTTCCAGACCTCGAAGAACGAAACCGGACTTGATCACTATCAAGTTCGCGGCTATACAGCCTGGTACCGGCACATAACTCTCTCGATGGCCGCGCTCGCCTTCCTCGCCATCCTGCGAGTGGAGGCAAAAAAGAGGATCCCGAAACCGATGGCAATCGATCCCTCATACCTGTAACCATGAATGAGGCCAGACGGTTATTTAACCGCATCTCCTCCTCCTGTCCTCCACAGCGTCCAACACGTAATCGCCTGGTCCCTATGGCGAAGAGAAAGCCAGGCCCGAGCCCGTATCAGTCACTACAGACGCCGAGGACATCACGGAGTGTCGTTGCAGTACTAGACGCTGTTGCCGGGAGTGGCCTTCAGCGCGACAACGCGCTGCTACGAGTCGGCCTGGACGTAGGTTCCGATGACTTCTCCGTCGTAGCGGCCTGCCGCCAGGACTCAGCCGTTTGTTGGTCGTAGTAGCGGGTGAAGCCGCAACCCCAGGCGATGGGGGCATCGAGAGGGGATCCTCCCCAACGAGGCTCACCACTGACAAGCAACCGTGATCCAATTGCATACGAATGGAAGAAATCTGCAGTGACGTCTTGCGTCCCGGCCGTGGGCGAACCCATGTCTACCGTGATGTTTGGTCCCGTACCGTCGGAGAACCACTCGCGAACTGCAAATGTGACTCCCACGCCGCCCAGGCCCTCGCCGGAACGGCTGGAGCGAGCGGGGCCGATGTCGACCACGACACCGTCGAACGCGAACGCTCGATTGGCAATGGCCTCTGCAGTGTAGGCATTCGCACAGCTTGCTGCATCAGCATCCGGCAGTGGCCCGGACAGTTCGCTTGTCGGGTTGTCCAGGTCCGTCGCGGGTGCTGGCGATGGAGGTGTCATGGAGGCCCCTTGAGCAGAGTCGTTCACAGAGGGAGCGCCTCCGCCTATGAACGCTTGGGCAACAATCCCCCCGCCAAGCACCAGGGTCATCGCTGCGGCAGCACTGAGGACGCTCACGTGGCGCTTCCTGCGCTGTGCGGACTTGCCCGCGCGGACCAGATCGTCTAAGGGCGCGGGACCGACGGGTACACGGTCTGCGAGCCGTTCGAGCACCTGGCCGGCTTCCTCGTCATTCATGTGTGGCTTCCTCCGCGTAGGTCGGAAAGGTTGGCGTCGGTGGACAGTTGTGTCAGGGCGCGGGACAACCGGCTCTTCACGGTGCCGGGGGCGATGTTGAGCGCTTCGGCGATCTGCTGATCGTTGAGATGTGCGTAGTACCGGAGGACGACAACCTCACGGTTGGCTTGGCTCAGGCACGCGAGCGCACGACCCACCGCGTCCGCTGCGTCCACGCTCGTGGTGGCATCTGCCTCGACCTGTTCGGGCACGACAGCGGCGGGCTTCTCCCCCCACCACCTTCTTCGACGACTGTCGTGATAGGCGTTCACCAGGATTCGATACACGTAAGCATCCCGATCATCCGCCTTTGTGACCTTGGCCCACGACACGTAGCAGCGCATGAGTGCCGTCTGGGCCAGGTCTTCGGCATCCTGCACGGTGCGTCCAAGGAGAACAGCGGAACGAACGAGAGCGGGCCACCGCGCGCTCGCATACTCGGAGAAATCTTCGTCTCGCTTCACTCGTCCCCCAGTTGAATCCGGCCGTCACTACTTAGACGCGTTACCGGAGCCCTTTGGGTCCCTACAAGGTTCCGTGGCTGTACCGGCAGTTTGGGAACCGACTCACACGGACCCCCGTAGCAGGTGATGAGGTCCGTCGATTCAGTCTTCATCGGCTGGCCTTCCAAGGTACGCGGGCTGCCCGCCAGGCGCGGGTGAGCCGGGCTCTGGTGAAGCACGGCGCCTTCGCCCGGCAGGCCGCGCAGGCCAGGGTGTGGCCGAGGAGCGTGCGGTATTCGGCGGCAGGGGCGGGGTTCTTGGCCAACGTGATCACGATCGGTCCTTCGGGCAGGTGGCGCACCGGCGGGGAAACCACAGCGCGGACGAGCCGCGTGCATCGACCGGCCGTGCTCCGAGATCGACCGCAGTGCGCGCCGACAGGGCAGCGCTACAGAACACGCAGTGGGCGCCGCGTCGCTGGGCGCTCGACAGGGACATCAGCCGCGGTAAGGCCATACCGGTCGTCATCACGGGGCGGCCCGACGACGCGCGGGTTTCGTCGGGATCGGCGAGGGCGGATTCGACGACCGCGTCGAACCGGCGGGCCCGGATGTGTTCTTCGACCTCGGCCTGCCAGCGGCTCGTGTCCGGCCGGACCTTCGCCCCGGCGGTGCGGACAGGCGACCAGGAGCGCGTCGTAGTGCCGGTGGGTGGCCTTGTAGAGGTCGCGGGCGACGCGCACGGCGCCGCCCTGCGAGGAAATCCCGGGCGCTCCGGCGCGCGCTGGCAATGCATCCCGTGGAGAGGGCAGTTGCCACGTTGACGCTCATTGTGTTCATCAGGCCACCCTGGTCTCTGGATCGTCACGCAGGTCCTATCTGGCGGCGCTTGTGCCCGGCCTGCGGTGTGTCAACCGCACGAGCCCCCGCGTGTCCTGAGCGATCATCCGCATGGCCAGACGTGGCGACTGCGGTGTTCGCGGCGTCGAGGCTGCGCGTAACGGCGCTGGTCGGAGCGGGCGAGCCTGGCTGGAGCGGGGCCGCCGCACACCCCTTCCGTGACCGAGGCCGACTATCTCTCCGCCCGGGTAACGGAAATCTATGTTGGCCAGAGTAGACATTGGGTGGTGGTGTGGTTATGGTTTCTCTCGTAGCCCAGAGAGACAGCAGGGCCCGGCAGAGACGAACTGCCGGGCAGCAGTAACCGCAGTTGCAGTTCGCAGGACGGTGCGGTGGTGGAGTTCCGAAGCCAGGGTTGTTGCAGGACGGCGACGGGACTGGCGACCGGACCGGGTGGCCCGCAGTGATCAGGGGCCGCCGTGAGCAGTACCCGCAAGTGCAGTACGCAGCAGTGAAGTCAGTGAGCAGCACCTCGGTGAAGGCGTCGGCTGCGGACGCGCGCACCGGGAGGTTCGGCAGTGGGGTTCTAAGCCAGAGCAGATGCAGGACGGGCGACGGGGCTGGCTGTCGAAAAGTGGCGCTGGCACAGGCCACAGAGCAGTACGCAGGAGAGCAGTACCAGCAGTAGGTAAGTGATGATCCCAGAGGGAAGAACGGAGGAGCCAGGCGCCATCAGGATCGCCCGGGTGGAAGTTTTGAGCCCGGGTACCGCAGGACATCGATAGCGAGGTGGTCTCCGGTCAAGCAACCGCGATCCCCGCACCCCCGACAACTTCCAGGTCGGGTCAGCGGAAATAGAAGGCCGGCGCAGTATCAGGGTCGGCAGATGGTGTAGCAGTTCCTTCGGGGCTCGGGTGCCATACGGCACCCGAGCCCCTCCACGCGTTCCACAGAGAGGTGCAAATGACAGCAGACGACTCGTTCGGCCGTCTCAACGACGACGACTACCCTGCCTACACGATGGGTCGGGCCGCCGAGATGCTCGGTACCACACAAGGTTTCCTCCGCGCCATCGGAGAAGCCCGCCTGATCACCCCGCTGCGTTCCGAGGGCGGCCACCGGCGCTACTCCCGCTACCAGCTGCGCATCGCCGCACGCGCCCGCGAACTCGTCGACCAGGGAACCCCCATCGAGGCCGCCTGCCGCATCATCATCCTCGAGGACCAGCTCGAAGAAGCCCAGCGCATCAACGCCGAATACCGCCACGTCGCCGAATTAGAGAACCCGACGACCGCGGGCTGACGCGTGGCTTCTGGGTCAACTGCCTTGACCAGGATGTTCCCTTCGCCCACATCTTCGTCGTAGGCGTTCTGCTGCGGCGGAGGAGCCAGGGTGACCGCCTCCGTCTGCCGCATGTCGTAGGACGCTTCATCGGCAGGAAGGTGTGAGGCAAGGGCCGCGGGAACTGTGAAGTGGTTTGACGCGCAGAACGGCTGCGGCTTCACCGCCCGGACAGTGGCGGCTCGGACGTGTTCGCCCACCGTACGGCGATCAGCCCGCGCGCGGAGCGTACTGCTGCCCCGGGCAGGTCCTGCTGTCCGACTGGTTCGCACGAACGGTGGGCGTCGGCCGCCTTCAGTCTCAGTCCATGGTGGTGGGATCTGGGGCACTCGTGAGAGCGCCGCGCAGCAGCGCTGCGCTGATCTGCGTCGGGACCCGTATACGGGCTGATGGGCCGCCGTAAACGACGACCGCTCTTCCTGGAGCGCTGTGTTCCGGGTGGATCAATATCTATGACCGCGAGACGAGAGTTTAATGTGCCGCGCGGACAGTGTATTTACTGCAACGGGCAGAGCGGAATTATTGACCGTACGCAGGCCGCTACCGCATGCTACTGTCGATCTCAGTTGCAGTCGTGGTTCCCAAAAACCTCAACGCCTTTCGTCGGCATTTTTAGCCGCGGGGAGCGTTTTGTATTTCCGGTCATCTCCGGGCGGGGCATCATCGCGGCGACCCGGTATCCGTGGATTGCGGGTTCCGGCGTACTGCCCCACAAGGAGATATGACATGGCGTCTGGCACTGTGAAGTGGTTCAACGCGGCCAAGGGTTTCGGCTTCATCGAGCAGGACGGTGGCGGCGCTGACGTGTTCGCCCACTTCTCGAACATCGCCGCTCAGGGCTTCCGTGAGCTGCTCGAAGGTCAGAAGGTCACCTTCGACATCGCGCAGGGCCAGAAGGGCCCGACGGCTGAGAACATCGTTCCTGCCTGACGCTGACGCGCACTTCGTAGCTGGGGCCCGCATCCCTCGGGGTGCGGGCCCCAGCTACGGGAATTCCCCGGGGCTTCCCTGTGGGGCAACGACGCCCGCAGATCCCTCTCCAGGAATGCGGACCTCTTTGAAGATGCCCCTGTAGACGTCCGGGATCTCACGTCCGCATGACGTCACTCATTTCATCGCCTGCACTTGCACCGGATTCACCGCGGGCCAGATCTGCTTTCGCATTTCGTTCGGCTCGTTCTTGTGATTCCCCGCGCTGTTCTTCTGCTGCGAGAATTCCTTGATACGTGCCGTATCAAGGAAGGTTCTGAATGAACCCCTCACGTACGAACAACCGCTCCTCCCGCAACCGTACCGGCGGTCCCGCCTTCGGCTCCGGCGCCGGTTCGCACCGGGGCAACCGCTTCGGCACGCCCGCCCCGAGCCGTTCCGGAGGGCCGAGCCGCCCAGGCGGCCGCGGCCGGCGGCCCGCGGCGGCCTCGGGCGAGTTCGCCCTGCCCAAGACGATCACTCCCGCGCTGCCTGCCGTCGAGGCGTTCGCCGACCTCGACATGCCCGAGCAGTTGCTGGCCTCGCTCACCGCGCAAGGCATGAGCGTCCCGTTCCCGATCCAGGGCGCGACCCTGCCCAATACCCTCGCGGGCCGCGACGTCCTCGGTCGCGGGCGCACCGGCTCCGGCAAGACCCTCGCCTTCGGCCTGGCCCTGCTGGCCCGCACCGCCGGGCAGCGCGCCGAGCCCGGCCAGCCGCTGGCCCTGATCCTCGTGCCGACGCGTGAACTGGCACAGCAGGTGACCGATGCTCTTACCCCCCACGCACGCTCGGTGAGGCTGCGCCTGGCCACTGTCGTCGGCGGAATGCCGATCGGCAGGCAGGTCAGCGCGCTGCGCCGTGGTGCCGAAGTCGTCGTCGCGACGCCGGGCCGCCTCAAGGACCTCATCGACCGGGGTGACTGCCGGCTGAACCAGGTCGCGATCACCGTCCTGGACGAGGCCGACCAGATGGCCGACATGGGCTTCATGCCACAGGTCACCGCGCTCCTGGACCAGGTCCGCCTTGAGGGCCAGCGGATGCTGTTCTCCGCCACACTCGACCGCAACGTCGACCTCCTGGTCCGCCGCTACCTCACCGACCCGGTCGTCCACTCCGTCGACCCGTCCGCAGGGGCGGTCACCACGATGGAGCACCACGTACTGCATGTCCACGGCGCCGACAAGCACCGGATGACGACGGAGATCGCGGCGCGCGAGGGCCGGGTGATCATGTTCCTGGACACCAAGCACGCTGTCGACCGGCTGACGCAGAATCTGCTGAGCAGCGGGGTGCGGGCCGTCGCCCTGCACGGCGGGAAGTCGCAGCCGCAGCGCACCCGGACCCTGGCCCAGTTCAAGACCGGGCATGTCACTGTGCTCGTCGCGACGAACGTCGCGGCGCGCGGTATTCACGTCGACAATCTCGACCTCGTTGTCAACGTCGACCCGCCGACCGACCACAAGGACTACCTCCACCGCGGCGGCCGTACCGCGCGGGCCGGCGAGTCCGGCAGCGTCGTCACTCTGGTCACCCCCAACCAGCGCCGCGACATGAGCCGCCTCATGGCAGCCGCCGGCATCGTGCCGCAGACCACTCAGGTCCGCTCGGGCGAGGAGGCACTCAGCCGGATCACCGGCGCCCAGACCCCCTCCGGCATTCCCGTGACGATCACCACGCCGGTGGCCGAGCGACGTCAGCGCAGCCGCAGCGCGGCCTCCCGCGGTCGACGCAGCCCCGCTTCGACTGCCCGGCGCACGATCGTGCGGCAGTCCTCCTTCGACGCGGCGGCCTAGAACCCTTGATCAGGAAACTGGCCCATCTCTGCAGGAGGCACATCTTGGCACTGGTTCAGATGCAACCCCGCCCGGCGAGCGCCACCCCCGCGCACAGGACAGTGGCCGACACCATGGACACGGCCGGACCGCAGGTCTGCGACGACATGACCATCGAAGTCGCCCTGGCCGTCATGACCAGTGCCCGCACCGAGCACCTGCTCGTCTGCGACAACGACGGCCTGTGCACCCAACTGGTCACCCAGGCCCAGCTCGCCGCGGTCCGTGACAGCCCCGCGTACACGGACCGGGTCCAGCTACGCGACATTCTCGACAACCGCGGGCCGTTCACCTCACCCGCTACCACGATCGCCGAAGCCCAGCACGCGATGCGCGGCCGCCGGCCCGGTGCCCTGCCGGTCGTCGACAAGCAGGGCAGCGCTCCGGGCGTCCTCGCCCTTGCCCACTGAACCGCCTCACCGCGGCGAAACCATTCCCCTTCATTCTTCTCCCTGTGAGGCATCATGCGCTGTGTCATCGCCCGCTTCCCGTTCGACCTCACCAAGAGCGGCGTCCTGGAATCCATGAAGGGCATCAAGCCCGAACAGGTCATCGGCGAGTCCGTGATCATCGGCCGCCGCACCTACCCCGTCAAGCAGGTCGGGCAGGTCATCACACGCCAGGACCGCCGCGATTTCAGCGCCGGCGAAATCCTCCGGGCCATGACCCAACTCGGCTTCATCTGCCCCGGCCTTCCCCACACCGCCGCGCCCACGCGCGTCCTCAACCCGTTCCAACAGGCTTCCGCGATGCTCGGCGCCCCTGCCGCCGTCTGACCGACGCGCAGGCGCAAGCCGCCACCAAAACAACAGTGAGGGTCTCAGCGCGCAGCAGTGGATTCAGTGGTCGGAGTAGCTGAAGTCGCCCATGGTCCAAGCGCTGACGTCATCGATCGCCACCAAGACCTCCGACACCCGCTGCCTCCAGACTGCTTCGGGAGTCAGCCGCCTCGAACGGCGACGGGCCGCGAACGCGGTGAGCGGCGAGGAAGCCGTCGAGGCTTCGACGCTCCTTCGGTGAGGGGGAGATCCAGCCTGTCGGTTGGGGTCGTCTGGTCAGTGTCTCGCCTCTCGGCGGACAACCGTTCGCCCCCGACGAGGCCGCAGGAGAGCGGCCCCCTGGCCGACTGGGCGCGTCGTCGTCGGGGCCGCTCTGAAAAGCACGGCGAGCTCTACCTCGCGGCACTCAACGCCGGTGAATCAGCAGACGCACACGAAGCCGCTGTCGCGGTTAATCAAGTGCTGGAAGAGCAGGGCGCCGGCGGAAACGAGACGGGTCCGTAACTGGAAGCCTGACCGCCCTGCCGGCCAGATCCTGCTTGCCTGACCCGCGCGCCGCCCAGACGGGGAGGGCGGTGCGGCGCCCGCCTCATCGCCCTCTCCAGGGTCACTACCCCTTCAGCGTCGCGACCTGGCGAGCGCGTTCGCCGAGTTCTCTTACGGCCCGGACCTTCCGGTGGGGAGCGAGCCGCTTCCGCATCGTCTCGAAGTGCTCGTCGCCGCGAGCGGTTGACAAGCCCACGTAGTCGTCGAGGAACGTATTCCAGGTGCTGCACGCCTCCTCGATGTGTCCCAGTTCGTACTGGCGTTGGGCCATAACGCCGTTGGCGTGGAGTCGGCCCTGCCGTTCCTGTTTGGGTTGTGCCCGGACCGAGCTCTTCAGAGCCGCGATCGAGCCCGCCAGGTCTTTCGTCTCGTAGAGGACGTGGGCGACGTGGAACTGGTAGGCCGCTTGGTCGTATCCGCCGACAGCATCTCGGCGTGAGTCGGCCTTCGAGAGCGCTGCTTCGGCTTCACGCAGGCGAGTGAATGCCTGCTTCCGGTCGCCGACCATGGCTGCCGAGTGTGCCTGCTGACCTCGAAGGAACGCCACCAGCCGCAGGCCGGCCTTGGGTGCAGCTTCGGCAGCTGAGTCCGCGAGCTTCAAGGCCATCTGCCCATGGCGCAGATGTGATGCCTGAAGGCTCATGCCGCGCAGAGTGCGGCAGTAGGTGACGTGGTCAGCAGCAGCCTTGGCGAGGTTCAACGCCTTTACGTAGTACTGCTGTCCGAGGCCGTGCTCTCGTTCGTACATCGCCATCCACCCGGTCAGGTAGGTCAGGTCGGAGGCGGCGGAGAGCATGTCGTTTCTGACCGGCTCGGTTGCTTGGGCTCGCAGGTAGGGCGCGACGGTGTTGACGAGGAATGCCGCGGCCATTGGGCGGGCGTGGCCGCCGCCCAGCTCGTCGAGGATGTCTGCGATGCGGTCGGTCATGGTCCGTACGGTCGCGACTTCGCCCGGCCCGATACGGCCTGTGGGTTTCGTGGCGCGTTCGCGTTCCTCTGCGTGCGCCTCGCCTGCGAAGAGGGGCACGACGAGAGCAGCCGAGTACAAGCCGGCGGCGAGCACGCCGCGTCGTGAGGGGTCCATATCAGCCCTGCCCAGATCCAAGAGGGACTCGACAGTGTCTCCGCTGCCGGAGTCCTCTCCGCCCTTCGGAGGCTGCAGACCCGCTTCCGCATAGGTCACGGGGCGGCCGATCTTGCGTTCGAGTACCTCGATGATGATCGGCCTGACCTGCTCCCTTGGCTGCGTCCCGCTCAGCCAGTGCGAAACGGCGGAGTGGTCGTACTTCAGGGTCATACCGACCTGGACACCGGTGCGGTTCACCGCATTGGCGAGCTGGGTACGCGACCATTGCGCCTGCTCAAGCAGGGTTTCGAGTCCCGTATTGCGGTCGTCCTGGGGTGCTTTGGCCATTGCCAACTCCCGTAGGTTTCACGGCTTTCACGGTCACGCCTCCCTCCTACGGTACCCGGATGGGCACATCCCGCAGTTAGCTCTTCACACGCCGCAACCAAAAGCGGACACGAGAGGAGCGCGTGATGACCGCCGTGACAGACAAGGACCGATCCCCGAGCGTCGACGCTGCCGATCCGGAGGCACTGCCGATCGACGTCGAAGCCATCAGCGATGTCGTGATGAAGGCTTTGGCCATCACGCTGTCCATGCCTGATCGGCAGGAAATTGACCTGACAGCCACCCAGTTGCGTGGAGCGCTGAACCTGTTCGTGACGGAAGAGCTGGGCTTCGACGAGGACCCGGTCGTTCGGCAGATGTACAGGGACGCTTACCGCCTGACGGAGCTGAACGCCCGGCCGACGGCTGAGACTCCGCAGTTCGTTGCCTTCGAGTACACGCGTGAACTCGGCCGACTGACGAGACGTTTCGTCAGTCTCTACCGCGAGCGCCATCCGGAGGGCACCAACGATGGGTAGCCACCGGAGACGCCGGTGACCGACAAGCGGCCGATGCGCCGCACGCACCACATGTCCTGCGGTTCCTGGCTGAGCGCTCGGGGAACCTCTACCACCTGGCCGGCGGGATCGCGGCGGCCTGGGCACACAGCGGACAGCGGGTCCTGCTCCTGGAGGAAGCCGAGGACTACTGGCGCTGGACTTTGAGCGGCGTGTTCGACCGTCGCAGCCGGGGCCGCCGCAAGAAGGAGACCGAGCCGGCCGCCCCGCCGGAGCCGACGACCAGCACGCTGTGGGCCTCGCCGGACGGCCCCGGCGTCCTGGTGTAGCACACCTGCATGTGGGAGGTCCGCCACCCCTCACGGGAGAGCGACCGCAGCGGGCCCCGCACCGACCGCAGTCCGCTCGCGGCGGCGGTGGCCGACGCCCTCGACGCCTACGACCTGATCGTCCTCCTGCCGAAGTCGGCATGGAGCTACCCGGATCGGGAGAGCGCGACGGCGCACGTGGTTCTCGGGGAGATCGACATCTTCCCGGATGCCGACTGCAGGACTGCGCTCCCCGGTCCCGGGGGCGAAGAGGAAGGCGTCCCGCTGAGTCCCGAGCAGAGCGCGGCGGTTCTGCGGGAGCGCTGCCTGGGCTTCCTCTTCGGATTCCCGAGCCTGCCCATCCAGCTGGACGGGGTGATCTGGCAGTCGAACGGGGAGCTGCCCGTCGACGCGAACTAGACGCCCGTCCCGTCGGCAGGAACTGACCCGGGAGGGCTGGCCCGCACCGTGCCCCTTGGGCCGGCCCTCCGAGCGGGCGTGTTGCCCTCGGCATTTCAGCGCCCCGTGTCCGTTTCCGGCCTTCCGCGTTCACCGGATAACACACGCTCGTGTTTGCCGGACGGTCAATGGGTGCCCGCGATGCGGCTTCTCAGTTGCCATGCTCGGCCTGGGCTGCCCGTACGCTTGCCTCCAGCGCGGACATCAGGTCCACCACCGGTGCCGCCTCCGGCGGCTCGGGCAGCTCGGCGCCGCTGGCCTTTGCGGTGATCAGCTGCTCCCGGGCGTGTCCGTACTCGTCATGGATCTCGCGTTCCTCGATGCCGGTCAGCTCCCGGATCAGCACCTCGGCGAGCTCCAGCTCCCGGTCCGTGACCGGTGCCGCCGGAGCCAGATCGCCGGGTTCCCGCAGCTCGTCCTCCCACAGCAGGGTCTGAACGACCAGCACGCCTCGGCGTGGCCGCAGCACCGCCAGGCGCTCCCGGTTCCTGATGGCGATCTTGGCCACGCCGACCATTCCGGTGCGGGCGAGGGCCTCCACGAGCAGGGCGTAGGGCCGGTCGGCTCCGGGATTGCCGGGGCCAGCGGAATACGGCTTGGCGTAGCTGATCGGGTCGACGTCCGCCCCAGGGACAAAGCCGAGCACCTCGCACGTGCGCTTCGTCGGCAGCGGCAGGCGCGCCAGGTCCTCCTCGGTCAGCGGCACCATGCGGCCGTCGGGCAAGGCGAATCCCCGTCCGACCTCCTCATACGAGATCTCCCGGCCCTCTACGGGGCAGAAGCGCCGGTGCTCGATCCGGCTGCCGTCGGCGACGTGGATCTCGTGGAGTCGCACGTCATGCTCGGCGGTGGCCCCGAACAGCCGGACAGGCAGCGCGACCATCCCGAACTGGATCATGCCGGACCAGACGGTCCTCATGACTCCAGCGTCGTCCGCTGACGGTCGAAGCGCATCCCCCGCATTCGCACGATCTCGAGCTGCCGCTTCCCTTCTGGCAGCACCTGGACGGGGCGGCTCGTGAGATGCGGCTCTACAGCGATGCGCTGCACAAGCCCCATCTCACAGCCGCCGACCTCGGCAGACGGCTAATACTGGGCCCCGGCCCAGCTCCTGGACCGGGCGGAATTCACAATTCCGTGCCGAACTCTCCGATTTGGCAACTGCCGATGTCAGATTCACGACACGGCGGACCGTGATCGCTAACGTTGCCCGCCGGGCCATCCGAGGCCCTGGAATCGGGGAAGCACACATGTTGAAGCGTACGATCCGTGTAGTCGCCGCGGCGGCGGTCACTGCCACAGCTGTGTTCATGGGAGCGGGCTCCGCCAGCGCCAGGGACAACCCTACCGGCACCGTCTGCTACCAGGCTCACCTCAAGAGGGTCGGCTGGCAGGACTGGAGATGCGACGGGGAATGGGCCGGTAGCACCGGGCAGGCCATCAGCATCGACTCAATCCGGTTCCACTTCCCCGCCAGCACGATCGAGTTCTGTGCCAGAGCACACCGTTCCAACTACGGCTGGGATGCCTATTACTCCTGCACCTCTCCCAGCAACCGGACCATCCAGGTCGGCGACGTCAACACGGACGCTCCGATCGAGGCGGTCAGGGTCTACCTGGACCACACGACAGGGATGGTGGACGGCGCCGCCCACGTCAGCAACATCGGCTGGATCGACGGTGGGTACGGCGGCGGGTTCGGGATCACCGAGCTGGGGACCACCGGCCGTGGGCTTCCGATGGAAGCCCTTTGGCTGAAATGACCGCTGATCGCCACTGATCGGTGGCGATACGGCACAACCTGCTGGTCGCAGTCCCCGCAGGGCTGCGACCAGCATTTCTCACGACAGGACCTGAGAAGCTGTTGTCTTTCCGGACTTGAGGACGGCGTTTTCGCTGGTCAGGCATAGGGGTGGTGATTCCGTGGGAGTCGTGGCCTGTCGTGTTGTCGCTCTCTGGGAGATCGCGGATGCCGTCGGTTGTTGGACTGCTGAAACAGTACGAGCTCGCCGCTCGCCGTCGGGTCGACGGGCTGCGTGAGGAGGCCGACCGCATCCAGGCCGAGCTGGCCGTGGCCGAGCAGGAATGGCAGGAGTGGGCGATCGCTCGCAGGCGGGTCGATACGGTGCTGGCTCCGGATGGTGGCGGCACCGCCGACACGAAGGACGCCCCGGGTCCGGGGGATGCGGCGAAGCCGAAGCCGAAGTTGCAGGTGCCGGTGTGGCGTGAGGGCCTCTCCTGGTCGGTGCTGTCGGTGGACTACCAGCGCATCCTGCAGACCCTCGCGGACCGTCTCCGCCTCGGGCAAGGTCCGCTGACCTGCCAGGAGATGGCTGCCATGTTCGGCATGGAGGTAGTGCCGGCGCGGGTGGAAGCCCTGCGGTCGAAAGCGAAACGCCTGGTCGCGCGCGGCTGGCTGGCCGAGCCGGCACCGGGCCGGTTCACACTCTCACCGGGTGTGGCCGGGCCAGGCGGCGCGTCATGAGCAGGATCATCGACCAGTAGACCATCGCCTCGGCACTGGCGGTGCGGCGCTCGAAGTCGCGCACCAGACGACGGGTTCGCATCAGGTGGGCGAAGAGGCGCTCGACGATCCACCGCTTGGGCAGCACCACGAAGCCACGCATGTCGTCGCTGCGCTTGACGATCGCGAGGACCAGGGCAATTGTGGCCAGGCAGTACTCGACGAGGCTGCCGGTGTAGCCGCCATCAGCCCAGACCAGGGCGAGGCGGTGGTGCGCGTCGGCCACCTGCTCAAGCAGGACCTGGGCGGCGGCGCGGTCGCCGGTGTCCGCGGCGGTGACCATCACCCCCAGCAGCAGACCGAGGGTATCGACCACGACGTGCCGCTTGCGCCCATTGATCAGCTTGCCTCCGTCGAAGCCGCGGCTGTCTGATCCGACGACGGCGTCCGCCTTGACGGACTGCGAGTCGATCACGCCGGCCGTCGGCTCCGAGTCCCTCCCCTCCCTCTCGCGGATCCTCGATCGCAGCCGGTCGTGAAATTCCTTGACCAGTACGTGGTCGCGCCAGCGGCGGAAGAACGCGTATACCCGGTCCCACGGCGGGAAGTCGGCTGGCATGGCCCGCCACTTGATGCCGTTGTCGACCAGGTAGCGGACCGCGTCCAGTATCACCCGGTGGCAATACGCCTCCGGCTGCCCGCCCCGGCCGCGCAGCCAGCCAGGCACCGGTAGCAGCGGCCGGACCACGGCCCACTCCCCGTCCGTCATGTCCGAGGGATACCGCCGAACACGTTCCGGGTGATCGGCCGCATTCCCGAACCGGTGAGCGACACAATCACACGTCGGTGCAGCCGAGTTGAACTCCACCGACGCGAGCACGTAAAACTGCGACAACAGGGTCTCCTGGATCTCGGTTGGCTTCGCAACCCCGAGCTACCAAGAGGCCCTGCCTTCATACCCGAAGCCAGCGGCAACCACCCGATCGAGACTCCCGTTCGACGCACAACCCTCAAGACCGGAACGACAACAGCTTCTGACGCTGTGACCGCAGAGGTTCGCCGGGTTGACGTCCTCGGCTGCGCACAAGTGACCCGCCAACCCGGCGAACCTGGGGTGGGCCCCAGCGCCTGCCGCGATCGCCCGCTGGCCGGGCGCTCCCCCGCCCCAGTTCCCGTAGGACAGGCCTGATCCGGGTCAGAGCACTAGCTCTACGCCCAGTCGACGCCCAGCTCTCGCAGCGAGGCAAGCTGCTCCGCGCTGAGCTTGTCGCGCCTCGATTTTGTGTTCGAGACCCAGACGCCCAGTTTCACGATCACCGGCTCCGTCTCGCCGTCGACCGCAATCTCTTTGCCGTGACCCCTTGGCACCGGGCTGCGATCTCTCGGTTTTGGGGCAGTGGTGGTGAGAGACAGTCGGCAGTGGTGTGTTGTCTTTGGGTGCGATCTCTCGGTTTGGTGTTGGTGGTAGTGAGAGTCAGTAGTGCTGGTGTGGGCCTGTGGTCTTTCAGCGCTGGTCAGTGGGATGTCGGTGGTGGGGTTGTCACTGTCATAGGGCGAGAGATCTAGGTGGGGGATCGCTGTCGTGGCTTTATCTCATGGAAGGTGATGCTGTCTCAGGTTCGAGAGTTCTGATGCGGTCGGTGGTGGTGTGCCGGGTTTGATCGGGGGATGAAGCGGGACACAGGAACCGGACTGAGGCGCCCGGCCGGGCTGCCCAGAGCGTTGGTGGTGCGGCGTCTTCTGGAGCGACATCAGGCCGGGGAATTGACGTCCCAGCATGTGCGGGCGGTCGCTGACGTGTCGGGTGTGTCGGTGCGTACGGTGTGGCGCTGGCTGGAGCGGGCCAAGACGACGGGCCAGGCGGAGGCCGGGGTCCGCCAGGGCTACGCGGTGTCGGATATGGCGTGGGCGCTGCTGGGCCGGGTGGGCGGGAATGTCGCCGAGCTGCGGCGCCGGCTGGCCGACGGAGGTGATGGGGGTGAGGTCCCGTCGTTGTCGACGTTGCACCGCGTGGTCCGCCGGGACCGCAGGGCGGGTCGGACGCTGGTGATCGAGCGGGAGATCGAGGTCGCTGGGGAGCGCAGGCCGGATCCGTTGAGCGAGCTGGGCCTGAACGTCGTGGCCGGCCGGGGTGCTGGCAGGCAGGTGTTCTTGCGGGAGCAGAAGCATCTGGCACAGGTCTCGGTCCTGGTGCCCGGTGCTCAAGTGGTCCAGACGCCGACGGTCCAGTCGGTACTGCGAACGGTCGGGCATGCTGCAGCAGTTGGTGCGGTGGTGTGCTTGTACGGGGATGCCGGTCACGGGAAGACGGTCGCGCTGCAGTACGCACTGTCTCAGCTGCCGCACCCGGCGCGGGTCCGCAGGGTGCACGTAGGGGTGAACCCGACGGTGCCGGAGCTGCGGCGGGGGCTGGCCGACGCACTCGACATGGACAAACGCCTCCCGCACGGCACGGGGGAGGCGGATCTGCTTCTGGTGGAGGCGCTGCGGCAGCCGCGGGTGCTGGTGCTGGACGAGGCACAGCGCCTGACGCCGCCGCTGTGTGGATGAGCGGGTTGTTTCGCTGGCGGGGGGTTGCCTTTTCTCCGGTGGGTCGTTGAGTTCTTTGGTGGTGGCGTGATGGTTCAGGTGCTGCCTTAACGGACGAATTCTTCGGGGTGCTGCAGGGTGGATGTGGGGGAGCGGGGCGGTCTGCGTCTGGTCCAAGGCGGGTTGCCCGGCGCGGATGCCGGGGCGGATCCGTGGGCGTTCCAGGCCGAGTGCGCCAGGGCGTTCGCCAGGACGTGGGTGGTGCGCGGTTTTTCTCCGACGACGGTGCGCGGCTACACCTCCCTCCTCGCCCGTGTCGTGGGTCGTTTCGACTACCCGGTGTGGGCCGTGGAAACCGATGACGTGGACGAGATGCTCCACGCTCTGGCGGTGGCCGACTTGGCGGCGGGGACGCGCCGGCAGTACCTGCAGATGCTGCGCACCTTGCACGCTTTCGTCGCGGAGCGGTACGCGGTCCAGGTCCGCGCCGTATTCGGGGTATCGCTCTCCAGGGGCGGGCTGGACCGGTTCAACCGGGTGCGGCATGCCGGTGACGACGCCGCGGTGGGGCTGCCTCCCAGCAGGGAGCGGCTGGATACGTTCTTCTCCTTCGTCCGCTCCCAGGTGGCTGTCGGATGCGATTACCGGGCCATGGACCGGGATTACGCCATGCTGCGCACCCCCTACCTGTCGGCGGTCAGGGTCAGTGAGTTGGTGAGCCTGGACCAGGCCGATGTGTATCCGGGGCTCGGGCCGTCGGGGAAGCTGCATGTGCGGTTCGGGAAGGCGGCGAACACCTCGGGACCGCGGCCGCGGTGGGCACCCATGCTGGAGGGCCTGGACCGGATTGTCGCCTGGTACATGGCCGATGTCCGGCCGCTGTTCCCCGCCGGCCCGGCGCTGTTCTGCGACGACGAGGGCCGGGCACTGAAGGCAGGAACGGTCCGGGACCGGCTGGCCCGGCTCCTTGACCTCGAGCAGGCGATTGGGGAGACCCGGTTCACCCCGCACGCGCTACGCCGGGCGTGCGCGACGCACCAATACGAGCGAGGGATGGATCTGATCGCGGTCCAGCAACTGCTCGGGCACCGGCATATCGCCTCGACGATGGCGTACGTGAAGCCGTCGCAGAGGTTCGTCGAGGATGCCTGGCAGCGCGCCACCGACTCCGCTGTCCGCGCACTGGCCGGCTGACCGAAGAGGAGCGAGGACATGACCTCACCAGAATCCAAGCTGGTGCACATCACGTGTCCGGGCGTGCAGTGGCGGCTGCGGATGGCGGCGGCGGAGCGCGGGGTGTGGACCGGGACTCAGCTCAGGCGGCTGCTGGCCGAGAGAGCGGGGCTGCACCTGTCCGCGGCTTCGGTGTCCGCGCTGTTCACCAAGCACCCCTCCCAGGTGAAGCTGTCCACCCTGGCTGCCCTGTGCACGGCCCTGGACTGCGTTCCCGGAGATCTCCTCGTGCTGAGTCCCGCCACACCGCCTCCCGTTCCGGTAGCCGTCCTGGCAGGACCGGCAGGCAGGAAGCCGTCGACGGCCGTGCTGGGGGCTGTACAGGGACGGTCACTGCCTCCCCTGTGACCTCCGTGCGGCTACCCGCTGCCGTGCCCCATGTGAATGGCGAATCATGTCAACGCCCGTTCCCGGCCCCGTGCAGGGCCGTTGCCCCGGCTGCGCGAAACAGCGCCGACTGCATCCCAACTCGGGTCTGTGCGCGTGGTGTTCGCGCAGGTGCCCTGGTTGCGGGGGCGGCAGGCGCTCGCAGCAGGAGCGGTGCGCGGCGTGCCGACGCCGGGCCGCGGGCGGATCCGGGCGCGGCCCGTGTCAGCGTTGCGGCCGCCGGCGCACCCTCGAAGCCGCGACCCAGAGGTGCCGCCCCTGTTCCGATCCGGCCGAGACCGAGCCGGTCACCGCCTGCAGGCAATGCGGTGTTCCGGCTCAGTGGTCGCGTGGCATGTGCAAGCCCTGCTACGAGCATTCGCCCCGCACCGTCCAAACCCGAGCCGCAGCCTGGGCCCACCGCATGCCCGCCGTACCGTCCTGGTGGGACGCCTTCACCACCCACCTGCTCACGCACCGCCACCCCTTCTACGCCGGGGACATCGTCACCCATACAGCCCGCCTGATCCTCGACACACATACAACCGATCCCCGCACGCTCCACGACCACGCGCTGCACAGCAATCCCCGGCTCGTCCGGCCCCTCACCGGCTTCTTCCACGCCCACCACCTCCACGACGCCCCCAGGGCAGTCGAGGAAACGACAGCCGCCGCCCGCCGGGAACGTCGCATCGAAGCCGTACCGGCCCCGCTGCGCCCAGCCGTCCGCGGCTTCGCGCAGACGCTGCTGGCCCAGCGCGAGCGCGCCGCTGCTCTGGGCCTGCGCCCGAACCAGTTGAAGACCATCGAGATCCGCCTGGACACCGTCCGGGACCTCTCCCTGCACGCCACAGGCCGAGGCCATCAGACGTGGGCGTCCCTGACCACGGCGGACCTGGAGGCGTTCCTCGCCCGCAACTCGGCCCGCAGAGCCTCCTGGCTGGCAGGCCTGCACCAGTTCTTCGCCCACGCCCAGCGCACCGGAGCCGTTCTGCACAACCCGGCCGCGCCCCTCGATGCCCCGCAGCCACGCGGCTTCAGGGGCGCCACGCTCACCCTGGACGAGCAGCGCACGCTCTACCACCGCTGGAACGGGCCCGGCGAGATGCACCCGCACGAGGCGTTCATCGGGTTGGCCGCACTCCTCCACGCAGCGACCACCACCGAACTGCGCCTCCTCACCCTCGACCACCTCACCCCTGCCCGCCACGCTGTGCGTTTCCCGGGACGCTCCGTCGACCTCGTACTCGACGGGGCGACATGGAAGGCATTGAAGGGCTGCCTCGCCCACCGCGCCTCACTGGGCACGGACAACCCGCACGTCCTGGTCACCCGCCTGACCAGAACCACCCACGGGCCGGCGGGCGCCGCGCACATCCGCGACAGCCTCACACCGGTCGGCCTGCTGCCCCGCATCCTGCGCTCGACACGGCTGCTCACCCTCGCTGCCGAACTCGACATCAAGCAGCTCACCGCAGCGCTGGGAATGTCCTATGCCGGAGCTGCCCATTACGCGTAGTCCGCGAGGCGGGAGAGTCCCGCCGGATGGAGGTACCGCTGTGATTGTCCGGTTCCTGGGTGGTCTGCTCGCCGGTCGCGCGCTGAAGGCCACCGACGCTCCGTGGGCTGGAGGCTGGCTCACGGCCGGTGACGGACGTCGTTCTGGCGGAGGCCCCCTCGCCTCCTCCGTCTGGACCACCAACCACGCCCGCATCCTGCGCACAACCTCCGCCCTCGACTTCGGCTGCGTATGGATCAACACGCACGGCCCCCTCACCCCCGAAATGCCGCACGGCGGCTTCAAACACTCAGGACACGGCAAAGATCTGTCCTCCTGCAGCCTGGCCGACTACACCCGGGTCAAGCACGTGATGAGCGCCATCAGCGATCTCGTCTGACAGACCACCTTCTCTCGGGTCTGTCAAATGAACGGCTCTGTTCCGTAGTCGGTGGTGACGCTGGGTCCTCGTTTGTGATCACGGGGCGTGCATGATGCGAACATGCTTGTGGGTACGGTGTTTTCAGGGCTCTCGGCGCTGGTCATTGAGGATGTAGTGGACGGCGGCGAGGTGGTCCGGATCACAGCCCGGACCCGGGATGTCCAGTCCCCTGCCCGGTGTGCGGGGTGCCGACGGGGAAGGTGCACGGGTATCACGGCAGGACGGTGCGGGATGTACCGGTCGACGGCCGCCCAGTCGTGGTCTGGGTGAGGATACGGCGGCTGGCCTGTCCGGCCCCGGGCTGCCGTCGGCAGGCCTTCCGCGAGCAAATTCCCGGAATCCTGGAGCGCCATCAGCGTCGCACTGCACGTCTGACCGTCCAACTATCCGCAGTGGTCAAGGAGTTATGCGGCCGGGACGGAGCTGATCCACTTCACTGGAGTCACACCACCGGGAGATGACATGGCCCCTGATCACAGCCGGTGAAGCCACTTCGATGCACTACGCGGAAGCTCCTGCGTACCCGCGTTCTTGGCGGAGTCATCAACGAGTACAGATACGTGGCCTGACCTACGGCGACGAGTTTCCGAGCCCCACAGGTGTCGGAGCCGAAGGTCTGCGCTTCGGTCAGCCGGCCGATTCCCTGAGGATGAGTGTTCCGGGCAGCTGCCAGCGTTCCGCTGGATCTACTCGCCCCGGATCTGGCGCATCAGTAGGTCCACTGCCGTCTCGCCCATGGCGTCGTACGGCTGGCGCACCGTGGTCAGCGGGGGATCGAGCAGCGGGGCCGAGGTGCCGTCGTCGAAGCTCACGACGGCCACGTCGTCCGGGACACGGCGTCCGGTGGACCGGAGTGTGCGTAGGGCCGCAGCCGCCATGAAGTCGCTCACGGTGAACAGCGCGTCGCACTCCGGTCCCTCCGCGAGGAATTCCTCCAGTTCCGGGATGCGAGCAGGTGGTGTCATCGCTTGGTGGGTGACGACGAGCCGGCTGTCGGCACGGATGCCCGCCTGTGCGAGGGCGTCGAGATAGCCTTGGTGCCGGTCCCGCGCGAAGCCCACATGCGGCGAGATGGTCAGGTGGGCGATGCGGCGCCGGCCGCGCGTGAGGAGGTGGCCGACGGCGGCGCGCGCCCCGTCCCGGTTGTCGCAGGACACCGTGGGCACTGGATTGTCGCGAGCGACGTCGTCCACGGCGACGACCGGCAGCCCCAGCCGTGCCGCCTGTTCCTGCACGGAGGAGTGCAGGGCGGGGGCGAACAGGATGAGGCCCTCGGACGGGAGATCGGCCAGGTCCGCGATCGCGGTCGCAGTCGGCGAGCTGCCCTTGCCGCGCGCGGTGGACGTCAGATCCAGCGGGACGACGTGCAGCAGTACCCGGTAGCCGCGCTCAGCGGCGGCGCGGGACACGCTGCGCACGCCTGCTTCGTACCAACTCCACGAGGAGTCCGGGACGATCACGCTGAGGGCGCGGCTCCGGCCGGTGCGCAAGGCGCGCGCCGTGGCGGACGCCCGGTATCCCAGGCGGGCCGCGACCTCGCGTACGTGTTCGCGGGTCTCGGAGCTCACATCGCGGTGGTCGTTGGAGGAGAGGGCGCGCGACGCCCGCGGCCGAGGGCACCCCCGGCCTGCAGCCACCTTTTCCTGCGAGCCGTGCCCGCGGTACTCGGGGCGATCTTGCGGAGTGTGCCGCGGAGTGCCGGGCTGGTAGAGGACGATGGCCATCAGCGGTCGTCGGTGGTGGCGGCTGTGCTGGTAGGCGGGGAGGCCTGGGTGCGGTTAGAGGTGCATGTGGAGTCGGGTGCGGGGGAGCTGCGTTCGTTGCAGGGCTGGTTGCGGTCGGATCCGGATGTGTGGCTTTGTTCACGAGAACCGACAGCACATGTTCACCACTTCGGGAGGCGGTGAGTCCGAAAGTGTTCGAAGGGCGTACCGATGAGATTCGGCTGTGGGGTCCCGCGAGACGCTTCGCTGGTGATGATGCACTTCGGTCACGACTTGGGGAAGTGGATGGGCCTGTCGTGTACCTGCGGTACACGCTGTGCCTATGGCGAGACGATCACAGGTCCGGACGGGTACGCCGGGCGGCTGCCTTCTCAACGGATGCCTGACCGTTCTGGGACTGCTGCTCGTGGCCGTCGTCGGCGTGTGGATCTGGCTGGAGACACAGCCGGCGCGTGATGAGGCCCAGGCGCGCAAGAACCTGCGGGAGAACGTCGAAGTGCTCCGCGACCGGCTGGGCGAGGCAGCGGCCGACGGCAGCCTTCCCGATACGGAGATCGTCCAGGTCTTCCCTCCCTCGAAGCCCGCCAAGGGCTTCGTCGGCGTGACGCGGCAGGGCGAGGCGGTCACCGTGGTCGCGGAAGTGCTCGGTCAGGGGCCGCCACGGGCCTTTATCTTCGTGTATGAGCGGTTTGTGACAGGCTGTTACGCCTTCGAGGTGCCGCCCCCGGCCCCCGGGGCCCCGCGGCCCTCCATCCGGGAACTACCGCAGGAGGCGTGCGCGGCGGGCGCGGCCACGCTCCCCGGACCCGATCGTCGGGATCAACAGTCACATGACTCGAAGTGGTCCTTCAGAGAGGGAGACCGGCTCACCTCCGCACAGAGTCTGTTCGAATCCAGGGATCACTCCAGTGCCTCCCGAAGTGGTGAACATGTGCTGTCGGTTCTCGTGAACAAAGCCAGGTGGTGGAGGCTTCGAAGCGCCGGCGGCGCAGCTTCTCCGCGGCCTTCAGATCAGCCTTGAGCCGACGGGCGGCCGCGGTGCGTGCTGCCTGGACGGAGCGGATCTGCTCCCGGCTCGCCGCGGCGGCCAGGAATGCCGAACCGAGGTGGCGGCCGGTTGTGGCGTCGAAGACTTCGATGGTGTCGTCGTGGTGGGGCAGGTGCCGTACCGAGACTTTGGTGCCGGTCCGGCCGTTCATCCACGGTGCGAGGTAGTCACGCCGTCGCCACCGCACCCCGGACGTACTGATCGTGTACGTACGCCCGTCGTCCTCCAGAGCGAACGTCGCCAGCAGCCCCGCGGACACGTCCGGAACCAGCCCGCAGGCCGCCGCGTATACCGCCCGGACAAGTCGGTCAGCCGACCCCGTGGTGTCGGTGATCGTGCAGAGGCTGGTCCGCGCCGAAGTGGCCGGGGTGTTGTTCACTCGCCAACCGGTCACCGGCGCCGACCAGGTGGTGATCGAGGCGGCTCGCGGACTTGGCGACAAGGTCGTCAACGGGAGCCTCACCCCGCAGAGGTGGACCATCGACGGCGACGTGCTCACGACCCCGGAGACCGTCGTGGAGACGGTCCTGACCGCGGTGCAGGTGCGCGCGCTGGGCGAGACCGGCCGCCGGATCGAGGCCTCGTTCGGATGCCCGCAAGACGTCGAGTGGGCCATCGCCGACGGCACGGTATGGGTGCTGCAAGCTCGCCCCATCACCACGGTTGCCGTGCCGGACGGACATGCGGCCCGCGATGCCGGCGAGGCGCTTGTCACAGGCACGCCGGCCAGCCCCGGCACCGCAACCGGGCTGGTACGGATGATCGGCGGGCTGGACGACTTCATCCGCTTCAGGTCCGGTGACGTGCTGGTATGTCGCACGACCTCACCGGCCTGGACCCCGCTGCTGGCCCGCGCCGCCGCGGTCGTCACCGAGGTCGGCGGGGTTCTCAGCCACGCTGCGATCGTGGCCCGCGAGTTCCGGATTCCGGCAGTCACGGCCGCCGACGACGCGATGACTGTGCTGGCCGACAGACTTTGCGTCGTCGTGGACGGCAGCCGCGGCAACGTCGCCCTCGCTGGACAGGCCCGGCAACGAGATCACACCACGGAGCGCAGATGAGCCAGACTTCCCCGATCGACCTCCTGGTGCTGCACGCCGTTCGGACCATGGGCTACGCCGACACCGCACGGGTAGCCGCTCGCCTGAGCATGACTGAGGACGAGGCGCGTGAGTACCTGCTGGACCCCCAGGCCCAGGGCTGGATCACCTTCTCTTCCTTCGCCGGTGACGGGGGCTGGTCGCTGACCGAGTCCGGCAAAGCACATGGGGAGCGGCTGCTGGCGGCTGAGCTCGACGAAGCCGGCGTCCGTGCAGCTGTCGAGAAGGTCCACCGGGACTTCCTGCCGCTCAACGACCTCATGGCCGCCGCCTGCACCGCCTGGCAGCTGGCCGAGATGGGCATCGACGATCAGACCGTGACCCTCGCCCAGACGATTACGGCGCTCGAAGGCCCCGCCGCTGCGCTGGCCGGGCTCGAGGGCCGCCTGACGGCCCATCTCGACCGGTTCTCCGGCTACCAGCAGCGTTTCACCGAAGCCCTGACCAAGGCACATGCGGAACCTGCCTGGATCACCGGCACCGACCGTGACTCCTGCCACCGGGTCTGGTTCGAGCTGCACGAAGACCTGATCGCCACCCTCGGCGTGACGCGCTGATCCCGCCTGAACAAGCAGAGGGAGACCGGGGCCGACGAACTCCAGAAAGGAGAAAGGACAAGCGGCGCCCGCCAAGATCCAGGCCGACGCGTTCTACGGGGGTGGAGGAGTCGGAACGTCCAGTCGAGTCCTCGTCCCACCTCTCAGGGGCCAGAGGCCACAGGTCGGGGATGCCGAGTCGCCGGTCGATCACTTGAGAGGCGTCTGGCAGATTGTTGGGGACGGAAATGAGAGTGTCCTGACGAGTCGGGGCTGGACAGTCATGGAAGTCGCTCCCACGACGTTCAGGACCGGTTCTGCGCCTTGGACGATCTCGAAGACGAAGGTCGCTCCGCTGGGCAGGGCCGTGAGTGTGCACAGGTCACCGAAGGCGAGGGACGCATCGGGCTGCCGGGGGCAGCCGGCCTGGTCGACAGCTTGCGTGCCGCAGGGAAGACCCGGGTCCTCCCGTACTGGCACAGAGCGCTTGTTCCGTGAGTGCGCTGTTCCTGGCCGGCTTCGGGCACACGGACGAACAGCACCTGAGCATTGGCTCGGGAGGCGTTCGCCAGCTGCGATCGACGCGGGATGTCCACGGGTTGCGACAGCGCCTCGCCTGCTTCACCAGCCCTTGTCAGTGGTGGCAGGCAAACTGTGGTGCATGACTTCGGTGACCGCACATGACTACGCCTGGATACGGTCCTCCCCGTTTTTCCGCTACGCGCTGGAGACCGGATACACCCTGACCCTGGTGCGCGGCGTTGCCCCAGGGGAGGTGCTGCGGGTAATGGAAGCGGAGCCGCAAGGCATGTGCACGGGGGTGGACGCGCTGATTGAGCAGCAGGAGGAACTGTTCGACGCGACGGACTACTCCTACGAGTCCTTCCTCGCGGGCGCGTTCACCGTGCCAGGCGCGGGCGGCGACTGGACACTTGTTTTGCACTTCGACGGCGGCGTGGCTATGCAGCCGCGCTTCCTGGAAGCCCTGTCGGCGGGTGGGCGTGCCGTGGTGCACTCCAGCAATGGAGGTAAGCCCATCCACCTGTTCCACTGGTATGAGGACGGGGAGCTTCGGACCGCCTTCGAGTGGCCCATGGCCAGGGACGGCGGCACCCCCGACGCCCTCAACTCGGTGATGCGTGAGGTCGGTTTCGATCTTTCCGACGACGAGGGCGACACCGGCGTGCGCGTCGACACCAAGGCGGCGGTCCTCGCCCTCGCCGAGCGGCTGACCGGTGTGCGGGTGACGGAGGAACTGCTCCAGGATGCCGAGTACCAGCTCGGGCATGTGCCGGAGGAGCCTGCCGAGGAGTGGACGGGTCTCGTCATCGACATCACCGACGCCCAGGGGGAACGCTTCTACAAGGAAGTCACCCGCGAGGAGGTCGAGGCCGCCATGACGCGCGCCCGCGCCGAGGCCGCAGATCCGATTGTCATCCGCAGGCCCTCATCACCCGCCCCCTGATCCTCACGATGGCCAAAGCGGATGCGGTAGTCCTGTGGGACCGCCAGGAGCTTGGGGGGACCAGCCTGTGAAGGGTCTGTACGGTGAGCGGTGTAACTCCCGATCTGGAAGCGACAGTTGATGACTGACGTGACGAGTGGCATCGAGGCCGGGGAGGCCGCTGTGAGTGGGACGGGCGCCGTGGATGAGGGGCTGGTCGCCGAGCTGGTGGCCCGGGCCCAGGCCGGTGGGGTGAAGCTCACCGGGGAGGGCGGGCTGCTGCAGCAGCTGACCAAGCGGGTGCTGGAGTCCGCGCTGGAGGGCGAGCTCACTGATCACCTGGGGCACGAGCCCGGTGAGCGGGCCGAGGGCGGTCGGGAGAACTACCGCAACGGGCACCGGTCCAAGACGGTGATCACCGAGTCGGGGCCGGTCGAGATCGCGGTGCCGCGAGACCGGGCCGGGTCGTTCGAGCCGCAGCTGGTCAAGAAGCGGCAGCGGCGTCTGGGCGGGGTGGACGAGATGGTCCTGTCGCTGTCGGCGAAAGGACTCACACATGGGGAGATCTCCGCGCATCTCGCCGAGGTGTACGGCGCGGAGATCTCCAAGTCCACGATCTCCACGATCACCGACAGCGTGATGGCCGGCATGACGGAATGGCAGAACCGTCCGCTGGACAGCGTCTACCCGGTCGTCTTCATCGACTGTGTGAACGTGAAGGTCAGGGACGGGCACGTCGCCAACCGGCCTGTCTACATGGCAGTAGCGGTCACCGCCGAGGGACACCGGGACATCCTGGGCCTGTGGATCGGCGACGGCGGGGAGGGCGCGAAGTACTGGTCCGAGGAGCCTGCAGGAGCCACGAACCCGAATCGCGCCCTGGTATGGAAGACGAAGCCCTCCGCCTCGGCCTGGGCACGCCGACGAACCCGTATTTGGGGCTGCCACCGAGCCAGGACCGTTTCCTCGATCGCCCGGACATGCGGCGGACCCGGCGGACGGCGTGCTCCGGACTTCTTTGTCACCCACCGCTGCACGGTGCGCTGTGAAACGCCCAGGAGGCGCGCCACCTTCTTCTCTTCGTGGAGCCCTTCTCGGCCCTCATGAGGAAACGCAATGCCGAGGCGCCTGTTCCAGTGCGGGCTGACGGCACTCGCGCAGTGGGTGCACGCACAGCCATGGCATGCACCTCAGCACTCCGCTCGTTGCCCTGTTGCGTGCCCAAAGACGCCCACGCAGCACTGACAATCGGCAGGCCGAACCGCGGCGCTCTCGAGCCCTCCGTCCGTCACCATCTCTGTCTCCCGTTCGGCGTCTATAACCCAGGTTTACCCATCGTGCGCCCTGTACGGCGGATCTCGATCGTGGGAGGCCGCGTCTGTGAGAGGTATGGCAGCGCAGACAGCCATAGAGGTCAAGCGCCGGGGAGAGAGTCGTGGGGGAGATCAGTGACGGACTGATGCGGCCGCAGCGCGCCACTCCCCGCCATTGGCAACTCCGCCACTCGTTAGCCTCGGGCTTTCACGTGGCTGGGTGTCCGATGCGTGATCGGAAACGCGAAGAGTGCTCCTGACCTGCAACGATGGGACTTGTCTAGGGTCCAGGTCGGCGCATGAAAGAAGCACTCCTCAGGTGAAGAAGCGTATCGGGTCCTATCCGCGTGTCCGCATCGAGGGCGGCGGGAGCGGGGTGGTCTCGCAGGCTGGCGGAGTACTGCTGGTCGAGACTGCCCGTAAGACCGGCCTGGATACCGAGATATCGGCGGCGCTGAGGCCGTGGCGGCGGCCTCGGGCGGTGCACGATCCGGGCAAGATCCTGCTGGATGTGGCTCTCGCGGTCGCGCTGGGCGGGGACTGCCTGGCCGATGCGGGACTGCTGCGGGCCGAGCCGGCCGTGTTCGGGCCGGTGGCCTCCGACCCAACGGTCTCCCGGCTGATCGACACCCTCGCCGCGGCCGGGGACAAGGCCCTGACCGCGATCCGCTCGGCGCGCGCCGAAGTGCGCGAGTACGTCTGGACGTTGGCCAAAGATGCGGCGCCGGATAGGGGCGGCCAGGTGATTGTGGACCTGGACGGAGTGCTGGTCCTGGCCCACTCCGACAAGCAGGACGCGGCCGCGACCTGGAAGAAGTCGTTTGGACATCACCCCCTGATGGGCTTCGTCGACCACGGAAGCGGTGGCACCGGGGAGCCGGTGGCAGCACTGTTGCGGCCGGGGAACGCGGGATCCAACACCGCCGCCGACCACATCACCGCCACTCAACTCGCTTTGGCCCAGCTTCCCCAAGCGTCACCGGCGCGGCCGGTCCACACTGATCCGTACCGACTCCGCGGGCGGCACCCATGAGTTCCTCGCCTGGCTCACGAAACGGGGCCGGTGGCTGTCGTACTCGGTCGGGATGACCATCACTGAGCAGATTCATCAGGCCGTGTTGAAGGTCCCGGCCTCCGCCTGGACCCCAGCGGTCGAGCCGGGCGGCGAGATCCGCGACGGCGCCTGGACCGCCGAACTCGACGGCGACACACTCAAGGGCTGGCCGAAGGGAATGCGGCTGATCGTCCGCAAGGAACGGCCCCACCCCGGCGCCCAGTTGCGCTTCACCGACGCCGACGGCCTGCGGCTCACCTGCTTCGCCACCAACACGACGGGCGGGAAGATCACGGACCTGGAACTGAGGCACCGCCGACGGGCGAGGGCAGAGGACCGCATTCGGAACGCACGGGCCACCGGCCTGCGGAACCTGCCCCTGCACGAGACCGCACAGAACCGGATCTGGCTGGAGATCGTCCAGCTCGCCCTCGACCTGCTCGCCTGGATGCCGATGCTCGCTCTGACCGGCAAACCCCGCCTCTGGGAGCCCCGCCGCCTGCGGTTGCGGCTGTTCTCCGCCGCTGCCCAACTCATCACCACCGCCCGCCAACGGCACCTGCGATTCGCCCACCACTGGCCATGGACCGACGTGATCACAGACGCGATCAGACGGCTCGACACCCTCCCGAACCCACGCTGACCAGCAACAACCCGTCCCGACGAGCAGAAGAGCCACCGACCGGAACCGTGGAATCCGGCGCCCACCCGATGCGACGATCGGGCCACCCGTATGCCCGCACACGCTCCACAACGACGCATTGGCCGCCAGCCGAAGCTGACGACCAATCACGAAAGATCGAGGTTAGCCTCGGGCTTTCACGTGGCTGGGTGTCCGATGCGTGATCGGAAACGCGAAGAGTGCTCCTGACCTGCAACGATGGGACTTGTCTAGGGTCCAGGTCGGCGCATGAAAGAAGCACTCCTCAGGTGAAGAAGCGTATCGGGTCCTATCCGCGTGTCCGCATCGAGGGCGGCGGGAGCGGGGTGGTCTCGCAGGCTGGCGGAGTACTGCTGGTCGAGACTGCCCGTAAGACCGGCCTGGATACCGAGATATCGGCGGCGCTGAGGCCGTGGCGGCGGCCTCGGGCGGTGCACGATCCGGGCAAGATCCTGCTGGATGTGGCTCTCGCGGTCGCGCTGGGCGGGGACTGCCTGGCCGATGCGGGACTGCTGCGGGCCGAGCCGGCCGTGTTCGGGCCGGTGGCCTCCGACCCAACGGTCTCCCGGCTGATCGACACCCTCGCCGCGGCCGGGGACAAGGCCCTGACCGCGATCCGCTCGGCGCGCGCCGAAGTGCGCGAGTACGTCTGGACGTTGGCCAAAGATGCGGCGCCGGATAGGGGCGGCCAGGTGATTGTGGACCTGGACGGAGTGCTGGTCCTGGCCCACTCCGACAAGCAGGACGCGGCCGCGACCTGGAAGAAGTCGTTTGGACATCACCCCCTGATGGGCTTCGTCGACCACGGAAGCGGTGGCACCGGGGAGCCGGTGGCAGCACTGTTGCGGCCGGGGAACGCGGGATCCAACACCGCCGCCGACCACATCACCGCCACTCAACTCGCTTTGGCCCAGCTCCCCAAGCGTCACCGGCGCGGCCGGTCCACACTGATCCGTACCGACTCCGCGGGCGGCACCCATGAGTTCCTCGCCTGGCTCACGAAACGGGGCCGGTGGCTGTCGTACTCGGTCGGGATGACCATCACTGAGCAGATTCATCAGGCCGTGTTGAAGGTCCCGGCCTCCGCCTGGACCCCAGCGGTCGAGCCGGGCGGCGAGATCCGCGACGGCGCCTGGACCGCCGAACTCGACGGCGACACACTCAAGGGCTGGCCGAAGGGGATGCGGCTGATCGTCCGCAAGGAACGGCCCCACCCCGGCGCCCAGTTGCGCTTCACCGACGCCGACGGCCTGCGGCTCACCTGCTTCGCCACCAACACGACGGGCGGGAAGATCACGGACCTGGAACTGAGGCACCGCCGACGGGCGAGGGCAGAGGACCGCATTCGGAACGCACGGGCCACCGGCCTGCGGAACCTGCCCCTGCACGAGACCGCACAGAACCGGATCTGGCTGGAGATCGTCCAGCTCGCCCTCGACCTGCTCGCCTGGATGCCGATGCTCGCTCTGACCGGCAAACCCCGCCTCTGGGAGCCCCGCCGCCTGCGGTTGCGGCTGTTCTCCGCCGCTGCCCAACTCATCACCACCGCCCGCCAACGGCACCTGCGATTCGCCCACCACTGGCCATGGACCGACGTGATCACAGACGCGATCAGACGGCTCGACACCCTCCCGAACCCACGCTGACCAGCAACAACCCGTCCCGACGAGCAGAAGAGCCACCGACCGGAACCGTGGAATCCGGCGCCCACCCGATGCGACGATCGGGCCACCCGTATGCCCGCACACGCTCCACAACGACGCATTGGCCGCCAGCCGAAGCTGACGACCAATCACGAAAGATCGAGGTTAGTAAAAGGGACGCTTCAAATCCGCCCTCCGTACGGGAATCATCCCCTTGTCTCTCCGTTCACTTTGCACCGGTTGTCATAGGGCGCCGATAGCGTGGTCAGCGCGGGCATGCCATGTGGGCAAGCCCGCTCCGGACCGGTGGAAGGACGTGCATATGGCGGATACGAGCAGCATCCTGCGGGCGGCGTGGGTGCCCGACGATGACCCCGAACGGGACTGGGCTGTCGCAGCGGGTCTGGCTGTGGACTGGATCCGGCAGGAGTGCGCGGAGCAAGGTGCCACCGGTGTGCTGGTGCTCAACGCCTTCGGGGTGGAACAGCAGATCCCGGCCCTGCGGCGCTTCGCGGCAGAACACACCATCACCACACCGCGTGCCTCGGGTGAACGCGTCGGGCGCGGGACCGGGCCGGTTTTCGCGTACGTGCCGGACGCGAAGAGCCTCGACTTCGCGATGAACCTGGCCCGGGCGTCGTCGCTGGTTGTGGTGGAGAGCGCCCACGGGTTTCCGCTCAAGGGCTGGGCACGCCAGCTCGGTGCCGTCGATCTCACTCGGCCCGAAGGAGAGCACGCTGATCAGCCCGGACCGTGCGGACCATCATCAAGACGGCCGCCCGCGCGGCCGGGCTCATCAAGGACGAGGACGAACGGGCCCGGCGGGACGCGCCGGCCCGACCGGGTGCGGCCGGCCTGACACCCTCTGCGGCCAGAGCGGTCTTGCCGTGCCGCACACTGTCGGTCTCGAATTGCCCGACCACCGCGCCCAAGCCTTCGTTCCGTCTCTGATTTCATTCCCCGGCCCCCTCTCTCGGCCCCAGAGGGTGCTCGGCGGGGTTCCGGAACCCAACTCGCGGCCGCGGCCGCGTGATTGGCGGCACAGCTTGCGAATACCACAGGCAGAGGGCCGGCTCCCGTGGACGCTCCGCCCTTCGGCAGCGGCAGGTCCGGGATGCCGCTACGCAGGTACGACGTGGACGCTCTGCGCGACGTTGCCGGGGTTGCAGGCGGCCGCGGCCACCATGGGTGCGTCGACGGTGTAGTTGCTGTACGCGACGTACCCCACGCCCGACTGCACGTCGAGGCAGACCACCTTGGCCTGGTAGGTGCCGGTGTCGCACTGCACCTTGCCCAGTCCGTAGTAGTGGCTGTTGGGGCCGTCATGGAGCCACTCGATCCAGGTGACGCAGCCGGTGGGCGGATCGGCCTGGGCCACGGGGGCTGCTTGAGCGGGGGCAGCAGCCAGAGCGGACAACCCGAGGACGGCTGTCGCGAGGGTCACCATGGTTCGCTTGAGCATCAATTTCTCCTGCATTTCGAGTAGGGAAACGTTAACTAGTTCTGCCGGAGGCCATCGCTGCTGGCCTTCTTTGCCGGACGGATGCGGTGATTAACGTGATGGTCATTCACGTATGCATGCAGAAGTTCAATGGAACTCTGCATATCCTTTTCCTCGTCCACTCTTAATCCATCTGACGGGAAATGCACCGCTATCGTTGATGGTCCATTCAAAGGTCATTAACTGCGCCAGTTGGGCTGAATTTCAAGTGCGCGCCATAAAAACCGGCCTGAACCCCTTCCTGTTGACGTCGTGATACTCCCTGGCGAATTCTCCGCTCACGCAAGGAGGCGCCGGCTTGCTCCGGTGAAAGCGCATACATATCTTTTCGGAGGTCATCCATAGGAGCAAGAAGACGTTGGTTACGATTAGATAAACAAGCGGAAAGGGGGGGTGGCAAAGCGTAGGCAGGAACCGATGGAAATACGAAAAAATGCAACTTTAGGCGTCTTGCGCTATCAGGTAGGGAGCTCGAAGTCTTCGCGCACGACGTTGCGCTTGAACGTGGTCACGCCGAGTGTGTCGCCCTCGTCGTCCCGAGACATCCGCGTGTAGGCCCCAGCGGACTGAGTCCGCCGGGGCCCTTCCTCGTGCTCGTGCTCGTACGTCGTACTAGAACGTGCCCAGCTTGATGATCGCGAGGATCGCGAGCAGCTGGATGGATGCCGCGCCCAGTGCCTTCGGCCACGGCAGGTCGTGCGACTTGCTCACCATCGTCGTGAGCAGCGCGCCCGCCGCGATCCAGGTCACCCAGCCGAGCAGCTGCACGAAGGGCTGGCCGCCGCCGAGGAACATCGCCACGACCACGCGGGCGCGTCCGTGATCGACATGATCGACAGCAGCCCCGTTGCCGCGCCCACGGCCGACGCCCCCGCGACAGCGGCCGACAGGCCCGTCAGCGCCCCCGTGGCGTCCTCGGCGCCCCGGACGACGGACGGCGCAGCATTTGCACGCCCCGCCGACCGTGCCCCGGCCCGCAAGGACGTCACGGCGTCCGTCGCCGCAGCCCATGCCGCCGCAGGCCGGGTGAGCGCCCGCGTTGACGTCGTCGACCAGGAGCCGCCCGCCGAAAAGGCCGGCCCCGTGAAGGACTGGGACCTGGCCGGTCTCCCGGCCGACTGCGCGCCCGGCCGTGCCCCCGAGCTGCTGACGGACACCCAGGCCCACGCCCGGATCCGGTACGGCCACAAGCACGGCTGGAGCCAGCGCCGCGTCGCCACATTCGCAGGCCGCTCTCCGTCGACGATTCACAAGCACTATTCGGCGCTCGCTGCTGAATAGCAGTGCTGGAATTGGTGCCGCTTTCCCCGGTATTCGTTTCCGGGGAAAGCGGCGCTTTTCGTTTTGGGGGCGAGCGGTGTTCGTATTCGGGTGGTTGGTGATCGGTGCTGTTTTGTCGGTGGGTGTTCGTCATCATTTTGTCAGTGGATTGGTGGTGTTTCCTGGCTGATGATGCGGGGTGCTGGGTTCTGACAGCGGATGCCGATGAGTGACTGTCGTTTTTGCGGGGTGTGGTAGTCGGTTTGCTGCTGATCGCTATCAGGTGGGGTGTTTATGCTGGTCAGCGGGGTGGTGTGGCCGGGGGATCCCAGTGAAGGCTGAGCGATTCTCGCCGAAGGGCTGGGTGACTGCTCTGGTCCGATTCGCTCGTCGGCTTGCGGTCGCAGCGAGTGGTGGAAAAGCGGTGGACAAAGATCGCGTGAGCGGCAGACTGACCCGTGTGAAACGACTGCTGGTGGATGTGGAGAGCGTCACTACGCGGTTGGTACGTCGATTCGGTCCCCAGGTTGCCGAATGGTGCGCTGACACGCCGGGTCTCATCGCGCGGCTGACGTCCCAGTGGGGACTTTCGCTCGGTGAGTCCCTCCCGGACGGTGCTTCGTCGGTCACGTTGCGGTGCCATTGGCCCGACGGCACGCCTGCGGTGCTGAAAATCAGTCCGGAGCGGGCCCTTCTGGCCGAGCAGGTCGGAATGCTGGGGTGGTTCGCTGCCTCGGGCCGGGTGCCTGCTGTGCTGGCCGTCGACGAGAAAGCGGGCGCAATGGTGTTGGAGGAGATCGTGCCCGGAACGCCGGCGGAGGACATGCCTGCTGCTTCGCTTCCGGGACAGTGGTCGGAGCTGCTCGCCGCCTTGCACGGAGTCGCTGTGCCTCCGCTGCCGACGCGTGTGCTGCGTGGGCGGTGCGAGGAGGCCTTCGCCCGGGTCGGCAGGCGGCTGTCCGAGCCTGCGATCAGTGCACGGATGGACGTCACCACGTGGGACAGGGCCATCCAGCGGTGCGAGCGGCTGCTGGACACGGAAGCGACAACCGTGTTGCTCCACGGTGACCTGCACCTGGGCAACGTGCTCGACGGCGGTGCGGAGCGCGGTCTGATGGCCATTGATCCGAAGGCATGTGTGGGTGATCCGTGCTTCGACGCTGTGGACTACGTCGTGGCCGGCGCCGGGCTGGAGGGCGTTGAGACCCGCTGTGCGCGCGTGGCGGAGGCGTGCGGGCTCGATGGCGACCGGCTCCATGCCTGGAGCCGGGTGATCGCGCCGTTTGCGGCCATCGCCCACCTCGGTAGCGGTGGTGAGGAGCCGGTGATCGATGAACTGCTCGCGTTGACCCGGTGAGCACACCCGGTATTCCCGATCGCCTCGTGCCCCGCGCTCACCGACGTCGCCGTACGTGCTGTGCAGAGCTGTAGCGGTCTCAAGTCCGAAGGCCAGGTCGGACCCCAGACCTGGAAGTACCTCGACACCCCCATGTCCGGCTGCGGCCACTGAGCCAGGTGCTGTTCGGTCCAGGCGCAATGGCTTGACGTGATGTGAGACTTGCAGCATGGACATGGGGCGTGAGTCGCGGTGGGAAAAGGACGCAATGACGGTGGAGATCGTTTTTGCTCTGGTGACTGCCGTCGTGCTGGCTGCGGCGGTCTTTGCCGTCGCTCTGGCTCTCGCACTGGCTTTTGGCGTCTCTGGTCCAGCGGGGAAGGGCGCGTTGGTGGGGGGTGCGCTGCTCGGAGCGGCGGCCGGAGTGTGGCGTTTGGTGCGGGTGCTGCGTCGGTTCGACGCACAGCGCCGTAAAGGTCACTGACCGCAGGCCTCCTCCTTGGGGTCGGTAGCCCGCCGGCGGTTGTTCCAGCATGTGGTGCCGGAGGCACCCCCGCGGCCTCAGGGTGGCGGTCGGCGTCGGCATGGCGACCGTGCCCTGGGCTCGCCGATGTCCCGGAGCCGGAATCACCTGCGGCACCTATTGCGTCATGCCCCGCGGGTTCTCCTGCGTGATGATCTGCGGGTTTTTGTCGGTGGTGGTTCGGCGTTGTGATGTCAGTGAGTGAGTAGCGGGCTCTTTGCTGTTCATTGGGTTGTCGTGGGTGGTTCGACTGCTGTCATGGATGCCGATCTGGTGCTGACGTTTTTGGTGATGGTGCGGGTCAGTTGGTTGACGGTCGGTATGGCGCGGGGTGCGTTGTCGCTGGTCGGGGCTGTGGTGGCCGGGGCTGGGTGCCGATGGTTGGGGATGGTGCGGCTGGTGTCGCCTTCTACGGTGTGGGCTTCAGGTGGTGACGGAACGCAACGCCGCCCGCCGGATCGAGGACCGCCAGCGCCAGGCGGAGGAGCAGGCGGTCGAGACGGAGCTCTGTACTGTCCAGCTTCGGGAGGAGCGGGCCCGGATCGAGGCTGTGGCGGAGGCTGCCGACGGCTACGCCCGGCTGACGCCGCGCCAGCGCTCCGCCCGCCGCGTCGCCCGCATGCTGCTGGTTGCGATTTCTCGGTTTCGGGACAGTGGTGGTGAGAGACAGTCAGCAGTGGTGTGTTGTCACTGGTCAGCGGCGGTTTCGGGATGCGGTTCGCTGTCTCGGGGGTGAGAGATGGTGTGGGTGCCTGCTGTCACCGGGCGATAGATGTGCAGGTCAGGCACTGTCACGAAAACGAGAGTTCTCAGCCGAGCCGTGCCGGGAACGCCCCGCATTCCACGAGGGAAGCCCGCCCCGCGAGTTGCGCCCCGCGTACCCCACTGAACAAGGGCGGCTTCGGGATGCTGCAGGACCACGGTCCGATGCCGAGTCACGAGCGTGAAGTGAGGGCTGTTCTGGGTGTTCGTCGGCTGGCGACGGCATCTCAGTGCCAGGTGTTGTCGTTTCCGGAGGCCTTGGTCGGGAGCCGGTAGCCGAACTCCTCCCGGAGCTTTGGGGCGGCAGCGTCCGAGCGCATCGACAGCGCGATGAGCACGGCGAAGCCGAGCGCCCAGATGCCGGCGACGATCAGTACCGGCGCGACATCCGCGGTCCGGTGGACCACGGTGCCGAGCGCTGCGGCGCCGAGCAGCGCCCAGACCGTTGTCGCCGCGTGCAGCTCGGACGCCTGGGTCGTCGTCGCGGTGATCGCGTGCGCGCGGTCGATGTCGGTCACGTCCGCGCCCCCGCGGTGCACCCGTACAAGGGTGCGTCGCAGTCGCCGGATCCGGAGCACCCTGATGCCGAGCAGTACGAGCAGGCATAGGACGCCGAGCCCGACGCCGACCAGCTGCCCCTGTCTCCAGATGGCAGCCGTGGGTGAGAGTGAGGGGCTCATCATGGGGATGACGATGCTCGTCACGACCGCCGGGAAGAACGGCGTGCGTGTGACGGGGCCACGCACCTCGACCGCATTCCTCAGCGCCGACGAGTCCTCAGCCGGTGCGTACATGCCCGCGAGCGCCAGCTGATGGAAGGTCAGGGCATAGCCGAGCACGATCAGGAAGACGGCGATGCCCAGCGCCGCAGCGATGAGCGGACCGCCGAACACCGGCACGAAACCTGGCGGGTCGTCGGGGAGACCGAGTCTGCCGATGAGCGCGAGGACGGGAAGCAGACCGAACAGCGCCCCGCAGCCCACGGCCGCTGCGCCCGACACGCGTACCAGGCCGCCAGTGATCAGGACGCTGCGGGTCGGCGGCAGCTCGGGGCCGCGGCCGCGCCGCTCATCGCCCAGGGGACCGCGCTTCGCTTTCACCGCCCCAGGCTCTCACGGGCGTGCGAAGCCGTCGTTAGAGGGCCGCCGCACGTCCCACCCCGAACTCGTCCTCTTCCCGACCTGGGGCGAACTGCAGGACTACGCCGGCCACGACCCGGCCGGCGGCGACCTCCAGCCACTCGTCGACCTCGTCGACACCCACGGCACCAGCACCCTCCTCCGGGCCATCGACCAGCTCGACGACGAACGCACAGCCGAAGTGACCGTTTCCACCGCGCACAAGGCGAAGGGGCGCGAATGGCCGCGCGTGCGAATCGCTGACGACTTCACCCCGCCACAGAACAGCGGTGAAGGGCATGACGACAAGGGCCAGCCCCTTCCCGGGCCCATTGATGACGCTGAAGCCCGGCTCGCCTACGTTGCCGTCACACGGGCCCGCCACCGTCTCGACATCGGAGGCCTGGCGTGGATCAACCACCACCCCGACGGCAGCCCCGCATGACACAGACAAGACCGCTCACTGCCGCAGCACGAGGGTGTTGAAGTCGTCGGCCCCGGTGAAGGTGCGCCAGGACACCGCCTGGCGCGGCTAGAACAACTCAGACATGAGACACCTCCCCCCTGAACCGTCCGCGTACGTGATGGACGCGCAGAGCGTGAAGACCTCCACCGGTGTCCCCGCCGCGAGCCAGGGCACGGACGCGGGCAAGAAGATCGTCGGCAGGAAGAGAAGCATCGTGACGGACACACTCGGCCTGCTTCTGGCGGTCCTGGTCACGGCCGCGAGCGTCCAGGACTCCGTCGCCGGCACCAGCCTGATCGACACGGTGGCTGCCGAGCACCCCACGATCCGGAAGGTCTGGGTCGACGGCGGCTACCGCCAGCACCTCGTCGAGCACGCCGCGACCCTGGGCATCGACATGGAAATCACCCAACGCAAGCCCGGGACCAGGGGCTTCACCCCATCCCGAAGCGGTGGGCCGTCGAGCGAACCTACGGATGGCTGATGTTTCACCGCCGCCTGGTCCGCGACTACGAAGCCCTGCCCACCCGCTCCGAAGCCGTGATCCACCTCGCCATGACCGACCTCATGGCCCGCCGCCTCACCGGGGAAACCACCGTGTCCTGGCGCGACCCAACATCCCAGGACGAAACGCAATCCACGGGATGAAACACCGGGAGAAAACGACCTCTCAAGCAACTGGGCGGGGGCCTGGTCGGCCCCCGCCCAAGCGGTGTGGCGTGAGCTCTACGTGTGAATGGTGGGTTTGGGCATATGCGGTGAGCCCGTCAGACGACGGATCCGGTCCAGTGCTTGACCGGTGCCTTGATGTCGGTCCCGGTGCTGGTGAAGGTGAACAGGGAGTCGATGCGTCGGCCGTCTGCGGTCGTCCCGGAGCGGTAGAGGACGCCGATGTCGTCCTTGCTGTCCTTGTTGAAGTCGCCGGAGACGGGCTGGCTGGCGGCCCAGCTGAAGGAGCCGGTGCTCGCCCAGACCTCGCGGGGTGCTGCGAAGTTGGTGCCATCGCTGGTGAAGGTGAAGAGCGCGGACTGGGGGACGCCTTCTGCCGTGGTGCCCCGGTTGTAGAGGACGGCTACGTCGTCCCTGCCGTCTCCGCTGTAGTCGCCGGAGGCCAGTTTGCTGGCGCTCCAGTTGAAGGATCCGCTGCTGGTCCAGGACTTCCGGGGGGAGGCGAAGTTCGTGCCGTCGCTGGTGAAGGTGTAGAGCGAGGAGATGAACTTGCCGTCGGTGGACTTGCCTCCGTTGTAGAGAACGGCGACGTCGTCCTTGCCGTCACCGTTGTAGTCGCCCGAGGTGACCTGGCCGGCGGACCATGTGAAGCCGCCGGGGGTGGTCCATGTCTTGCGGGGGTTGTTGAAGTCGGTGCCGTTGCTGGTGAAGGTGTAGAGGGAAGAGATATTGCCGGTGTCCGAGGACCCGCCGTCGTAGAAGACGGCGACGTCGTCCTTGCCGTCCCCGTTGTAGTCGCCCGACGTCACCTTGCTCCGGTCCCACGTGAAGCCGCCGGGGGTGGTCCATGTCTTGCGGGGGGCCTTGAAGCCGGTGCCGGTGCTGGTGAAGGTGTAGAGGGAGGAGACGGCTCCGGTGTCCGAGGACCCGCCGTCGTAGAAGACGGCGAGGTCGTCCTTGCCGTCACCGTCGAAGTCGCCCGAGGTCAGCTTGCTGGACGCCCAGGTAAAGCCGCCGGGCGTGCTCCATACGTTCTTGGGAGCGGCGAAGCCAGTGCCGGTGCTGTAGAAGGCGAACAGCGACGACCGGTTCTTGCCCTCGGGCGAAGTGCCGTTGTCGTAGAAGGCGGCGATGTCCTCCTTGCCGTCCGCGTTGAAGTCACCGGAGACTACCTGGGACTCACCGGGCAGGGCGCGGACCTGCTTGACCCATTCCGTGATGTCGTCGAGTCGGGTCTCCACGGCGCCGGGGCGGGTCTCGTCGGAGCCGAGGCAGCCGGCCTGCCAGGACGTGCTGTGGACGGCGACGAGTTCGGCCTTGCCGTCTGTTTCACGCAGTGCGGGGCCGCCGGCGTCGCCCTTGCAGATGCTGCCACCGTCCCGGGTGACGGCCACAGTGGTGGTGTCGGCCTGCGTCACCGTGAAAGCACCGGCGTGCAGACGGTCGGGGACCCAGGTGTCCTTGGTGCGGCCGTAGCCCAAGGCCTGCAGCGTTTCACCCGCGGTGGGCCCGGTGGTGGCGAGGGGAACGGGGGCGATGTCGATGACCGGTTCGGCGAGCTTGGCCATCACCAGGTCGCGGTCGGCCCGGGGGACCAGCTCGGTGATTTCGACGACCTTGCCCGCGGTGCCGGCCAGGTCGGTACGGCCGATGGTGGCCGTGGCCTTCTCGGCCGGCGCACCGGCGGGTATCGGGAAGGCGGGCTGTCCGGCGGCCGCGAAGCAGCTGCTGGCGGTGAGGACGTACTGGGCGTCGACAAGGGTTCCGGTGCAGGCGCGCTCGCCGCCGACATCGATTTTTGCGGTGAACGTATAGGTGTTGTCGGCGACGGTGTCACCGACGACGGCCTGTGCCGGCGTAACGATGGTCAGCGCGCCGACCGCGGCTGTTGCGGCCAGTAGCGCTGTGGCCTGCACGCGACGGGGAGGTCTGACGGGCACGTAGCGTTCCTTTGCTCGGGCGGTGTGCCGAAGAGACTCTTTGTCCGGAGGGTGTGCCGGAGGTGATCGGTGTGCATTCGGCGGGGTGCGGAGGACGTTGTGGGCAGTTGGCTCCTCCCTCCAGCCTCGTTACCGAGGCTGGAGGGAGGAGCCAGAGGCTCGCGTGGGGGTTGTGGGCGCGTGTGGTTAGTCGGCGCTGCCGGTGAGGGCGACGGTTGCGGGGGTGCCGGGGTAGCCGGCGACCTGTTCCGTGGCGTCCCACTTGCCGTTGTCGTGGCGCAGGATGTGCTTGACCTTCCCGTCGGCGGTGACGACAGCGGCCTGGAGTTCGCGGGTGACGCCGGCGGCGTCGACGCTGATGGTCGGTTCGTTGCCGAGTCTGCTGCCGAGGTCGCCGAAGGCGCTCCAGCTGCCGGTGGCGTCGGCGCGGATGGCGTGCTTCTTGCCGCCGGTGGGGCTGGTGAGGATGATCTGGAGGTTGCTGCCGGTGCCGGCGAAGGCCATGCCGTTGATCGCGTCAAGGCCGGTGGGCAGATTGCTGATGTGCCCCCAGGCGCTCCAGGTGCCGTCGGAGTGACGGGTGGCGTGGTAGGCCTTCTTGTCCGCGACGACGCCGACCTGGGTGTCCCCGTTGGAGGTCTGGGCGGTGGTGACCTGGGTGGCGTTGCCGAGCAGGCCGAGCTTGGCGCTCACATCGCCCCACTTGGACCACTTCTCGTCCGCGTCCTGCGTGGCGTGGTAGACGCGGCCGGACGCGAGGCCGATGAGCGCCAGACCGGACCCGGTGGAGGTGACCGCGACGCGGGTCAGTCCGGGCTTGGAGCCGACTTCGTCGGTGATGTCGCGGAAGGCCTCCCAGCCGCCGGTGGGGCGGCGGTTGGCCTCGTAGAGGCGTCCGTCGCCGCCGACGGCGAAGACGTAGTTTTTCCCCTTGATCGCGGCGTCCGCGGCGTAGGCGAGGTCGGTGATGGTGCCAGCGACCTTCTGGACGTCTCCGAATCCGGTCCAGTCGCCGTTGCTGTTGCGCATGGCGTGGTAGAGCCCGGTGCTCGTCCTGGTGAGCATCTGCAGGTTCCAGTTGTTCAGGGTGGAAGCGGTGTTCTCGGTGAGCCAGGCGCGGATGTCATCAACGCGGCTCGCCGTAGCGCCGGTTCTGGTCTCATCGGAGCCCAGACAGCCGCCCTGCCAGGATCTGGAGGCGATGGCGGCGAGTTCGGGGCGGCCGTCCTTCTCCCGGAAGACCGGTGCGCCGGTGTCGCCCTTGCAGATGGGGGTTCCGTCGATGCCTATGGCAGTGGCTTCGACCGTGCCGGCGGTGAACATCCCGATGTGCAGCTGGTCGGGCACCCAGGTGTCCTTGGTGCGCCCGTAACCCGTGCCCTTGAGCGCCTCGCCTGCGGTGGGGGCGGTGGTCGCGGGGTGCAGGAAACTCACCCCGTAGACGGGTGAGTCGAGCTTGGCCAAGACCAGGTCCCGGTCCGTACGCGGGATCAGCTGAGTGATCTGCCGGACCTCGCCCGTGGTGCCGATCAGGTTGGTACGGCCGATCGTCGCGGTCGACTTCAGTGCAGGCGCCCCGGCAGGCAGCGAGGCGAACTGCGCCGGGTCCTCCGTGAAGCAGCTTGCCGCAGTGACCATCCACTGGTTGTTCAGGAGCGTGCCCGAGCAGGCCCGCACCCCGCCGACATCGATCTTCGCGGAGAAAGTGTAAGTGTCGTCGGCGACCGCGTCACCGATGACGGCTTGGGCAGGTGTGGTGAGGGTGAGGGCGCCGGCTGCGGCTGCAGCGGCCAGTAGCGATATGGCCCGCACTTTGCGATTAGGTCTGACAGGCATGTGAAGGTCCTTCAGGTGTTGCGCACCGGGAGATGTCGGAGGACGGGGAGGGCTGACGCCGGGTCAGCCGGTGACGCGGATCTCGACCAGCACGGAGCGGGCGCCGCCGACGGTGCCTTCACCGACGGACTCGAAGCCGTTCTGGGCGACGTCGACCGTTGTCGTCTCGCCATTGGCGGTGAGGTCGGCGCTGAAGGGGTGGTCCGCGGCTTCCAGCGCGAAGACCCGGGGGAGCGAGAGGGTGACGTACCCCGTCTTGCCGGTGGCCCGGAAGCAGTAGGTACCGGCGCGGCCGACAGTGTCGTCCTTTACGGTCAGGACCCTGATCTGCTCGGCTGCCGGGTCGCAGTCAGCGAGAAGGATGTGGCCGTCGCCCTTCTTCAGCTCGATGCCCTTGGTCGCCAAGATGCCGGCGGCACCGGGATAGGAGAAGTCCTCGACCGCCGACGGCGGAGCCTCTTCACTTACTGCGGACGCGGTGGTCTCGGAGGCGAAAGCGAACGGCACCCCGACCAGTGCCGCCAGGGCGCCTATTGCCCCTGAAATAAACAACGTACGTGTACGGAAAGCCACCGGTATTCCTTTCAGGCGTGACGCCTGCGAATTCGGAGGCCCCCGCCCTGGTCGTGTGTAGGAAAAGTAAAGATGTACGGGTAACTTAGCTGCTCGGTGACGGGACGTCAAACAGTCGAGTTGCACGCAATGTTGCCGTTGCGGGCCGCCATCTTCGCTTATGCCCGTTTGGTCAAGTGCGCACGATTGCGTGCAATGGTGTATTTCGTTCTGCCGTTCCTGCCTGCCTGCGGCTGGCGCACAGCCGTGCGGCGGGGGAGTCCTGGGTGAAGGCCTGTGAACGCGGCAAGCCAAGAAACAGGCCGAAAAGTGCTGCTTCTTGCGCGCTCTCACGCTTTAGGAAAAGGGCAGCCAGGGCTTGGCGTGCACGGGTATCCCTTATGATCGCCGGGCCGATATTCGACAACCGGCAACGGGAGTTGCCGACATTAGAGACGGAAAATCCGTGAACCGAAGATTCATCAGATCTGACCACGGGAGGGGCATGCGCCGCGCGATACGTGCCCTTGTCCTGGGCCTGCTGCCCCTGGCCCTCACATTCGGCCTCCTCAGCTCCCCGCCCGCCCTTGCGTCCGGCACAGAAGGGGTCGCGGCCCTGGCGGAGGCGACGCCGACCGACCGTGGTCGTGTGGTCGACTACTGGCGGGAAGGCGGCCCTGGGGTCAGAGCGGCCGCCGAAGCGGCGTTGACCGGAAGCGATGCCGAACTTGAGGCATTCCTGACGACCGTGGACGACCTGTCCTTCCAGGACGAGCGTGTCAGCGCCGCCCAGATCGCATCAGTAGGCGGCCCCGAGCTGTTGACTGCCGCACGGACGGCCCTCGCAGGGTCGCAAGAGGACCTCGAGATCTTCCTCAGCTGGGGCTGGGAAGCTCCGATGCAGCAGGATCAGCGGATTCAGGTGGCGCAGGTCATCGATGCGGGCGGGCCGATCGTGCAGGACGCGGGTCGGGCTGCGCTGAACGGTTCGCCGGAGGATGTTGCCGCGTTCCTGAAGGAGGGACAGTACGTTCAGCGTGAGCAGGACGAGCGGGTACAGCTCGTCCAGGTCATCAGTGTGGGCGGCACAAATGTGCGGGCTGCCGGCCGGCTGGCGTTGGCCGGTGGGGCTGAGGACATTCGGGAGTTCTTGACGGTCGGGCAGTTCGTGGCCCGGGACAAGGACCAGGAGCAGGCCACTGTCGCTCAGTTGGCTGCGCAGGCGAAGGAGGCGGGTCGGCAGGCCGCTGCGGAGACCGCGGCTGCCAAGGCGGAGTCGGCCAAGGCGGTGGAGGCCGCAAAGCTGGCGAAGGAAGCGGCGCTGAGGGCGGCGTCCGAGGCGGAGGCCGCGAAGGACGACACGGACAAGGCGGCCCGTGCCGCGAGCCGCGCCGCCAAGGCCGCCTCCCAGGCCGCCAGTGCCGCGCAGACGGCGATCGACGCTTCGCGTGCTGCGAACAATTCCGCACGTGTCGCGGCGAACGCCGCGTCTCAGGCTGCGGCTGCGGCGGCAGGCGCGTCGCAGGCGGCATCGCGTGCGCGGAACGCGGCGGCTGACGCCGCGGTGGACGCGGGCAACGCTGCTGCCGCCCGTACGGCCGCGGAGAACGCCCGTAATGCCGGCAAGGGCGCCGCTCTGGCCGCCGATGCCGCGGATCAGGCCGCGATCGCCGCCGATGCGGCCGGTGATGCCGCGCACTCGGCCGCGAGCGCGGGGAGCAACGCGAGCCTTGCGGCCGATGCCGCGATCGAGGCCAGCAACTTCGCCGGCCAGTCCAGCGCGGCTGCCGCCGAGGCGCGCGCCGCGGCCGCGGCGGCCAAGCGCCACGCTGCGGAGGCCAACCGTGCCGCGGCTGCCGCCGAAGCACTGGCACGCAAGGCCGCCACCGCCGCACGCGAAGCCCGCGACGCGGCCAGGTCGGCGGCCACACACGCGAACAACGCGGCCGCCGCCGCCGACGACGCCGCCGACCACGCCGGCGACGCGGCACAGGCAGCCACGAAGTCCACAACACACGCCAACGCGGCCACGGAGGCCGCGAACGCCGCAAGTAGCGCCGTGCTCAAGGCGCAGGAGATATACGCACTCGCACGTGAGGTGGAGACCGAGGAACTGCTCGGCCGTACCAACGAGGGCATTGAGCTTGCCAGGGACCACAAAGCGGCCGACGACGCCCGGATCGCCAAACTGGCGGAGTTCCAGCAGGCGGTGAAGGACCGGGATACCGAGCGAGACCGGCTGGTCGCTGTGGCAGCCGAGCCCGGGGCCGACTTGAAGGCTGTCGCCGGCCAAGGGCGCAAGCTGGCCGTGCTCGTGATGAAGAACGGCACGGCGTGGGGCCGGGCCGCCGCCGAGGCCGCACTCGCCGGCCCCGACGACGTGGTCATCGACTACCTGCGCAACGGCTGGACCACAGCCAAGGAGCAGGACGACCGCTCCTACGTCGAGCGCCTCGCCGAGGAGAGCTCCGCCAGGGAAGTACGCGAGGCGGCCGAGACCGCACTGGACGGCGACGCCGCCGCCATCACCGCATTCATCAACAACGGCCAGTACCAGGCCGCCGCCCAGGGCATGCGCGTCGCCATCGCCCAGACGATCGACGGCGCCGGACCGATTCTTACCGAAGCCGGCCAGAAGGCTCTCGCCACAGGCGACCCGAAGAAGTACAGCGCCTTCCTGACCGACACCCAGCACACCGCCCGGACCCAGGACGAGCGAGTCCGGGCTGCGCAGCTGATCTCCTCCGGCGGCCCGGAGGTGAAGTCCGCAGCACGCATCGCCCTGGAGGGATCCCCGCAGACCCTGCACGCCTTCATCGCCACCGGCCAGTACAAGGCCCAGCGCCAGGACCTCCTCAACGCCACCCACGTGGCGCAGGTCCAGAAGCTGATCGCGGACGCGGCGAAGATCGCGGCCACCGCCCAGCAGAACGCCGCGACCGCCCAGAAGGTCGCCGCCCTCGCCCGCAAGGCGGCCGCCGAAGCCAACGAATGGGCAGCGAAGGCCAACGCCTCCAAGACCCAGGCCCAGGGCTACGCCGACGAGGCAGCACAGCACGCCAAGGACGCCGAAGCCTCCGCAGCCAGCGCGGCCTCATCCGCCAAGACGGCCCGCAACGCCGCGAACAGCGCCAACATTGCCGCGTCCGATGCAGCGAATTCGGCAGCCGACGCCACGCTCTCCTCGGAGATGGCCCAGGTCCACGCGTCCACCGCCTGGTACTCCGCCGACCAGGCCCGGAACTCGGCGATCGCCGCCGGCAAGGACGCGGCAGCCGCACTCACTGCATCCACCGAAGCGTTCACCATCGCAGTCACGAAGAAGCGGGAGGAGGAAGAAGCACGGCGCAAGGCCGCCGTCGAAAACAAGGAGAAGAACGAAGCCGGCCAGCGGGCCGCAGAGCTGTACCGCTGCGGGCAGGCGATCGTTCCCTGCGATCCGCAGGACTACATCCGCTGGTGCACGCAAAGCCCGATCGATTGCCAAATCCTCGAACATGGCAAAGAAATCGGCGACGCCCTGGAGCATTCGCTGGAGGTCGCCAAGGAACTCGCCGGCCTCGGAGAGCTCGAAGCGTGCCTGCAAAACAAAGACTTCGAACACTGCTGGTCACTCGCAGCAGACGTCCTCGTCGGCGCCAAACTCAGAGCGCTGGAAAAGGCATTCGATTCCCTGAAATTGCTGAAGCGCGGCTGCAAGATTGCCAGCAGGGCCGCAGGCGTGACTCGGGTCGCACTAGCATCGTCCGGTGATATTCCGTGCTTTGAGCACGACGTCCGAGGACTTCCCCAGGATGTAGAGGATATCCCCGACTCCTTTGGCTGTGAGGCTTGCGCCCGGCGGATCCGTGACAGCCTTGGGGAGGGCGAGCTGAGAACCATCAAGCCCCGGCCGAACACGTCGCTGCTTCTTCCCAATTACCGCGGCAAGGATTCGGGTTGGTACAACCACGTTGTCTTGGTACTCAACGGAAGGGTCTACGATGCCTGGACAGCGCGAGGAGGAGAAACCGTTGCCGAGTATAAGGCCAGATGGACACGGGCCAACGAAATCGACTTCGGATTCTAGGAGGGCCAATGAATGACAAGGAGTTTATTGAGCACGTCCGCGACAGGCAGGAAATGTACGGGCTGAGCGGCACCTACCACCCAACTGCCATGTTCATCATGGGATTCGACCAGGCGCGTGCTGGCGGCCTGCTCCGCGGGTTCCACGAGTGGCTGGCCGTACGCAATGGGGAACTCTCCAGTCAGCACTGGCTGGGAAGGGTTCTTGCTGAGGCGCTGCCAGATCTCAGATTCCGAGGCTTTGAGAATCTACGTCTGGAGCAGAAACAGGAGCGACAGGCTGTGGACCGTCTGTTCTCGCTCGTCCTTGAGTTCCTAGACGTGCGTGACGATCCCCGAGCGCTCGCCTCCATGTACGCCCAGTATCACTCCTTGTAGACCTCCCTGCGCGCTCTCGGGTGCGAGCAGGGGCAGGAGCAGGGAGGAGCGTCATGTGGGGACGTCGCCGGAGATGCGGCGACGTCCCCATCGGGCACTGTCACGTTGGCTGACCGCGTGGGATGACCTTCTGGTTGGTCATGCTGGGAGGGGTCGTCCGTGGGCAGTACGCCGTCGTACCTATCTCGCGGTTCCTCCGCCGCCACCTTCACGCGCTCGCCGACCTGTTCACCCAGTCGCTGCACCCCGCGACCAAGCTCGGCATGGTCAGAATGGGCCGTGTCGCCCTGGACGGCACCAAACTCGAAGCCAGTGCCTCCAAGCACAAGGCGATGAGTTACGGACGCCTGATCAGCAAGGAAGAGCAGATCGAAGCCGAGGTCGCCGCCCTGGAGGCCCAGGCTGCCGCCCTGCTCGCCGATGCCGAGGCCACCGACGCCGCCGAAGGCCAAGCCGCTGGCAAGCAGGAGCACCAGGAGCCAGCGCGTCGTGGAGCAGAGCAGCAGAACTTCCAGCGTGAGGCCCACCGCCCTGTCTGCACCGACTGCGGTGCCACGTTCACCGACGAACGGTGGAAGGCGATTGAGCACGTCGGCTGGGGCGTTCCCCAAGAGCCCCGCCCGTCTCTGTGCGAGGACTGCGACCAGCGGTACGTCACCGACGTACACCAAGCCTGGCCGCACGAGCACCGGCATCAACAACAGGGTCAGGACCTGCCCGAGCAAAAGGGCGGCAGCACCTGGCTCTCCCGCTTCCGCAGGTGACGCGACCGCACCCGGCTGCCAGTGGCGGCTGCCAGGCTGAACGGACGGACCGTGATGACGAGCAGCAACTGCTGCGCCGCCGGGTCTACGGCGCCGACCACGACCACCCGGGCCCGCGGCCGAACCGGGACCACGCCGAACTGGTCGGCGGCCCACTGGACGGCCTGCTGCTCGACATCACCGGCTGGACGCAGGACGAAGCCGACACCGGCGTCGCGCTCTCCACCGAGCTGGGGCAGTTCGGCGCCGGCGGCCGGGCGATGTACGACCCGCGCCCCGGCGACCCGGCCCGCTTCGACTGGACCGGCGACACTCCCTGACGCCCCAGGCCAACTCGCCCCTCGAACCAGCCCGGGGCACGCTGGGAGTCGTGACCAGCGCGCCGATCACCGTGCACCGGCCCTCCACTTCGGGCGGCCGGAGAGTCACCGTGCACAGCAGCGGCCGGGAAGAGACCCTCGGAACCGCCTACAGCGACCGTGACCTGGTCGTGTTCCTCGAAGGTGCGGGCGTCGCCGAACCCGAGGCCATCCTGGACGACCCGCAGTGGGTGGAGTGGTGCGGCGGCCCCGCCCACGAGTTCAGCGCCGCCTGACGTCCGAGCGACGGCAGCGGCCGGGCAGGGTGGTCCTGCCCGGCCGCGGTGGCTACTCCCAGGGCCGCGGTAGCGCGTGCGACAGGGCTCTGAGCCAGTCGGGCGGGTTGGTGAGGAACTTGTCCACCAGCCGGGCCGTGATGGACCGGGCGGCACCCTGGGCGGCGCCCTGGGCTATCGCGGCGGTCAGGCCGGCACCGACAGCTGGCTGCTGCGGGACGGGCGCGAGGTTGGGCGGCTGGACGGGCGCGGGAACGTTGTCCCGGGTCATGATGCTGCTCCCTTGAGCAGAGGGATTGAGGACAGCGGACACCTGTTGTGGTGTCGTCCGCGTGGGGGTGGTGAGCGCCTCGCGGTCGGCGGTCCTGCGGCTCTCTGCTTGAGAGCGTCCCTGTGGGGTCTCGGCCCTGGCCCAGGGTGGCGTGTTCAGCGTAGCGGCGATCGGCGCGGGTGTTGCCCCGGGTGTCTGGCGGGTGGTCATCGGTACTGCCTCCAGTGTGAGTTCGACATGGCGGGAGGGACAGTGACAGGACTCAGGTGCTTGCGTCTCGTCCTGCCGGGCACGGCTCCTTCACCCCGTAGGGCCGGAAGCCGGGACCCGGACAGCAGCGGCCGGGAGGAAAGATTCCGGGGCATGACGAAGGCCCGGACACTTGGTCCGGGCCTTGCGCTGTCAAAAGTCCCTAGCTGGTCGAATGCCAGTAAGGGAGTCGGAGACCTTCCGCCTACTCGCGCTCTTTCCGGGAGCGGTTGGCGACCCAGTTCGGATCGCGTACGGGTGCCGGCACCTGGGCGTCGGGGGCTGGGGTGCGCATGACGCGCCAGCTGGTGCACGGCCTGACGAGAACGTGGACTAGGACGACGACGGCCTGGCGGGCCGCGCCGCCCCGCCCCCACGCGTCGGTGAGCCGCACCAGGTCGTCAGCCCAGTCGCCCAGCCGCAGCCACGGCCGCACCCGGCCCACCAGGTAACCCACCACTGGCTCTATCGACGACTCACGACAGCAGCCCGTGCGTCGGGGTGTGCTGAGACGACATCGCTGCGGCGTGGTGGTTTCTCGTTCACCAACGAGTTATGGGCCCAGCTGTCTGACCTGAGCGGGAACGTGGCGGCACTCCACCGGCAACTGTCCAACTTGCCGCGGGCTCCGAGCTCGTCGGGGACGACACGGTGGTGGCGGCCCCAGACCCGGGCCCGGCTCCACTGGGTAAAACGCCGATAGACCGTCTGCCAGTACGGACCGAACACCGGCGGAAGCTGGCGCCAGGTGCAACCCGAGGTCGCCACGAAAACGATTGCGGCCAGAGCTTCGCGGTCACCCGAGCGAGTCGACCCCCACCCTGTGGACGCTTCACCTCCGTCGGAGGCACCACACGCCGAAACAACACCCACAGCTCGTCCGGCACCAGTCGCCCAATCAAATTTCTCATCCGTACGTGGTGGTGCACGTTCACTTGTACGCCGACACCGCTGCCCGGAACTGGCCTCCGCCGCCGAACTGACCAGCTCATTCGCGGAAATGCTCACCACACTCGACGGACTGCGCCTCCCCGAGTGGATCACCGAGGCGATGGCATCAGCACCTTCGCGGCCGGACTGGAAGGCGACTTCGACGCGGTGACCGCCGGACTCACCACCGACTCGAACTCCGGCCCGGTCGAAGGAGCAGCCAACCGGATCAAGATGCCAAACGGCGGATGTTCGGCCGCGCCGGATTCCCGCTCCTCCGGAAACGCGTCCTCCTTGCGTGACCTTCAGTCACCGGCCCACACGGCTTGGGCCAGACCCCAAAACTGCCCGGCGAAAACACCCGCGTCGACCTCCGGCGGTGTCCGGTGCACACCACCACCGAGCTGGTCTCCCGCACCCTGCACCCGGCACGTCTGGCTGGAATGACTCTTCAGTGGCTTGATTCGTTCAACTGTATGAATTTTTCGGTGACTTCCGACGTGCACATGACGGACTGTGTGTATGTTGTGACAGCTCGCATGGGGAGTGTGGGCTTCATGGGCTTGCTGTGGCCCATGTGTTCGTCCTGGGGAGGGCGCGGTGCGCATGCGCGGCGAACGGTTCGGGGTACGACTTTCTACGCGCTGGCGGTCGCTGACCGTTGGTGCCCTGGTGCTCGCGCTGGCAGGTGGCACAGTCTCCGCCCAGGCGGCACCGGACCCATCTCGGTCACCTGTTCCGGCCCCGTCTGCGACGACCCCTGCCGATGGGGTGCCATCGGAGCTTCCCAGTGCCCTGCCAAGTGGCAGCCCGTCTTCCTCAGTGCTGCCCTCAAAGTCTCCGCAGCCCAAAACGGCCGTGCCGAAGGCGGAGACCGGACCGGCCGCTGCGCCAACGACCAGCGACGCGGTGTACGCATACGACGCAGCTGGGCGTCTGGTCGGGGTGACCGATCCGGGCGGTGAGACCGCCCGTTACCGCTACGACGAGGCCGGCAACCGTCTGGGTGTGGACCGCTTCGCCTCCAGCACGCTGTCCGTGCTGTCAGTGGTGCCGCTGAGGGCTGCGGCCGGGGCGAAGATCACGCTGTCGGGTACGGGGTTCTCCGCGACAGCTGCGAACAACGCCGTTTCTTTCGGTGGCAAGCCGGCAGTAGTCACCTCGGCGACGGCTACCCGGCTGACGGCGACGGTGCCGACGGGCGCGGTCGATGGCAAGGTCTCGGTGACGGTGGGGAGCTCGAGCGCGCAGTCGTCGGAATCGTTCGCGCTCGCCCGTTCGGGGCCGGTGGTCTCCAAGATGGAGCCGGCATCGGGAGCCCCCGGCACACAAGTGGTGCTGTCTGGTTCGGGGTTTACCTCGGTCGCAACGGACAATGTGGTGCGTTTCAACGGCGGGACGCTGGGTGAACTGGTCGATGCCACGGCCACGTCGGTGACGGTGAAAGTACCCGAAGGAGCTACCACCGGCCGCGTGCAGGTGGAGACGCCAGATGGAATCGCTACGGCGCCGTCCGACTTCAACATCACGGCTGGCAGCGATGACGGTACGTTCGAGACCACGGTGCGCACCTCGGTGACGGATGACAACCCGCCAGCGGTGGCGATCACGACACCGGGTAAGCGTGCGCAGGTTCTTTTCGATGCCGAGCGGGGCGACGACATCGGCTTCGCGGTCACTGCGTCGACGTTCAACTCGAATCTGACGCTGCGACTGTACGATCCGCATGGTGTCCAGATGGACGGCACTGGCTACCTGAGTAAGACGGGCGGTAGCTGGCAGGCCCACGACCTCGCCACGGACGGGACGTACTCCCTGGTGGTTGATCCGGGGCCAGCAAACATCGGTGCGGCCACGGTGACGGTGTCCAAGGCCGTCGGCGGTGTTCTGGATCTGTCGGCGCCACCCGCTGACACGCCGATGCTGAGGGCGGGCCAGGAGGGGCACTGGACGCTGTCCGGTGCCAAGGGCGAGTCGCTGAGTATCGGTATCGATGCGACCGGCATGGCAAAGGGTGCGTCCATGCGCGTGGACTTGCTGGGGCCGGACGGGAAGTCTGTGGACCTTGCCTATGTATCAGGGGGATTCACCGGGCAACTGGATGTCGATGAACTGCCCACCTCGGACCGCTACGACCTGTGGCTGGATCCGGCAAATGGTGCCACTGGTACGACGAAGGTGACAGGTTCGCATTATGCGGATGCTGGGCAGCTGGCTGTCACGGGCCCTGACACAGAACTCACCATTGCCAGGCCAGGCCAGAACGGCATCGCTCACTTCTCCGCCCAGCTGGGCCAGCGCATCTCGCTGGGTGCCAGGTCACAGGGCTTCCCGTCGTACACCTCGATTGAGGTACGAGGGCCGGACGGCAAGGAGGTCGACAGCAGTTTCATCGTGTCGGCGAACGCCAGCAGCGAGTGGGACAGTCCTGCCCTGACTGCGAGTGGCACCTACACACTCAAGGCAGTTCCACAGAGTATCGGCACCGGCAAGCTGACGTTGACGCTGTCGAACCCCACGACCACCCCCGAGCTCACCACAACCGGACCAACGGCTGATGTGACCATCGACCGGGCCGGGCAGAACGCGGAATCGACCTTCCAGGCCGCGGCGGGAGACGATCTCTCGCTGGGTTTCACCAGCAACACCTTCACCTCCTTGCTGTCTGTCACCGTACTGGCGCCTTCGGGCGCAAAGGTGCTCAACGATGCCACCCTGTTGTCCGGTTACACACGTACCTTCAAATTGCCCGACCTTCCAGAGACCGGCCGGTACCGCGTAGTGATCGACCCCTACCTGGGCGCCACCGGAACCGTGCGGCTGACGCTGTCCGCGGATGTCGTGAGTACCCTCACGATCGATGGTGCCGCACAGCCAACCAGCATTGCACGGCCGGGACAGCAACTGCGGGCCGAGTTCATCGCACCGGATGCCAAGGTATTCGGGTTCGCCCTGACCGACAGCACGCTTGCCGAGTCCGGTGAGGCGTATCTGGTGGGCCCCGCGGGTGGTACGGGAACCTACCTGGGCTATGTCTCCGCCAGCTCACCTGCGGCGTTTTACATCAAGGGAGTGACCCCGGGCACCAAGTACGCGGTGACGATCACGCCTGACCATGCGGCCATGGGCGCGGCGAAAATATGGCTGTCGAATCCGGTCGCCGCTGGGACACTGTCGGCGGCTCAGCCCACCGCCGGCGGAGACATCACCCGTCCCGGGCAGCAGCTGGAGTTCACCTACAACGCGGCGTCCGGAGACGGGGCGGCTGTCGTCTTCAGCGACAGCACCCTGACCAAGATGGCCAGGCTGGCGCACTGGGCGCCCGGTGCCAGCACGGACGAGGGCCTGGGCTACCTGACCAGCACGACGTTTGACGGGGCACTACGGGCCCCGCTGGCTGCTGGCACCCACAAGGTGCTCATCCAGCCCGATCAGCCCGCGACCGGTCACGCGACGGCTACCCTCCTGCCTGACGCGGACGGAGGCGCGCTGAATGTGGACGGCGGCAGGAAGACAGCCGCTGTCAGCACGCCCGGGCAGAACGCCCGCTACACGTTCGCCGGCACCAAGGGGCAGAAGCTCACCCTCGGCCTTGATACCCCGCCGGGTGACTGGGAGCTGTCGCTGTGGGGGCCGGACGGCAAGTGGCTCTACGACGCGTCCTACATGGGCGACACCACAGTGGCCAAGGAGTTGTCGGCGCTTCCGGCCACGGGCACGTACACCTTGACCGTGAACCCGCGGTCCTCCAAGACCGGCACGTTCAACCTGGGCCTGACAACCACCCTCACGGTTGCCCCGGCAGCCGACAAGGACAGGGCAACTCCCACATCCGATTCTGGTGCTGCGGCGAAGAAGACGACGGCCAGTGCAGGCATCCTGCCCCAGGGCGCTGATGCCTGGCAGCCCGGCAAGGCGAATCTGAAGGGCCGGGACTGGATCACCGCCCGGGGCAAGGCGCCGAAGGCACCCACAAGGCTCAGGGCTCCGCCTGGCGCAACGGCGCTGACCGGCCGGGTGCTGAAGCTGGACGGCAAGCCGCTGGCCAAGGTCACCGTCCGGGTCGATGACAAGCACGCACGCACAGACGCCAAGGGCCGCTTCTTGCTGACGGGCATCAGCGAGGACGCCACCACCCTGGTCGTGGACGGCGCAAGCGCCAACACCAAGCAACGCCAGTACGGCCGTTTCGACATCCGCATCCACCCCAAGGCTGGCCAGAGCACCGACCTCGGCTTCCCGGTGTGGCTGACGCCTCTGGACACCAAGCACACCGTGTCCTTCGAGGCGCCGGCGAAGATGAAGTTCCCCCTCTGAAGTGGACAGCCTGATACTGGGACGGATCAGTCCCGGAGGAAGCAGTCCAGGTTGAGTGGCAAGAGCAACATGAGCAAGCGGTACACGTCGGAGTTCAAGCGGGACGCGGTGGCACTGGTCCGGTCGTCAGGGCGGAACGTCACCGAGGTCGCCCGGGAACTCGGTGTGAGTGCGGAGGGGCTTCGCGGCTGGGTGAAGCAGGCGAAGGTCGACTGCGGCGAGGGGGCGCCCGGCGCGCTGACCACGGCGGAGAAGGATGAGCTCCAGCGGCTGCGCAGGGAGAACCGGGAACAGCAGCAGACGATCGAGATCTTGAAAAAAGCAGCGGCCTTCTTCGCGAAGGAGACGATGAAGTAGGCACGCTGTGCCGTTTCATCGACGCGGAGAAGGCCGCCGAGGCCAACCCTGGCGGCTACAGCGTGGCTTTGCTGTGCCGTGTCACGGGGATCAACCGCTCCACCTTCTACTCCTGGCTGGCGGCCCGGCCGACAGCGGCCGAACGACAGTGCGCCGAGGACGAGTTGAGCGAGGAGATCCGTGAGATCCACGCCTCCTCGCGGGGTGCCTACGGCGCCCCGCGCGTGCACGCCGCGCTGCGGCGCAAGGGACATGCGATCAACCGGAAGAAGGTCGAGCGGATCATGCGCGAGCGCGACATCCGCGGCATCACCCGCCGCAGACGCCGCCACCTGACGCAACAGGACACCAAGGCCGCACCGGCTCCGGACCTGGTCGGCCGCGACTTCACCGCTAACCGGCCCGGCATGAAGCTCGTCGGTGACATCACCTATCTGCCGACGATCGACGGCTGGTGGTATCTCGCGACCGTCATCGACCTGGCGACGCGCGAGGTGATCGGTTACGCGATGGCCGAACACCATCGTGCCGAGCTGGTCACCGACGCGCTGCGGATGGCCGCCGGCCGCGGTGACCTTCAGGGTGGCTGCATCATGCACACCGATCGCGGAAGCGAGTACACGAGTGGCGAATTCCGCCGCGAACTACAGGAGTTGAACCTGAGGCAGAGCATGGGAAGAACCGGCATATGCTACGATAACGCCGCAGCCGAGAGCTTCTTCGGACTGCTGAAAGCGGAGATCGGCACCGCCGTCTGGGAGAGCCGCGAGGCGGCCCGCGCTGACATCTTCCGCTTCATCGAGGTCGAGTACAACCGCACCAGGCTCCGCAAGCACCCCGAGTTCGGGTACCTCACCCCACTCGAAACCCGAGCCAGGCTGCAGCACGACTTCACCCCCGCAGCGTAAGCAACCGCTGTCCAAGACCAGGGGGGAACTTCAAAGAAGGACATCACACTCACCACCCCGCAAATCCCGGGACTTGAGGTACGCATCCCCAAGGGATCGGTGGTGCGGGACGAGAACGGCAAGCCGGTCACGGAGCTGGGGATCACGGCCATTCCGATCGACCGGCCACCGTTCCCGCTGCCCAAGAACAGTGTGGTCCCGGTCTATTTCACGGTGCAGCCGGGCGGCACCACTGTGTTCCCCAAGGGCGCGCAGATCGTCTACCCGAACTACACCCACGAAGCTCCCGGCGCCCGCGTCGACTTCATGGACTACGACCCCAAAGGCAAGGGCTGGCACGTTTACGGCCACGGCCAGGTCAGTCCAGACGGCCGCCAGGTCGTCCCTGACGCGAAGACCCGCGTCTGGGCCTTTCACGGCGCCATGTTCAACATCGCCGACCTCGTGCCGTGGGACCTGACAGGACTCAAGGACGTCATCGACTGGCTTTCGGGCGATCCGGTCGACCTGGCTACCGGCCAGCTCACCGACACCAGAACCGACTTGGGCGTCCCCGACCCCCTGGGGCCGGCCGAGGTGAACCGGACCTACTGGCAGGGCGACACCCATCCGCGCGCCTTCGGCATCGGCCGCGACCTGTCCTACAACGCCTTCCTGCACTCTGAGAAACAGTACGAACAGGTCGACCTGTATCTGCCCGGCGGCAAGAAGATCCACTACACCCGCACATCGCCAGGTGTCGGTTACGCCGATGCCGTCTTCGAGCCGCTCGACACACCGACCGGCTTCCGCGGCTCGAAGATCCTCAATAACAACAACCAGTGGGAACTGCGCTTCCGAGACGGCAGCGTGTGGGTCTTCCCGCAGTATTCACCGCTGAAGGAGATCCGCGATCGGCATGGCAACGCGCTCAAGCTGACCCGCCTGGGCGGCAACAAGGGCGAGATCACCCGCATCACCACTCCCGGAGGCCGCTGGATTTCCCTCGCTTATGACGCTCAGCACAGGGTGCGCGAGGCCCGGGACAACACCGGCCGCACTACCTCCTACACCTACGACACCGCAGGCCGACTGGAGACGGTCACCGATCCGGCAGGGAAGGTGAGCTCCTACACCTACGACGGCACGTCGAACCGTATCAAAACAGCTGTCGACGCTCGCGGCATCACGTACATGACCAACACCTTCGACACGGAAGGCCGGGTCAAGGACCAGGTCCTCACCGAAGGTGCGAAGTACTCTTTCGCCTACACCCAGACGGGCACCGGCCAGATCACCTCCACCGAGGTGACAGAGCCGGGCGGGGCAGTGCGCCGGGTCGAGTTCGACACGGCCGGGTACGGCGTCCTGGACATTGCCGCCCGCGGGTCGTCGCTGGAGCGTAAGACGCAGTACGTGCGCGGGCCGAACCACCGCATCGACGCGGTCATCGACCCCTACGGACAACGTACTGAGCTGACCTACGACAGCAACGGGTACGCGACCAAGTCGGTGGAGCTGGCGGGCACGTCCAATGCCCGGTCCTCGGGCACGGTCGCCTTCGACGGCCCATACGACCAGCCCACCAAGGCAACCGACCCCCTGGGCAATCCCACCGTCTTCGGCTACGACGCCCAAGGGAACCTGCAGACGGTCACTGACCCCGAGCGCCGCAAGACCACCCTCACCTACGCGCCAGACGGTCAGGTCAAGACCGTCACCGACAACGCCGATGCGGTGACGGAGTACACCTACCGCAACGGCGACCTGGCCTCGGTCAAGGACGCTGAGGGCAGGGTGTCGAGCCAGTTCACCGATGCCGCCGGAAGGGCGTCCGCGCTGACGGACACGGCTGGGTCACTCACCACGATCGTCTACGACGAGCTGAACCAGCCTCGCAAGGTCACCGACGCCCTCGGCCAGAGCACCGGTTTCGACTACGACGACAACGGCAACCTCACCACCCTCACCGATGCCCGGAACAACGCAAGCAGCTGGGTATACGACAACGCGGACCGCCCGAAGTCGGCCACCGACGCCATGGGTGCGCAGGCCACGTTCGAGTACGACGCGGCCGGACTGCTGAAGAAGGCGACCAGCCGCTCAGGGAAGATCGCGACCGCGACCTACGACCTTCTGGGCCGGGCCAAGACCGCCCAGTACGGCGTCGACGTCGCAGGCCAGGCCGAATCCAGTGTCAGCTACGACTACGACGGCCATGACCTGCTCAAGCAGATCACCGACAGCCAGGCCGGCAACCAGTCCTTCACCTACGACACCTACGACCGGCCCAAGACAGTGACCGGCCCCAACGGCACCGTCAGCTACGACTACGACGCTGCCGACCGCCGCAAGACCATGTCCGCGGGCGGTCAGACGACCAGCTACGGCTTCGACAAGTCCAGCATCCTCACCTCCGTCATATCAGGAACCCTGGAAGTCGGGTTCGGGCTGGACGCGGTGGGCCGGGAGAAGACCGCCACGATGCCGGGCGGCATCGCCCGCACCACCGGCTACGACAAGACCGGCACCATCAAGTCCATCACCTACGCCCAGGGCACCAGCAGCATCGGCGACCTCAACTACACCCGCGACGAACGCGGCCTGCAGACCGGCCTGACCGGAACCCTCGCAAACGTGGCACTGCCCGCGGCCGAGGACGGCACGGTCTTCGGCAAGGACAACCGCATCACCACCTACAGTGGCCGCTCCTTCACCTACGACGCGGACGGCCAGCTCAAGACCGACGGCATCCGCGACTACACCTGGAACGCACGCGGCCAGCTGTCCGGCCTGGCCAAGGCCGGACAGAACAGCAGCTTCGGATACGACGCCCTGGGCACCCGCAGCACCAGAACCGTCGGCGGGACAACGAACAAATTCCTCACCGACGGCAGCAACCCGCTGGTCGAACAGAACAGCACGGGTGACACCACCGCGACCGTGGCCACGTCCGGGCTGGACGAATTCCTCACCCGCACCGAGAACGGCAACACCCAGGTCTACCTGACCGACGCCCTCGGCTCAGTGATCGGCCTCGCCAACAGCGACGGCACCATCGCCACGAAATACGCCTACGACCCCAACGGCCAGCCCACCGTCTCCGGAGCAGCCTCCTCCAACCCGTACACCTTCACCGGCCGCGAAAACGACGGCACAGGCCTCCTCTACTACCGCGACCGCTACTACGACCCCGAAACCGGCCGCTTCATCTCCCAAGACCCCATCGGCCAAGCCGGCGGCACCAACCTCTACCAATACGCCCTGTCCTCACCCACCACCTACACCGACCCCACCGGCAACAACCCCATGATCGCCGCCTGCGCCATCGGCGGACTCATAGACGGCGGCCTCGACTGGGCATTCCAGCGACTCTCCGGCCGCAAGGTCAACTGGGGACAGGTCGGCAACGCCGCCCTGACCGGCTGCATGCTCGGCATGGCCGGCGAAGCCCTGGGCGCCTTCATGGCCGCCAGAAGTTCCCTGCGCGCCGGGAGCTGTCTGACGCACAACAGCTTCACCGCCGATACTCCGGTCGTCATGGCGGACGGCACAAGCAAGCCGATCAAGGACGTCAAGATCGGTGACAAGGTTCTGTCCGCCGATCCAGAAACCGGCGAAACCGGCCCTCGCACTGTTACCGCCCTCATTGAGGGCAACGGGGAGAAGCGGTTCGTCGACCTCACCATCGCCACCGACCACACGAAGGCCAGCAGCATCACCGCCACTGACGGCCACCCCTTCTGGGTCCCTGCACTCCACCAATGGGTAGAGGCCGGAGACCTCAAGGCAGGGCAATGGCTGCAGACGAGCGCAGGCACCTGGGTCCAGATCACCGCCACGCACCATCGCACTCAGTCAACGAGGGTCTACAACCTCACCGTTGACAACCTCCATACGTACTATGTGCTCGCAGGTGCCACTCCGGTTCTGGTTCATAACTGTGACGTCGTTAGTGCAGTCCATGCGGAAGCAGAGGCAGTTGCGGACCTCACGAAATCTCAGCGTCCGCAAGTGATTGAGGCTTTGCAAGTTGCCGGACATGCTCCCATCGTGGGTCGTAGTGATGGAGGGTTAGGTACACGACGGGTGCATCCAGTCATCCAGGGCATCCTCGATTCCATCCCGGCCGCTGCGCGCGGGAATAATCACGGAGGTTGTGGTTTGGTGCAGTGTTTGACGGAAGCCTTGGACGCCGGTCTCGATCCGACTGGTTCCACCGCTGCGGCCACTATGGGACGCGCTAGAACGAACGCGAACTTCAAACTACTCATTGGGCCGTGCCCGAGTTGCCGGGTGCTCGTGGAGCACTTCGGTATTGACTTCAGGAAGGGCTAGCTACATGCCCAGATTCTCCCTTGCGGTAGAGAGCATTCTTCTGCGATCCGGCTGGTTCCCGCATCGCCGTTTTGATCTTGCGCAATGGAGGGCAGCGCTGCCCGATTTCACCTGGCATGCCGCAGCGGAGGAATTTCTTCAAGAGTTTGGCGGTATTCGAGTGGACATCGCAGGTCCCGGGGTCACCTGCGCAAGGGAGCCATTCCAGTTCGACCCAGAGCTCGCCCTCGGAGAGGAAGGGAGATTTGCGGAGATGTCTGAAATGTTCGATCGCAAATTCTTTCCGTTGGGGGAAGTGGGCCAGGGGGAGTTCTTCCTTGCAATTGACGAAGAGGGCATCATTTATCTTCTTGGGGCTTGGGTTTTCAGGTTGGGTGTTGGAGATTTGGCGTTGGAGCATCTCGTCACGGGGGTTGCAGCCGAACGACTCAGCCCGCCAACCGGCAGTGCGCCATAGTCCGATCGCGCCCGCGCTGGGTGGAAGCCATGGATGAACGTGTGGGTAGGCAATAGCATGATGTGGTTTCGAGCGGCCGGGAGTCGCTGGGCGCTCGGGGGCTCACCAGCGCAGCAGCCTCGTTCGCTTATCTGGAGACTGGGAATGTGGGCATGAGGAGCAGACGGGGCGTTTTGGTGGGTTCGGCACTGGTAGCTGCAGGTGGTGTTGGGGCGATTGCGATGAATTCCGCGCCCTTTCAGTCAAAAACTGGGGCCACACCGCATGCGCTGCCTTCGCTGCGGGGCGTGCTGCCCGCCTCGCATACGCAAGTAATGGCCCTTGACCTGGCTGGTGGTCGGGCCGTGCACGCGGGGACGGCGATGGCCCGATTGCAGCAGGCCGTGGTGGCGGCTGACCGCGGCAGTGTCGACTCCTGGCTTGGATTGGGGAGCCGTCTCGCCAAGCGCGGAGCGCAACTTCCCTCACGCCTGCGGGAGATGCCTTCCTTCGACGGGGACCTTCTAGATTCGACACAGTCACATGGGGACGTGGTTGTGCAAGTAGCCGGGCCTGATCCGTCGACGGTGAGCGAGGCGGTCGAGCAGCTGATGGAGTCGGCCGACGGGTGGCGGGTGCGGTGGCAGGTCGAGGGGCTCCGGGCTGAGAACAGAGTTGAGGGCGGCCGAGGGCTCGCGCGTAATCCGTTTCACTTCACCGAGGGGTTCGGGAACCCGGATGATGTCCGCGGTATCACGGACCGTGCTCTGGTTCGGGATGACCAGGGCGAACCGGACTGGGCCGTGGGTGGCAGCTATCAAGTGGTGCGGATCGTGCGGTTCGCCACCGAGCTGTGGGACAAAGACTCCGTCCGCGAGCAAGAACGCATCATCGGGCGTCGACGTGACGGCCGATGGCTCGACGGTACCCCGACCGACGAGCAGCCGAGCTTCGCCGCCGACCCCAACGGCAAGGCCACACCCCTGGATTCGCATGTGCGGCTTGCCGCCCCTGATCGACGCAACCTGCCGCCCCTGGTGCGCCGCAGCTACAGCTACGACCGCGGCAACGGCGACAGCGGGCTGATCTTCTCCTGCTTCCAACGTGACCTTGCCAAGGGCTTCGAAGCCGTGCAGAAGCGACTGGCGGGCGAGGCCATGGCGAAGTACATGCTCACCACTGGCGGCGGGTACTTCTTCGTGCCGCCACCCGGCGACGCCTGGATTGACGCACTGTTTCGAAGCTGAGCTTCAGCCGACCTCGTCACAAGTAGTCGGGGGACCTGGGGTAGGTCGAGGCAGAGCAGCGGACGCACTCATGCTGCGATGTGCCGGTTTGGTGTCAGTGGGTGGGTGTCAGTGACGGGGTGTCAGGTGGGGGTGTTTGTGCTGGTGGGGTGTTGAGGTCGGGGCGGGGTCACTGACGTGGGGTGGTGTCTGTTGCCGATGCCACTGTCGTGGGGCGGTACACCCCATCTCGTGTCGCTGTCACGGGAACGGTATTTCTGATCTTTTTGCGGGGCGGGTGGGTTCACGGTGGTCTTCTGTCGGGCGTGTGGCCGGGGGAGGACCGGGTGGGGGAGCGGGAGCTTGAGGGCTTGGTCTCGGTGTCGCGGCCGGTGTTGGTGGGGCGGTTGCTTCAGCTGGATGCGGCTGGTGGTGTGACGTCGGCGCATGTGCGGGCGGGGGCGCAGTTGGCGGGGGTGCATCCGCGGACGGTGTGGCGGTGGGTGGAGGCGGCGCGCAGTGAGGGCCGTGTGGAGCGTCGGAGGCGTTCCCGGTTCGAGTTGTCGGAGGAGGCGTGGGAGGTACTGGCGCAGGCGGGCGGCAATGTGTCTGTGTTCTACCGGCATTTGAAGGAGTGCGGGGACGGGGATGCGGGAGTGTCGCTGGCTTCGGTGTACCGAGCGGTTCAGCGTGAGCTGGCCTCGGGGCGGGTGTTGCCGGACCGTGCCGTGGTACGCCGGGCGCGGGCTGAGCGGGAGGCCCGGCAGGCTCTGGCAGACCTTGCCGTCGCGGGTGTGGGCACCGGCACGCCGTCTGCTTGTGCCGCGGCTGGTCCGGCTGAGCTGACGCCCGCAGGGCGGGAGGCCGCGCCGGCGGGGGACGTGCCGGGCGTGGTGGTGCCGATGGGGGCTCAGGCGGTGCGTACGGCGTCGGTGCGTGCGGTGGCCGAGGCGGTGGGGCAGGCGATGGCGGCCGGGGGCGCGGCGTGTGTGTTCGGGGATGCGGGGCGGGGCAAGACGGTGGCGCTGCGGATGGCGCTGTCGGATCCGCCGGTGGGCTGGGGCGTGTCGTGGGTGCGGGTGCCGGTGCGTCCGTCGGTGTCGGAACTGCGGCGGGCGGTGTTCGAGGCTCTGGTGTTGCCGGGCCGGTTTCCGCACCGTTCGGCCGAGGCCGATGAGCGGATCGTCGGCGCCCTGGACGAGGCTCGGGTGCTGGTGGTGGATGAGGCACAACGGTTGCCAGCGCCGTGTCTGGAGTATCTGCAGTCGTTGTGGGACCACCCGCAGGCCCGGGTGGCGCTGGTGCTGTGCGGGGCGGGTAGCGAGCGCGCGGTGGCGCGTGTGCCGCAGTTGGCGTCGCGGGTCTGCGCGTGGCAGGAGGTAGGGCGTCTCGCCGGGAGCGAGGTGGCTGCGACGGTGTCTGCCTTTCATCCGCTGTGGGCTGGCGTCGCGGGTGGGGAGGTGGCGTGGATCGACCAGTCCTGCACGCACGGTGTCTTCCGTACCTGGGCTGCCTTGACGACGCATCTGCAGAACGCGCTGCTTACCGTGCCGGATGCGACGGTGGACCGGGCGCTGCTGCGGCGTCTGTTCCGGCGTTTGAGCCCTCCGGTCTGAGCGAATGTGCGGACAGGAGGGGGAGATGGAAGACGGTGGTGCGGTCGGCGCCGGGCGGGGCGGGCTTCCGGAAGCGTCGCGTACCGCGCTGCGCGGTGTGGCGGTGCGTCGGCTGCTCGCTCTGCGGGTGCGGGGCGAGCTGAAGACCGGCCATGTCCGGGTGGCGGCGGATGCGCTGGGGGTGTCGGAGCGCACCGTGTGGCGGTGGCTGGCCGAAGCCGGCCGCGACGAACGGGCAGCTGACGAGCCCGGGGCACGGGCCCAGACCGGCACGAGGTTCACGATCACACCGGAGGTCCGCGCGCTGCTGGCGCTGTGGAAGGGCAATGTCGCCGCGGTGCAGCGTGAGCTCGCTGCCCGCGCGGCCGGGCGCCCAGTAGCTGATGTCGGTACACAGGCCGGGCCGCCGCCGGGTACAGCTCTGCCGCCGGATGTGCCGTCGTTGACGACGCTGCACCGGGCGATCCGTCGTGATCTGATGCCGGGGGAGCGGGCCGGGCTTGCGGGTGGGGAGCGGGCGGCGCGCAAGCATGATGTGTTCCTGGCCCGGCCGCGGGGCTGGCGCAACCAGGTGTGGGAGACCGACCACATGCAGGCGCCGGTGCTGGTCGATGTCGAGGGCAAGGCCCGCAGGCCGTGGATCACCTGGTTCACCGACTGCGCCACCAACGCGATCACCGGGGTGGCCGTCACGCCGGTGCATCCGTCGCGGGAGTCGGTGCTGGCCGCGCTGCGCTCTGCGGTCCTGCGGGAGGAGCCCTACGGTCCGTTCGGTGGTCTGCCGGAGAAGGTACGGGTGGACCGCGGCAAGGACTTCTTGTCCAGGACGGTGACCGCCGCGTTCGATCTCCTGGACGTGACGGTGGAGGACCTGCCCGCCTACACCCCCCACCTCAAGGGCACCGTGGAGGGCCTCAACCGGGCGGTGGAGAGCATGTTCCTGGCCGCGCTGCCCGGCTACGCCCGCCAGCCCCGCCCCGGCAAACGGGCTTCCCGCCCGAAGGACGAAGTGCTGCTCGGCTTCGAGGACTTCACCGCCCGGCTGCTGGCCTGGACGCTCTGGTGGAACACCGAGCACCGCCCGGCGCCGCTGCGGGGCAAGACTCCGCTTGAGGCGTGGCAGGACGATCCCACCCCGCTGCGGGACGTGCCCGCAACAGATCTGTGGACGTTCACCCTGGAGGACGCCGGCACTCGCACGCTGACCACCCGCGGCATCCGCTTCAGGAAACGCGACTACGTGGGGCCGTGGATGACCGGCCAGGCCGGGATCCAGGTCAGGGTCCGCTTCATGCCCCACCACGACCACCGCATCGAGGTCTACCACGCCGCCACTGGCCGCTACCTGGGTCCCGCGGACCTGGCCGACCAGGCCACCGACGAACAGATCAGCGCTGTACGAAGAGCGCGGGCCGCCCGCACCCGCCGCCTGAAGAAGGACCTGGAGGCCTCCCAACGCGAGCGCTACGCCGCCGTGAACCAGCCGGAGGCGCCTCGGCGGCTCGGCGCGCTGACCACCGCGCAGGCCGAGGCGGAACTTGCCCAGACTGCCGACACCGACCTCGCGCAGATCGCGCTGCCGGACCTCATCCCGCCCGCCGCGCCCCCGGCCGACTGGCGCACCCCAGCTTCCCTGGCCGCGCTGACCACGCCAGGCCTGCCCGTCCCGCTCCCGTCCGGCCGTGACTCCACCGCTACAGCCCCGGACGGCTCGGACGGACGGGCCGCACGTCCCACCACCGACGAAGACGGAGACGCCTCGTGACCGCGGCCACCTACCAGTACGTCGACCTGCCCGATGCGTCCGTGGTCACCACCCGCGCCCTGCTCACCGCCCGGGAGAACATCACCGACACCGTCGCCGCCCGCGCCATGATGTGCATCCACGGCGGCGCCGGCTTCGGCAAGACCCTCGCCGTCAACACCTGCCTGCGAAACCTCGAACCGCACGAGGACGTCCGCAAGATCACCTTCCGGGCCCGGCCCACCGCCCGAGCGGTGCGCTACGAACTGTTCACCGCGCTCGACCTGGCCGGGGAACCACCGCGCCACCCCAGCGAGTTCGACCGCCTGCTGAAAACCGCCCTGGCCGAGCGCCCCCGTACCTTCCTGGTGGATGAGGCCCAGTGGCTCAACGGGGAGGCGTGTGGATGACCGGGTTATTCGTGAGGTGAGGGTTGCTTTTCTGCAGCTGTCTCGTTGATGGATTCGGTGGCACAGAGGTTGTTCAGGTGCCGCCTTAACCAAGAGTCATTGCTGGTTGGTGGTGGAGTGTGGCGGGGAAGCCGTTTCTTCGGCTGGTCGAGGGCGGGCTCTGCGGCCCTGCTCCCGAGGCCGGGCAGGTACCCGATGTGTGGGCGTTCCAGACCCGCTGCGTGCAGGCATTCGCCTCGACATGGACAGCGAGAGGCTTCGCTCCCACCACGATCGGCTGCTACACGTCGCTGCTGCAACGGGTGCTGGACCACTATGACCGGCCGGTGTGGCAGATCGAGCCGGCCGATGTGGACGCGATGCTCCACTCCCTGGTGGTGGCGGGGCGGGCGGCGGGGACCAGACGCCAGTACCTGCAGATGCTCCGCACGTTCCACACCTTCATCCAGGCCCGCTACGCCACCGAGATCCGCACCCTGTACGGCACCCCAGTGGCCAACCCGCTGGACCGGTTCAACCGGCTGCGCCATGTCTTCGACGACACCCCGCGCATCCTGCCGCCCACCGCCGAGCGCCTCACCGCGTTTTTCGCCTTCGCCCGCCAGCGCCTGACCACCACGTCCGACTACCCGGCCGCGGCAAGGGACTACGCACTGCTGCGCACCCTCTACCACTCCGCTCCCAGAGTGAGCGAAGCCATTCGCTTCGACCAATGCGACGTCCATCCCGCACTCGGCCCGACAGGCAAACTCCACGTCCGATTCGGCAAGGCGGCCAACACCTCGGGGCCCCGCCCGAGATGGGCACCCATGCTCGACGGACTGGACCAGATCCTCGCCTGGTACCTGGGAGACGTACGCCCCTTCTTCCCCGACACCGCCCCGCTGTTCTGCGACGCCCACGGCCAGCCGCTGAAGCCGGACACCGTACGCGACCGCCTCTGCCACCTCCTGGACCTGGAAGGCCGCCCCGCAGACGACCGGTTCACCCCGCACGATCTGCGCCGGGCCTGCGCGACCCACACTACGAGAAGGGCATGGACCTGCTCACCGTCCAGCAGCTCCTCGGTCACTGGCACATCGCCTCGACGATGGCCTACGTGCGGCCCTCGCTCACCTTCGTCGAAGACGCCTGGCGCCGCGCCACGTCGACCGCCGTCACTAACCTGGCCAGCTGACCCCAGGGCAGGACACCCATGACCACACCACCCCCTCTGCACGCCGTCGAGCCCATGCCCCCGCCACCGCAGGTGGAGTGGAGACTTCGGATGACCGCGGCACAGCGCGGTATCTGGACCGGCACCGAACTGCGCCGCCTGCTCGCCGAGCGGGCCGGTCTCGAGCTGTCTGCGGCATCGGTGTCCGCCCTGTTCACCAAACAGCCCTCCCAGGTGAAGCTCTCTACCCTGGCCGCCCTGTGCGCCGCCCTGGACTGCACCCCAGGCGACCTGCTTACCGTCGGCGAGCCCGCCATACCCCCACCACCTGGACCACGCACCACCCCACCACCTCGACAGCAGCCCGTGCCCAGCCACCGATCCCTGCCACCGCTGTGACCGCACCCCGCCCCGCACACCCCGCGACGGACCCGCCCACGACCACCCGTGCCACACCCTCTCGTGTCAAAGACAACTGCCCGGCCTGCCACCGACTGCGCTGGCTGCACCCCGACACCGGCCGCTGCCCCTGGTGCTCACGCACCTGCACGCTCTGCGGCGCACCACGGCGCTCCGCCCAGGACCTGTGCGCGGCATGCCGACGCCGATCCGCCGGAGAACGAGCTCGGGGCCCCTGCCAGCACTGCGGACGCCGACGTGCCCTCGACGCGGCGACCCAGCGCTGCCGAGCTTGTACCGATCCCACTGCCGCCCCGCCCCCAGCCCACTGCGAGCAATGCGGAACCAGCGGCCGGTGGGCCAAAGGCCTCTGCAAGCGCTGCTACGAGCATTCACCCCACACAGTCCTGACCCGCGCGGCGGGCTGGGCCAAGCGCATGCCCGCCCCGCCCTCCTGGTGGAGCGACCTCGCCGTACACCTCGCAGCGCACCGACACCCGATCTACGCGGCCGACCTCATCGCCACCACCGCGCGCCTGCTCCTCCACGCCGAGTCCTGCGACCCCTGCAGCCTCCTCGCCCGCGCTAAAAGCGATGCCCCCGAACTCGTCGGAGCGCTCACCGACTTCTTCCGCACCCACGGCCACCTCGACCCACCACCACGCCGCTCCGACAGACGAGCAACAGAACGCCGAGCCCGCCGCATCGAGGCCACACCCACCCCTCTGCGCCCCCAGGCCAAGAAGTTCGCCGCCTTCCTCCTGCGACAGCGCGAGCAAGCCGAACAACTGGGACTACGCCCCAACCAGCTGAAAACCATCGAGATCCGACTTACTGCCGTCCGCGACCTGGCCCTCCACCTCCACACCGAGGGCCACACGAACTGGGCCAGTGTCACCACCGCCCATCTGGAATCCTTCCTGGCCCTCAACCCGGCCCTCCGCGCATCCCGACTCGCGGGACTGCGCCAGTTCTTCGCGTACGCCCACTACTCCAAAGCCATCCTCCACAACCCCACCGACCCCATAAATGCCGTACAGCACAGGGGATTCAAAGGTCCCACCCTCACCCTGACCCAGCAGCGCACCCTGTACCAGCGGTGGACCACCCACCACGACATACACCCGCACGAGGCATTCATCGGCCTCGCCGCCCTGCTCCACGCAGCAACCATCACCGAGCTGCGCCAGCTCTCTGACACCGGGATCAACCCCCATCACCACAGCGTCCACTTCCCCGGCAGATCCCTGGCCATCCCGCTCGACGACGCGACCTGGACCGCACTCCAACGCTGCCAAGAACACCGACACCAACTGGGCTCGGACAACCCCCACCTGCTCGTCACTCGGCTCACCCGCACCCACCACGGCCCCGCCGGCGCCGCTCACATCCGCGACACCCTCGCCCCTACTGGCCTCCGGCCCCGCATCCTGCGCTCTACTCGCCTGCTCACCCTCGCCGATGAACTCGACGCCAAGACCCTCACCACCTCACTGGGGATGTCCTACGCAGGAGTCGCCCACTACCGGCCCAGCCCGAACCTCACCAAACCAATATGACGGTCCGAGCCCGGCGAACCGCTTGAGCTGCTCCTCGCAATGTCTATGTCCACCCAGGCATGGTGCCTTAGCGGTCTCTGGATCACCCCACGCCGTAAAGGGCTGCCTCCCGGCACACGGCAGGCAACCCTCCGCCGGAACTCATGCCCAGTCCACGCTCAGCTTCCGTAGTGCGTCGCGCTGTTCCGCGCTGAGTTTGTCCCGCCGCGACTTCGCCGTCCATCACTGTGGTCCTGGACCCCGGCGACGACGCGATTCACACGCACACTGCTCTGGCCGCCCACCATCCGCCGTCCGGCCGGATCACCCTGCACCCCGGCCCGGGCACCACCAGCGAGACCGGCCTCGCCCACGACCTTCTCGCCGCCCTGGGCAAACCGCCCCTGCTCCCGGGCCGCTTCCTTGCCGGCCGTCAGCCCGCCTGGCAAGCAGCTACCGCCTGGATGACCGCCCTGCCCATTACCCGGCTGACCGTCCTGCGCGCCCACCGCCTCACCGCCCGCCGCACGACGCGCCTCCTGCAGCTACAGGCCCTCACCGGTATCCACCTGACCCTGGTCTGCCACCGCCCACACCTCCCCGCCGCTCTCCACCAGGCCCTGCAGACGGCCGACTACTCCCTCACCGCCGACTTCGAGGCTGCCCACCGCCACTACTACGGCACGCCTGTCACCGAACCCCCGCCCGCAGACGAGCCCGCCGGGCCAGTCGGCCGGTGGCTCAACCTGCCCGCACTGGACCGCCTCGTCTCCTACGACAGCCCCCGCCCCTGCGCCGACCCGTGCACGCCACCGTCGATCGCCTGGCGGCACCGCCCACCGCCCGCGCCTCTCACCGCGCCCACCGCCCGGCGCGTCGCCCACCGGCTGCACGCGGCGACCGCACATCCTCGCCTGGCCGCGGCCGTCGCTGCCGCACTGTTCACCGGCGCCTCCCTCCAGCAACTCGCCACCGCCCGCCCCCGCGACTACGACGACGCCGCGGCCATGCTCGCCCTGCACGACCGCGCCCGCTACACCGACGGCTGCGCCGCCTACCCCGTACCGCCCTGGGCCGGCGGCTTCCTGCGGGCCGCGGCCTGCTTCACCCGCCTCGCCTCCGGCGAGGAGCAGGAATTGCTTGCCGCGCCAGGGGACCGTGGGCACCTGCTGCGCGTGGCGGAGACGGCCAGGCTGCGCCCGCCCCAGCCGCTCGCGGCTCGCCGCAAAGGCCCGGTCGGCCGTGTGGAGTGGGACTGGCGCGAGCGGCAGGAAGCCGAGAGGTACGAAGCGGTACCGGCCAGCCGCGCCAGGTCCCCACGACGCTGAACACCCTGACGTTGTTACGCGACGGGCCAGGCTCAGCCGATCGAGAAGTCGGCGAACTCGAGGTCGCTGAAGGCGATGTGCAGGCCGTGGGCGCGGTGGCCCCCGTCGCGGAAGTAGGCGTGCCCCAGCGCGCGAGCGAGGATCACCATCTGCTGCTGCTCGCCTGCGCCGGCATCCCGGGCGGCGAAGAGTTCCCGGGCGACCTCTCCAGGCAGGTACTGGGTGATCCACCGCACCCGCGGGTCGTCCGAGGAGCCTGCAGGAGCCGCGAACCCGAATCGCGCCCTGGTGTGGAAGACGAAGCCCTCCGCCTCGGCCTGGGCACGCCGACGGGCCCGTATTCGGGGCTGCCACCGAGCCAGGACCGCTTCCTCGATCGCCTGGGCATGCTGCGCACCTGGCGGACGACGTGTTCCGGGCTTCTTTGTCACCCACCGCTGCACGGTGCGCTGTGAAACGCCCAGGAGGCGTGCCACCTTCTTCGTGGAGCCCTTCTCGGCCCTCATGAGGAAACGCAGTGCCGAGGCGCCTGTAGGTACCGGGCGCGTCAGCAGCGCTCGCTCAATTCCGTCGCTGATCTCCCCCACGACTCTCCCCGGCGCTTGACCCCTATGGCTGTCTGCGCTGCCATACCTCTCACAGACGCGGCCTCCCACGATCGAGATCCGCCGTACAGGGCACACGATGGGCAAACCTGGGCTACAGACGCAGAACGGGAGACAGGGACGGTGACGGACCGAGGGCAGAGCGCCCCGGTTCGACCCGCCGATTGCCAGTGCTGCGTGGGCGTCTTTGGGTACGCAACAGGGCAACGAGCAAAGTGCTGAGGTGCATGCCATGGCTGTGCGTGCACCCACTGCGCGAGTGCCGTCAGCCCGCACTGGAACGCCTGCTGCGCCTTGCTCGGGGAGGAGCCGCGCCCAGGTGTCCGGGCTTCTGCTGCTCCAGTCACAGTCCGATGTCGTCGCCGTCCATGAGGACGCCGGGTGTGATGCCGGGCAGCTGGCCGTCGGCATCGGCCAGGTCGGCGAGGACGCGGTGGTGGCGTTGCCAGTCCAGTGGCCAGGGGCAGTTCCAGTCCGGGTCGTTCGCGGTGAGCTGCGCCGCGCGCTGCGCCGCCCGCTCCGGGTCCTGTGCTGCCCACTTCAATCCGAGGTCGACGAGGGGCCTTGACCCTGGAATCCTGCTGATGCCGCTACGCCGCTGCGCCTCCGAGGATCCTCAGTGAGTACCTCTCGTATGCGCGGTGCAGAACCATCCTCACCGGGCCCGAGACCAACACTCCGCTGACAACGTACTCCTTTTCGATTCCCGTCTTGGTCACCTGCTTCTCGTACAGGGAGTCGGTCTCCTTCTTCGCCCGGTCGAGCCACGAGGACGCCTTGTCATGGTCGATTCCGGCGACGTCGAGACCTGTGCAGGAAGCCAGGAACTCGAAATCGCCTGGTTCCTTCGTACCCGCGCGGCACAGCAGGGAGGACATGTTCTTGTGATCGGCGTAGCCGGCCGACACGGTCATCCCGTTCTTGCCGCGCCCGTGAACGTACGTCCTCATTTTCCCGTTGGGCATCTCCTGCTCGATGGGCTTTTCGAGTCGGATCTTCCAGTCCTTCGCCAGTCCGGTGAGGAAATCGTTCCCGGTGTATCCCGTGGCCATCGTCCTGCCCGGGCTAAGCGTGGCCTGTTTGTCGCTGGTCACCGCATGCTTGGGCAGATCGGAGGCCTGCGGCAGGGTCTGTGTTGCGGACGGCTCGGGACGAGGTGCCACTGTCCTCGGCGCTTGTGGCGATGCCACGCCGGGGCTGTCCTGGCCACAGGAGGCGGTTCCCACCGCGCCGGCGACGAGAGTTATCAGTACGACGGGAACGCGGAGGGCGGCCCGTGTCCCGAGCCACTGTCCACCCGAACGCGCCCTCTGGATCTGGGGTATCACCGAGAGCCCACTCCTGCCGGGAACTTGAAGCCGTCCTGGACGACAGCCGCCAGCATTCCGGATACGGCCATGATTCTCTTGCGTACTTCTCTCATGTGCACATGCTCTCCGAGGGTGATGTCTGCCGATGCGGAAGCGACTTGCTATTGAAACCAGCACCGGACGCTACACGGCCCACTCCACCCCGAGCTTGCGTAGTGCGTCGAGTTGTTCGGCGGTGAGCTTGTCCCGCCTGGACTTGGTGTTGCTGTACCAGATGCCGAGCTTGGTCTCGGTTCCGTCGGGCAAGGTCTCCACCGCCTTCCGGGGTACCGGTCGGCCCACGCCTTCCCGTTCGACCCATTGCGCGAGTGCCGTCAGGCCTCGCTGGAACGCCTGCTGTGCCTTGCTCGGGCCCTTCGCCGTACGCGGGGCAGCCTGGGCGGCAGGCGCCGCCTCAGCGGGCTGGACGCCCAGCGCGGTCAGCCGCTCCTGCTGCTCGGGGAGGAGCTTCGCCCAGGTGACCGGCTGCTTCTGCTGCTCCAGCCACTTGCCGATGTCATCGCCGTCCATCAGCACGCCAGGCTGGATCTCGGGCAGCACGCCATCGGCGTCGACCAGGTCCGCGAGCACCCGGTAGTGCCGCTGCCAGTCCAGTGGCCAGGGGCAGTCCCAGTCCGGGTCGATCGCGGTGAGCTGCGCCGCGCGTTCCGCCGCCCGCTCCGGGTCCTTGCCCAGGCCGTTCTTCTGGCCCTTCCGGCGGAGGTTGGCCATGTGCTGGCCGACGGGCGTCATCGCCTCGCCCTCGCCCCATACCGCGTCTTGCCGGGGTGCGAGGTGTCCGGTGGCCCGCTGGTAGGAGCGGAGCGCGGCGAGTTTGTTCTCCCAGGCTTCTTCGCCGGGCTCCCAGACCATCCCGGCTTCGGGTGCGTCCAGCAGGGTCTTGCGCCGCGCTTCCAGCTCCCCGGCCCGCAGTGCTTTCCGCTGCTGGTGCACCCACCTCCCAAGGGGGAAGTCCTTCGTGACGCCCACCTCGACCTCAACGTCGTAGGGCACGGCATAGAGGCCGGTGATCTCGTTCTCGGCTCGCCAGCGGAGGAGGGCCTGGTAGCCCTCGAGCCAGACCAGGCTCTCGGGCCGGTAGACCCGGGTGCGCAGGAATGCGGCGATGGTCGCGGCGTCACGAGGGGTGGAGAAGTGGAGTAGGGCGGACTCGGCGGCGGCGTGGGTGTCGTCCTGCTCCTGGTCCTCGCTGTGGTCCTGGCCGCTGGCTCCGACGATCCGTCCGTCCTCGTCGCGCTGGACGTGGACCTTGCGCTTGCCGCTGGTGAGGGCGCGGGAGGCGAGCTGTTCGACCAGGCGCTCATCGTGACTGCGCAGGCCCTGGAGAACCGCCACAAGGGGCCGGAACGAGGCGCTGGCGACCATGTCGGTCGGGTCTTCGCCGGGCTCCAGGAACACCGGCACGATGATCCGGGCCACCTTCGTGCTGCCATCCTTGTTGAGCCGCAGCGCCCGGCCGATGTTCTGCACGATCTCGACCTGGGAACCGCGGGTGTCCGCGAAGCAGACAGCCTCCACACCTCGCTCACCGGTGATGTCGACGCCTTCCCCGAGCACGCGAACGCTCGCGAGGAACGCGCGGTGGACCCGGCGGCTGGCGGCGTCGATGCCGCCTGCGAACTGGCGCAGCACCTCGCGCCGCTCGCTGACGAGGTGGTCGCCGCACAGCCACGCCGACCAGACGCGGTCCGGGGGTACGTGGCGGCCGGCCTCGAGTTCGTAGAACTCCGCGTCGATGGAGGACTTCGGCAGCTTGTCCGCGGCGGCCAGGTCCTCGTCGGATGCGTCGTTGACGTACAGCTCGGCAGCGGTCCGAGGCAGCTTCTCCGCGAACGCGGCGGCTTCCTCCACCTTCTGGTGAAACGTCATGACCGTGCGGAGGTTGTACGCGGCGGCGTGCTCCAGGAGCGCGGTCTGCAGGAGGGCCAGGCGCCGGCCGCGCCGCGCCTCTTCGGACTCCCCGATCACGGGGGAGGGGTCGCGGATCTCCAGCACGTCGATCTCGAACCCGGCGAGGATCTCGCGCTCGATCGCCTCGCTCAGACCGAGTTCTGCGAGCCACGCGCCGTACGTGCCGTCCGGGTCGTCGGCCATGGTCGCAATCTCCACCTCCTGGCCGTCCGCGCCCTTCTGCGGCCGGGCCGCGGCGAGGATGCGCGGCGTGGCGGTCAGGTAGAGCCGGAAGGCCGCCGGGATACGGGCGTTGTCATGGATCGCCGCCCACGGACGACCAAGATCACCAGCGGTGCCGTGTGCCTCATCCACGATCGCGAGGTCGAAGCCCGCCATCTGCTGGCCATAGAGCCGCTCTCCGCCCGCCAGAGCGGCCTCCAACGGCCCACGAACCTTCCCCTGGCCCATCGGTGCGTCGATGTCCTCGCGGTCCACCAGGGAGGCGTACGTGGCGAACACGACGACCGGCCCGGACCCGGCCCACAGGGCCAGTTGGATCGGGTTGGTGGTGGTGCGCACCCCCAGCGAGTTGAGGACCGCATCGTTCTCCAGCGAGCACACCGCGACCATCGGGGCCCGGTGGCCCACCAGGCGCCACGCTTGGGCGGTCTGCACGAGCAGGTCCAAGGTTGGCACGGTCACCAGGATCCGGCCGCCCGGGAAGCAGTCCAGCGCGCACGCGGCGGCCGTGATCGTCTTGCCCGAGCCGGTCGCTGACACGATCGTGCCCCGGCCACCCTGCGGGGGCACAGATGACCTTGCAGGAAAACCAACCCACCTCCGGAATTTTTCCTTCTGATCTACCTGATGCTCTCGAAGCTGAAAATAACCCTTCACTCTGCTCGCTCTCTCATCTCGCCTGTTCAACCGTCGCCGTAAAATAAATTCTCACCAACCGTGCTCAGGAGGGCCGATGACGTCCTTTCCGATCATGCGAGCAAGGTGACGTGCTCTGTCTTCATCACCGGGATAGACGTGGACGTAGACCGTATGTCCCGCCACTGGTTCATGGTTGGCATCGATGTTGAAGCAGGCCTGAACGCCTGTGCGTGCGTACTCAGGTCCTAGGCCGAGCTCCGGTATGGCCGGCCACCTGAGAGCCATCCACGCGAGCTGCCCCCACACCGCAGGGCGCAGCACCTCTACGGCCCTGGAGAGAACGTCCCCCTCCAAGACTTCCTCCGCATCAAGCTGCATGGGCAGCAGTCCAGTCAACACCGCGGCGTCATCAGACAGGTCGGCACCCCGAAAGTTAGAACGACGGTGGGAGAACCACGCATCCGGAAAGAGGTTACGAGCCTTCAGCACATCATCGACATCGCCCAGCTCTGCATCGAGGTATCCAGTCTCGCCTTCATAACCCTCTCCGCACCGGACAAGATCGAAAGCCACAGAAATAATGCTTGCTGCGTCAAAGGTTCGGTAGATCGGATAAGCCTGCGCGTTGCCCATCAGTGGTCCCCAAGCCATCAGTATGTCACTCGTTTCTGCCAACGGTACATGCTGAATCAAACTTGATGCACCCACTACACTGGAACCCGATACGGACGAGCGACCCCCCACCCCTTGTAGCCAGCCAAGCCCGCGTAGCGGGCTTCAGGTCCTGGAGGCGTAGCCGGAAGAACCAGGGTGGGGGAGCGCAGCGGACACACCATCAGACGGATGCGAAGTATCCGTCAACTCCCTTACAAGAGTTCCGATCACTCGCGCCTGACATCCCGCCAGACAGGGCCCCGCACAGCGGGGCCCACCGGCCCGCAACGCGGGCCGGCCCCCAACTCCAGGAGCGAAGCGGAGGGAGTTGGCCCGGCTCTGCCGGGCACACTGCGCGAAGCGCAGACTCCGTGAAACGGAGTCAACTCTGGTGCGCAGCACCAGAGTCCGCACCCGCGGAGCGGGTGCGCAACCACCGCGCAAAGCGCGGTGGTTCGCTTGCACATCGCGCAGCGATGTGGTA